>JAPWUQ010000086.1 GCA_028275445.1 Anaerolineae bacterium | reverse complement strand
CAGTGGGTGGATGACCCGGCCAGCAATTACGGTCTGGTTGTGCGGGGCGGCGGGGGCGCCGGCGTGGAATATCACATCCCGTCGCGCGAGTACTACGACAGCTCTTTGCGGCCCAATCTGGTCATCAGCTATACCATCGCGCCCCAGCCAAGCCCGACGGCCACGTTCACGCGCACGCCCAGCCCTACGCCGACGCTGACGCCTACGCCAACGCCCACCTGGACCGCCACGCCGACCGGCCGGCCGTCGCCGACGCCCACCCCACTCCCTCCCCAGCAATATACCGTGGTGCTCCAGCAGGGGAACGCCGGCTATACCGGCACCGCCGATACATTCATCCATGCCTGGTATCCGGACTTGAATTACAACTCTTTTGACGGCATATACGTGCGTTCCGGCGAGCATGAGTGCGGGCTGATCCGCTTCGAACTGCCGACCAGCATCCCCCGGGACGCAGAGGTCGTCCGCGCGCGCCTGGAGCTGTATGTGGACGGCCGCACTAACGGCTCGGCGATGGAACTGCGCGCCTATGCGCTCCTGCGCCCATGGAACGCCTCGCAGGCGACCTGGTATCTGGCACGCGCCGGCGATTCCTGGGCACAGCCAGGGGCCAGCAAACCGGATGTGGACCGCGCCGACACCCCTGTGGACACTATCCTGGTGCCCTATGAGAAAACCTGGGTCTCCCTGGACCTCACCCCGCTGGTGGCGCAGTGGCTGCGCGATCCTTCCCAGAACTGGGGCGCTGTCCTGCGCGGCTACGGGGAGGCCGGCGTGGAATACCGCTTTATCTCCAGCGACAATTTCTGGCGTTCGGACCTGCGGCCGAAGCTGACCATCACGTACCTCCTGCCGGCGCCGACACCGCTCCCCACGCACACGTTCACGCCGGCGGCCTCGCCCACCCGCACGCCGACCTTTACGCCGTCGCCGACCCCGACCATCACCTTCACGCCGACCTGGACCTCCACACCGACCCGCACGCCAACGCCGACCTCGACCCCGTTTGTGGGCACCCGCACCGTGCGCCTGCAGTACGGTGCGGAAGGGTATCTCGGCTCGCGCGATACCTTTATCCACAGCTGGTACCCGAAGAGCAACTACGGCTTGCTCCAGCGCCTGGTGGTGCGTTCCGGCGGCTGGGCCAAGGGGCTTCTGTACTTTGACCTGCCGGCCATGCCCTCGAACGCCGAGGTGCGCTTCGCCACCCTTTCCCTTTATGTCTCGGGCCGCTCGAATGCCCAACCCATCACGCTGAACGTCTATCCTGTCTCGCGCGCCTGGGACTACCTGGACGCCACGTGGGAGGTGGCTCAGGGGAATACTTCCTGGGGCCTGCCCGGTGCCAGCATGGCCGGCGTGGACTATCTGCAGCAGCCGATGGCCACGGCCAATGTGGACTTCGCCGACGGCTGGGTGACCTTTGATGTAACCGCCCTGGTGCAGAGCTGGGCGGCTCAGCAGCAGCCCAATTACGGCTTTCTCATCGAGGGGGTGAACGCCGCCGGCGTCGAATATTACCTCCACTCCAGCGAATACCTGGACGCGAGCCGGCGGCCTATGCTGACCATCGTCTACGAGGGCAAACCGCCGACGCCCACCCCAACGCCCACGCATACGGCCACGCCCACGAATACGGCTACGCCGACCTGCACCATGACGCCGACGCCGACCCTTCCGCCCACTCATACTCCCACGGTCACACCTTCCGCCACGCCCACCTCGGCGCAGGAGGCCGGCATCATCTACGCGGAGGCCGAGGCCGGCGAGGTCATCCCACCGATGAGCGTCGCCTATGATGCCGGCGCCTCCGCCTGCGGCTATGTCATTAGTCCCGAGAATCCCATCGGCGAGGTGCGGATCACCTTCCGCGTGACGAATGAGTCCGACTACTGGTTCTGGGGGCGCACCCTCGCTTTCCATGAAGGGGATAACTCCTTCTTCGTTTCGCTGGATGGCAGACCGGATTTCCGTTGGGATTTTCTGCCGATCTCGACCTGGACCTGGCAGCCCATCAAAGATGCCTCTACCGGCCAGCGGCCCGTCCTGCGGCTGAAGCCGGGCACGCACAGCATTATCATCCGGCCTCGCGAGAAAGAGGCCCGGCTGGATGCCGTCGCCGTCGTGCCGGCCTCCAATATTATCCCAGCTTACGTGGCGCCGTGCGGTGGTGTCCCGACGGTTACTCCCACCGCGCCGGCCGGCACCGCAACCTTCACGCCGACGTTCACTGCCACGGCCACATTCACCGCCACGCCGACTGGCACCCCGCCCGCCGGCGTTACCCTGACTCCCAGCGCTACCCCAACCGCCACGCCCAGCCCGACGTTCACGGCGACGCGCACCGCCACCGCCACGGCCGGCCCTACGTCCACTCCGACGCCCACGCCCACCGCCACGCGGACGCCCGCTGTCACGCCGGGGGCCACCAATACACCCACGCCGGCCGGCACGTCCGTGCCGCTACCGACACCTACGCCGGCGCCGTACCACCAGGAGCAGGTCTCCGCCGTCTATAACCCGGACCGCAACGAGTACCTGGTGGTCTGGGCGGACTGCCGCAACGTGGCCGCCTACGGCCGCTACTGCGAGTACGGGGCGCGCGATGCCAAGGATATCTATGCCCGGCGCATCGGGGCCGATGGCTCTGTGCTCTCCCCTGACATCGAGATATCTGCCAACATCCTGAGCATGCAGTGGCCGGCGGCCGCCTATAATCCCACGAACCAGACCTATCTGGTGGTCTGGCAACAGCATGCCTTTGACTTCCTCGGGAACTGGCCGCCCAGCGGCTATCCGGGCTATTCGCAGTACGGCTACGATGTGGTCGGCCGGCTCATCAATGCCAACGGCGAGCCGCTGACCGATGTCTTCCTCATCTCCGAGAAGTTCACGTCGCCGCCCTACGACGACAATCAGTGGCACCCGGCCGTGGCCTATTATCCGCCGGCGAACGTCTTCCTGGTCACTTGGCACGACGGCCGGGCGCGCACCCAATTCCCAAGCCTGTTCAGCATGGACGAGAATGACCGCACCACCTTCAAGGACAATTACGCCCAGATCGTCTCGGCGACCGGCGCCATTCTGGGACGCAACCAGCCCATCACGCTGGACCCGGCCAATACCACCCATCAGTATGTGGGCAACGCCAAGCGCATCCAGCAGTATACCAGCATTGCGTATGATACGCGGCGCCAGCGCTTCCTGGTGGTGTGGGAGGACGACCGCAACGGCGCCGGCAGCCCCCATCCCACCAACCAGTGGTATGAACTGCTGAACATGGACATTTACGGCATCTTCCTGGACGGGCAGGCGAAGCCCATCGGCGACCCGCCCAACTTCCCCATCAGCACCGAGCCTGGCTGTGAGCGCTTCCCGGAGGTGGTGTACAACCCGGTGCTGGACGAATACCTGGTGGTGTGGCAGAAGCTGATGGACCTGAACGCGGTGGGGACATGGCGTTCGGTGCACGGCCAGCGGCTGGATGCCGAAGGCCGGCCCATCGGCGCACCCTTCACCATCGAGGCCCAGGCGGTCTATAACAGCGGCTCGTACCTGTCGGACGTGCCGAAGCCGGCCGCCGGCGTCAACACCATCACCGGCAACTACACGGTGGTGTGGGTGGAGCAGGCCTGCGCCTCCTGCGTCCGCCGCGTTGTCGCACGGACCCTGCGGCCCAGCGGGGAGTCTGTCCTCATGGACGCCAAGTATCAGGTCGCCGGCAGTGGCACCGAGCCTCAGCTCTCCTTCAACCCGCAGACTGGGAAGTATCTGGTGGTCTTCCACGCCGGCGATGTGTACCGCAACGTCAAACATGTAGTGATTCCGGCGCCCTGATTTGCGCCGGCGGACTTTTAGGCTATACTTGCCTGCATGTCCGGGGATATTCCCCGGCATGCAGGCATTTTGTCATAGTAAGGAGGCCCGTTCCTGATGACCAGCGCCACCCTCCCACAGCAGATGCGCGCCGCGCGCCTGTACGGCATCCGCGACATCCGCCTGGACACCGTCCCTGTTCCCCAACCCGGCCCCGGCCAGGTGCTCCTGAAGATCGCCTCGGTCGGCATCTGTGGCTCCGACGTGCATTATTTCCTGGACGGCCGCATCGGCACCCAGGTGGTGAGCGCGCCCATCATCCTGGGACATGAGTTCGCCGCGTATGTGGCGCGCTGTGGGCCAGGGGTGGAGGGCGTGCAGGAGGGCCAGCTTGTGGCGGTGGAGCCGGGCATCCCCTGCGGCCAGTGCGAACCCTGCCGAGAGGGGCATCCCAACCTGTGCCTGCACGTGCGCTTCTGCGGTTCCCCGCCGGTGGACGGCGTGCTGGCGGAATATGCCGTCATGCCGGCGGCCAACTGCTTCCCCCTGCCGCAGGGCATGTCCCCCGATGAAGGCGCCATGTTGGAACCGCTGGGCATCGCCCTGCACACGGTGGACCTGGCCCATCTGCGCGTCGGCCAGACGGTGGCGGTGTTCGGCGCCGGCCCCATCGGCATCCTCACCGCGGCGGTGGCGCGGCTGGCCGGCGCGGCGGAGATATATGTCAGCGAGCCGCTGGCGGAGCGCCGGCGGTTCGTCGAGCGCTATACCGGCGCCGTGGCCCTGGACCCGACGCGCGAGGACGTGGTGAGCGCGATCCTGCGCATGACGGATGGCCGGGGGGTGGACGTGGCCTTCGAGGCCGCCGGCGTCCAAGAGACCCCCCAACAGGCCGCCGCGGCCGTGCGCGCCGGCGGCCGGCTGGTGCTGGCCGGCATCCCCGCCGTGGACCGGCTCCAGCTTACCGCCTCGACGGTGCGCCATAAGGGATTGACCATCAAGCTGGTGCGGCGCATGAAGCACACCTACCCGCGCGCCATCCGCCTGGTGAAGGCCGGCATGCTGGACCTGAAGCCGCTGGCCACCCACCAGTTTCCCCTGGAGCGCACGCAGGAAGCCTTCGAGCTGGTGGCGAGCTACGGCGACGGGGTCCTGCGCGCCATGGTGCATCCGTGAGGCGGGGGAAAGGAGCCGGCCTGACCGAATGACGAACATGCCGGGGGCATCTCGCCGGCCTGTGACGGGCCGCAAGCGCGATCTCGTCATCGCCGCCGATAAGGCCATTTACTGGCTGACCTTCCACTGGGTGGCGCTGTTTAATGTTGCCCTGCTGGTGATCATCGTGCCGATGTTTCTGGCGCCGGCGCTGATGCATGCCGGCCAGGAGCGCGCCGGCCGGCTTCTCTACACCCTCTATGCCCCCACCTGTCACCAACTGCCGGAGCGCTCCTTCTTCCTGTTCGGGGAAAAGCTCACCTACTCGTGGGACGAGCTGGTCTCTGCCGGCATGGACCCGGCCGGCACCCCCTTTCAGCGCCGGCAGTTCCTTGGCTCGCCGCAGATCGGCTACAAGCTGGTGGTCTGTCAGCGCGATGTGGTGATCTATCTGGGGCTGGTGCTCTTCGGCATCCTGTATTCACTGGGGCCGCGGCGCTGGCTGAAGCCTTTGCCGCTGTGGGGGCTGGCGCTGTTCCTCCTGCCGCTGGCCGTGGACGGCCTGACGCAGGCGCTGGGCCTGCGGGAGAGCACGCCGGCACTGCGCGTGCTGACGGGTCTCACCACTTCCGCCGGCACCGTCTGGTTCGTCTATCCCTACATCGAGGCCGCCATGCTGGAACTGCGGCGGGAGCTGGTGCGCAAGCTGAAAATAGAACAGCCTCCCGTAGGCTAGATTCCCACGGGAGGCTGGTCTGCGGTTCAGGCGGCCGCCGGCTCCTTGTGCGGCGCCTCCTCCGGGAAGATGTTGGTGCCGGCCTCGATGAAGTCCTTGCGCCAGGCCTCTTCCAAGATCACCGCCGCCTCCTGCGAGTAACGGTCCAGGCCGGCGGCCAGCTCGCCCACCAGCGTCTCCGCCCCTGGATGCGTCGGATAGGGATGATAGGTCTGATAAATCTCGCGGAACACGTGTGGATGGTCGATCAGCATGCAGGGGCGCAAGAGGTTCTCGCTGTACGGCTGGCGGGCGCGAATGCCGCGGAAATAGGGCGACTCCAGCACCTCTTGCAGGCTCTTCTCCTTGATGTTGTCCACGGCGAAATGGGTGAAGATGCACGGTTCGACATCCCCGCGCGAGGTGATGTGGAAGTAATTCCTGCCGGCGGCGATGCACCCGCCCACATAGGGCGCGTCGTTCCAGAAGTCTATGACGAACATGGGATACGTGGCGCGGATGCGCGCCGCACCCATGCGCCGGAGCAGATCGCGCTGTTCGGGCGTGGGCATCAGCGACAGGTCGGGGTCCCGCCCCACCGGCATGTACAAGAAGTGCCAGCCGAGGTAGGCGCCCTTCTCGACCAGCATGCGGTTGAATTCGTCGCTGATAATGGTGTCCACGTTGTAGCGCGTTACCATGGCGGAGAAGCCGAAGATAACGCCGTTCTGGCGCAGGGCATCCATGGCGCGCATGATGGCCTGGAACGTGCCTTTGCCGCGCCGGCCGTCGGTCTCCTCTTCGAAGCCCTCGATGCTGACCGCCGGCACAATGTTGCCCAGACGGGCGATGTGCTTCGCGGTTTCCTCATCCAGGAGGGTGCCGTTGGTGTAAATCTGGAAGAGCGTATCGCGATGCTTCTCATAGATGGGCCACAGGTCCTCCCGGATGAAGGGTTCGCCGCCCAGGATAGTCACGAAGGAGATGCCCAACTCCTCGCCTTCGGTCAGCACGCGGTCAATGACTTCCGCCGGCAGGTCGTCCTTGCGGGTGTATTCGCCGGCGTAACAGCCGGCACAGCGCAGGTTACAGCGCATGGTCGGGCTGATGAGCATGGCCCAGGGCGGACAGTACCCGTAGCGCTCGAGATACGCGTCGCGCTTGACCTTGGCCTCACCGAAGCTCTGGTTGAAAAAGAAGTTGTAGAGGAAACGATAGCGGCACTCCGGATTGGTCTCGCGAAACACCCGTCGGAGGAGCTGTGCCAGAGGGGAATTGCTGCGCCAGCTATCGCGAAGGGACTGCAGGATGGCCTTCTCGCGATAGCTGGTGGCCAGATGCTCCATCACGGAAAGGAGATACTCGAAATCCCGGTCCGACGCCCGGCCGAGGAAGCCGGCGATAGAGCGCAGTACCTGCTCAGTGGTCATCCGCTTCAGGCTTTTCATCGTCGCTCACCTCCTTGTCTTTGCCAGGATGGTGGACGGATGATGGACGCTGATGCGGTGATGGTATGCAAAGGACAACGTTGTCCGTCCGAAAATATGCAGCCTTTTGCTTATCCCTAATACGTTAGACGAGAGATAAGCGGGGTATATTCGAAACGGTGACAGTCACCTGTGAGGTGACTGTCACCGGAAGGGGCTTATTTGGCGGCGGCGCGCTGGCCGGCCTCGGTCAGGGTCCAGATGCGGCCGCCGCCCACGATCTGGCACAGCCCATGATAGGAACAGCCGGCGCATGCCGAGTTGCAGGAGGCGCGGATGGCCTTCACATAGCCCATGCGCTCCAGGTCCTCCAGCATCGCCGTGACAAGCGGGGGAGTGACCCCCAATCTGGCGGCCAGGTCGTCCAGGTGCAGAGGACTGCCGGCGGCCAGCTCTCGCAGTAACTGCTCTAGCATAACCCCTCTCCCCTCTCAGGGCAGGATCAGCAGGGCGAGCTGGTACACCAGGATGCCCATGGTGAACGAAATGACCAGCAGGCCCAGGATGTTGGCGATGGTCCATTTCCAGGAGCCGGTCTCCTGGCGGATGGCGGCCACGGTGGCGACGCAGGGGATGAACAGGATTTGCACCACCAGGAAAGCTAGGGCGGACGCCGGCGTGACCGCGACGCTGAGGCGCTGTACCAGGCCGGCCTGGTCGGAGCCGGCGTACAGGATGGCCATGGTGGCGATGGCGTTCTCCTTGGCCACGAAACTGCTCAGCAGGGCGACGAGCATGCGCCAGTCCAGGCCGAGGAGCGCCCCCAACGGCGCCGCCCATCGGCCGAAGGCCGCCAGATAGCTGGTCTCGATCTGGCCGGTCGGCAGTGTCGAAAGCGCCCACATCACCACCGACATCACCAGGATAAGGGTGCCGGCCTTGCGCAGGAACTCCTGCACATGCTGCCAGACCTGCAGGGCAATGGTGCGGGCGTTGGGTTTATGATACAGGGGCAGTTCCATAATGAACGCGGCGCGCTCCCCCTTCATAACCACCCGGCTCAACAGCAGGCCGGCCAGCGCCAGCACAAGCAGGCTCATGGCCACCAATCCCCAGGCCACCAGCGCGGCAGACCGGCCGAAGAACACCGGCGTCAGGAAAGCAATGACCGCCATGCGGGCCGCGCAGGGCACCAGTGGGGCCAGCATGATGGTCAGCAGGCGGGAGCGAGGCGTGTCGATGATGCGGGTGCCCATGACCGCCGGCACGTTGCATCCGAAGCCCAATAACAGGGGCAGGAAGCTTTTGCCGTGCAGTCCCATCATGTGCATAAAGCGGTCCATGACGAACGCGGCGCGCGCCATGTAGCCGGTGTCCTCCAGCAGTGCCAGCACGGTGAAGAAGATGACCAGGATGGGCAGGAAAGTGACCACCATGCCGGCGCCGCCCAGCACGCCGTCCACGATCGCGCCGCTCAGCCAGGCCGGCGCTCCGGCCAGCACGGCGCTCAGCCATCCCCGCAGGCCGTTGATAATGACGGTGTCCAGCCATTCCTGAATGGGCGAGCCGATGGTGAAGGTCAGCCAGAAGACGACCCCCAGGACGCCGGCGAGGACGATCAGCCCCCAGAAGGGGTGGGTCGCCCAGCGGTCCAGCCGGCTGGTGAGGGTGATCTGGCCGGCCTGCGGCCGCACCACCGCGGCGCGCACCATGCGTCCCACCCATTCATAGCGTCCGCTGGCCACGGCCATCAGCGCGTCGTCGTGCTGGGCCAGGAGGGCATGCACTTGCTGACGGATATCCGCCGGCAGGTGGCTGTCCATCAACTCGGTCAGATGTCGGTCGCCCTCCAACAGCTTGAGGGCCACCCAATCGGGCAGGTAAGGGGCCGGCACATACGGGCAGATCAGCTCTTTGACCCGCTCCAGCACCTGCTGATGGTCGGCGCGCACCTGCGGCAGTTTCGGCTCATACGGGATCTCCCCGCGCGCCAGCCGCACCACCACATCCACCAGCTCCCGCACGCCGCGGTTCTTGGTGGCCACCATGGGCACCACTGGCACGCCCAGGGCGGCCTGGAGCACCTCCGGCTCGATGTGCACCCCTTCCTGCTCCGCCACGTCGATCATGTTCAGCGCCACCACCACGCGCGGGGGCAGGGGCAGAAGCTCCGCCACTAGGTACAGGTTGCGCTCCAGGGTGGCGGCGTCCAGCACCACGACCACCACATCCGGCCGTTCCTGAATGATGTACTCGCGGGCGATCAGCTCCTCCAGCGAATTGGCGGTCAGGCTGTAGGTGCCGGGCAGGTCCACCAGTTGAATTTGCAGGCCGTCGTAGCGGAAATAGCCCTCTTTTTTCTCCACCGTCTTGCCCGGCCAGTTGCCCACATGCTGATTCAGGCCGGTCAGCAGGTTGAAGAGGGTGGATTTGCCGACGTTGGGCTGGCCGGCCAGGGCTACCCGCAGTTCTGCCGGCTGAGACGGTCGGGCGGTCGTCGTGACCGGATGACAGGACATCACTGGTGCCTTCATGACATATCATCCTCTTGGATCATTACGCGTCGGGCCGGCGCGATACGAACGTGCGCTGGACAAAGCGCGGGTCAATGCGTGCCGCGGTCTTCTCATCCGCCTGGACGAGGATATGGCGCGCCTCGCCGCGGCCGAGCGCGATGCGCGCGTCGCGCACCTGCACGATGAGCGGGCCGTGCCCGAAGTTCTGAATCATGGTCAGCGGCGTGCCAGGGGTAAATCCCAGCGTGGCCAGCCGGCTGAGGATGCCGTGGCCGCCGACGATCTCCTGCAGGAGCACGGTCTCGCCGGCCGGCACGACGTCCAGAGGAACGATGGCTTGCTTGGTCTCCGCCATAGGCTTTGTGTTAACCCCCTTGGTGTTCTGTATGGTGGGATGCGGCGATATGCACCAGGATGCGCTCCGCCAGCGGCCGGCCGATGGCCTTGCGCTCGCCGGCCAGTTCGATGGTCACCGGGCCGTCGAACGGGGCGATCTCGATCATCGTGACCCGCACGCCGGGGCGCAGTCCCAGATGGTCCAGATATTCCAGCATCTGGGCGTTGTCCTCGGGGACGCGCTCGATCTCCGCGCTTTCGCCGGCCGCCAGCTCCAGCAGTGGGCGCGCCGCTTCATCCTCGCAGGCACACGTTTCCTGCCCGATGGGATAGCCGTGGGGGCATTCCTGCGGGTAGTTCAGGAACTGGGCCAGGCGGTCCGACACCTCCTGGGAGGTGGCATGTTCCAGGCGTTCGGCCTCCTCATGCACGCGCGCCCAGGGAAGGCCGAGGGAGTCGTGCAGGAAGCGTTCCCAGAGGCGGTGCCGGCGGAAGACGTTCTGCGCCGCGCGCAGGCCGGCCGGCGTCAGCGACACTCCCCGGTAGGGGGTGTACTCCACCAGCCCCTGCTCCGCCAGCTTGCGGATCATCTCATGCACGGATACCGGCGATATCCCCAGACGAGAGGCCAGCGCGCTGGTGGATACCGCCCCCTGCGTCCCGCCCATCTTGCATATGGTCTTCAGATAATCTTCCGCGCTCTCGCTGTGCAGCATGCTTACCCCCGCTTTCCTTCCATTTGAGGGTCGCGATGAAAAATTTTATAAGGCATGCCTAATTATAACAGAGAAGGTAAACCTTGTCAACCACGCCGTCCGCGGCATACCCTTTCGAAAAACTTGCTTGCCCTGAAGCACATTGTGC
>JAPWUQ010000085.1 GCA_028275445.1 Anaerolineae bacterium | reverse complement strand
GTCCTGCCGGCCATCATCGAGTGGCGCAAGGATAAACCGTCCATCGGTTTTCAGACGGAGGTGTCCATTAACCTGGCGGATGATGATGAGCTGATTGACCTGATGGTGCGCGCCGGCTTCACCACGGTCTTCATCGGCATCGAGACGCCGGATGAGGAGAGCCTGGTGGAATGCAGTAAGATTCAGAACCGCGGGCGCGATCTGGTGGCCAACATCCGCAAACTGCACCGGGCGGGGCTGGACGTGCAGGCCGGCTTCATCGTCGGCTTTGATACCGACAAGCCCTCGATTTTCGAGCGGCAGATCCGCTTCATCCAGGAGAGCGGCATCATCACGGCGATGGTGGGGCTCCTGCAGGCGCCGGCCGGCACCAAGCTCTACGAACGCCTGCGCAAGGAAGGGCGCCTGCTGGAAAGCTTCACGGGGAATAACACCGACTTCTCCATCAACTTCATCCCCAAGATGGACCTGCAAACCCTCGTTGATGGCTACAAGCGCATCGTGGAGACCATCTACTCCCCCGAGGCCTATTACGAGCGGGTGAAGAAGTTCCTGAGCGAGTATCAGCCGCCCAAGTTCGTCAAGCCGAAGATCAAACTGCCGGAGCTGAAGGCCTTCTTCCGCTCCATCTACCTGCTGGGCATCAAGGGGTCGGAGCGCCTGGAATACTGGAAGCTGTTCTTCTGGACGCTGTTCCGCCGGCCCAACCTGTTCCCCAAAGCCATCACCTACGCCATCTACGGGTTCCACTTCCGGCGGGTCTTCGAATCGTACAAGCAGTGAAGGAGCCGGCCTCCTGCAGGGTGTTACTCTGCAGGAGGCTCTTTTATTCGGCCTGTTCCGCCGGCCAGCGCGCCGACCAGCGCGCCTAAGACCTGGAAACCGGCGGCCGCCAGGTACTGGGCGCGCAGAACTGCTCCCACATGGGACAGGCCCACCGCAGTCCCCACCGCCATGAGTAGAAGCAGTGCCGCGATCCCACTGCTGGCCAGGGCGAGCGTCAGGGCCAGCCGGCGTTCGGAAAAGGTGCCGAGAATGCCGCCGGCGATGAAGCCGGAGAGGCCGGCGATGATCCACAGGACCAGGTGCGCTGCCGGCCCGACATATGCCACGGCCAGTGCCACAATCCCGATTAAATCCAGGACCAGGATGGTCAGGAGTGCGATGATGCCCAGTTCGAATGCGGAGTACCGCGTCATGGGAGCCTCGATGTCGCTTTGCCGCGCGATAGTGTCATGGGAACAGGTCAATGCTCGGTAGAGGGGGAAGATGGTGATGCCGCGGAGGTATCCGGCGGCTGGGTGTGCCGCAGGTCCAACATTTGGGCACCGCCGGCGTAGGGCACCAGGCGATCCTGCACCTCATCCAATTGGCGCAGGACGTCGCGGATGCGCAGTGATTCGCGGGCGATGACCCGCAGGATGTCCCGCACCTCTTCCGGCACGTCGGCGCGCTCCACCAGCCAGTGAGCGTTGCCCAGCACGGCGGTGAGTGGGTTGCTGACCTCGTGCTGGACGGCGGCGGCCACCTGGCCGATGGCGGCCAGCCGTTCACTGCGGATCAACTGCTCGCGCGCGGTGATGAGCTGGGCGTTGGCCTCTTCCAGCCGGCGGGCATGTTCCCGCAGTTCGTTCACCAGCCGCACGTTGTCGATCACCGCTCCCAGGGAGCCGGCCAGGATTTCCATAATCTCCGCGTCTTCCTGGTTCAGTCCGTCCACGTAAGTGCTCTGAATGTCCAGCACCCCCAGCACTCGCTCGCCCACATAGAGGGGAACGGACAGCTCACACAGGGTCTGGGAATTCCAGGGACATGGCAGAAAGCGCGGTTCCTGGCGCACATCGGGCGCCAACAGCGTTTTGCCGTGACGGGCGGCCCAGGCCATCATACTGGGGCCTTCGGGGAAGAGGGGGATGCGGAACCCGATGGTTGCTGGGTGCACCTGCTCGCCGGCGGCCGCGGTGATGACCAGCTCATCCCCTTCGACCAGTGCGATCTTCACCTCGAAATAGCCGAACTGTTGTTGGATGCGTTCGGCCACCTTTTGGAGGATGACCCGCAGGCCCTCGCCGGCGGTGCCGGCCATGCCGGCCAGGTAGCGCACGATTTCGTGCGCGAGCGCCAACCGGGCGGCGCGCTGTTCCGCCGCCTGGCGCAGTCTTTGCATGGTGCGCATGTCCTCGAAGCGTGCCCGGGCGACGATGAGCGCGCGCTGGAGGTCGCGGCCGTCAATGGGCTTTGTCAGGTAGGCGTGGATGCCGGCCTGGGTGGCCTGCAGGACCAGCTCATCTTCCTCATGCGCGCTGATCATGACCACCGGCACCGGAGCGCGCACCATAATCTGACGCGCCACCTCGATGCCGCTCATGTCGGGCAGTTCCACGTCGAGCAGGACCACATCCGGCTGGCATTCCTCCAGGGCGGCCAGCGTCTCGGCGCCGGTGGAGGTCTCTCGCACGATGACATGACCATGACGTTCCAGGAACCCGCGCAGTACCGCCCTGGTAGTGCGCTGGTCATCCACAATCATCACCTGCATGGCCTTTACTCCCTGTGCGCTGAACGCAATCATATCACAATCCAGGGAGGCCGGCAATTGTTCGGCTTGCGCAGGTCCAGGCGATTGTCCCCTGAAGGCCCATGCATCTGACCAGAGCGGTAGGGAATTTGACGAAATCGCCGTACTCGGCTAGAATGGGAAGGCAGGGTCGAGCGGCCGGCACTGGCCGCTCGTCTGCTGTGCACTGCGTTGGGATATTCAGGGGATGTTTGAGAATCTAACCGAGAAACTGCAGGCGGTCTTTGATAAGCTTTCCTCGCGCGGCCGGCTGACCGAAGCCGATGTCGATGCCGCTTTGCGCGAGGTGCGCCTGGCGCTCCTGGAAGCCGATGTCAACTATAAGGTGGTCAAGGCGTTCCTGGAGCGGGTGCGGGAGCGGGCCATCGGCGCGGAGGTCATGCGGAGCCTGACCCCTGCTCAGCAGGTGGTCAAGATCGTGCATGAGGAGCTGATCGCCACGCTGGGCGAGGGCGCCAAGCTCAACCTGAGTGGACCGATCCCGCACGTGATCATGTTGGTTGGCCTGCAGGGCGCCGGCAAGACCACCGCCGTCGCCAAACTGGCACTGCGCCTGCGCAAACAGGGACAGCGGCCGCTGATGGTGGCGGCGGACATTTATCGGCCGGCGGCCATCCATCAGCTTGAAGTGCTGGGCAAACAGCTCGACATCCCCGTGTACAGCGAGCCGAACAACCGCCGGCCGCCGGAAATTTGCGTCAACGCTGTCCAGCATGCCCGCAAGGCGGCCTATACCGTCGTACTGCTGGACACCGCCGGCCGCCTGCATATCAACGATGAGATGATGGCGGAGCTGGAGGCCATCAAGGCGAAGGTCCAGCCGGCAGAAGTGCTCCTGGTCGCCGATGCCATGACCGGGCAGGATGCCGTGCGCGTGGCCGAGGAGTTCCACCGCCGGGTGGGGCTGACAGGTCTCATCCTGACCAAGGTGGACGGTGATGCGCGCGGCGGTGCGGCCATCTCCATGCGCCATGTGACCGGGGTGCCCATCAAGTTCCTGGGCACTGGCGAGAAGCCGGATGCCCTGGAGGAGTTTCACCCCGACCGTCTGGCCTCCCGCATCCTGGGCATGGGGGATGTGCTCAGCCTGATCGAGAAGGCGGAGCAGACCATGGACCAGCAGAAGGCGATGGAGATGAGCCGGCGGCTGGTCAGCGGCGAGTTCACCCTGGAGGACTTCCTGGAACAGCTTCATGAGGTCAAGAAGCTGGGGCCGCTCTCGCAACTGCTGGACATGATTCCCGGCATGGCGCGGGTCAGCAAAGACCTGGCGCCGGAGGTCACGGAGCAACAGCTCAAGAAGGTGGAGGCCATCATCAACTCGATGACGAAGGAGGAGCGCCGGCGGCCGGAAATCATTAACGCCAGCCGCAAGCGCCGCATTGCCCGCGGCTCCGGCACCACCGTCCAGGATATCAACCAACTGCTGGGACAGTTCCGGCAGATGCAGAGGATGATGAAGCAGTTGGGCAAGACCCCGAAGCGGGGCGGCCTGTTTTCCTTGTTCCAGTAAAGCCAATTCCATCATTCGCACGATTTTGCATAAGGAGAGAGCAAACGCATGGTACGCATCAGACTTCGTCGAGTGGGAGCCAAGAAACAACCGAGCTACCGCATTGTGGTGGCGGATGCTGAAGCGCCGCGCGATGGGCGCTTTATCGAGATTATCGGCCACTACAACCCGCGCACCGAGCCCGAAACCCTGCACGTCGAGAAGGAGCGGGCGCTGTACTGGCTGCAGCAGGGTGCCCAGCCTTCCGAGGCGGTGGAGCGCCTTCTGCGCCGGGTCGGTGTGATGGATGAGTTCGAGGCGTCCAAGAAGAAAGCGGTGGCGCAGTAATCCAAGCTGGCAGGACGTGCGGGAGGCATTCCGCCGGCCGAGAAAGGACGCTGTGCAGTGAAAGAGCTTGTCGAATATATCGCCAGATCGCTGGTCCAACAGCCCGAACAGGTTCGCGTGCAGGAGAGGCAGTCGGGCCGCTCTGTGACCATCACGCTTCATGTGGCCTCAGACGATATCGGCCGCGTCATCGGCAAGAACGGACGCGTGGCCAATGCCATCCGCGCCCTTTTAAAGGTGCAGGCCTCGAAAGAGGGCAAGCGCGTGTTCCTGGAGATTGAATGAAGGGCCAGATACCGGTGCAGGACGAACCCATACCAGCAGAAACGGACGGGCAGGGAGTGGGGGGCTCAGAGGGGCGAAAGGCTTCTGAGCCTCCTCGTTACCTGGCCGTGGCGCGCATCCGCCGGCCGTGGGGGGTGCGCGGCTTCGTCAAAATTGACGTGTGGACCGATTTCCCCGAACGCTTCCGCCGGCCCGGCCGCTTTTTCGTCGGCGAGGATTACCGCCCCATCTGGCTGGAGCATGGCCGCATCTTTAAAGGGCAGTGGTTGTTGAAGTTCGCCGGCTATGATACCCCGGAGTCCAGCGGCGAACTGCGCAATCAGATCCTGTATATCCGCGTCGAAGATGCCGCGCCGCTGGGCGAAGATGAGTACTATATCCACGAGATCATCGGGCTGGAAGTGTGGACGGACGCCGGCGAACGCCTGGGCCGGGTCACCGAAGTCATCGAGACCGGCGCCAACGATGTCTACGTCGTGGACTGGCAGGGCAAACCCCTGCTCCTGCCGGCGATATCCCAGGTCATCCTCTCCATCGACCGCCAGGCACGCCGCATGGTCGTCCACCTGATGGAAGGCCTGGTGCCTTGACAAACCCCCGCAGAAATGATATCCTGGCCCCGTCACAGCGCAACGGTGGATAGCGCTATCAGGACTCCTGCGATGATGGACGAGCGGGCATATTGGTTGGGATTTCATATGGTGCCGGGCGTGGGGCCGGCGCGCTTTCGCCTCTTGCTCCAGGCCTTTGGGAGCATGTCGGCGGCCTGGGAGGCGCCGGCTGATTCCCTGCGGGAGGCCGGCCTGGACCGCCGCACCGTGGAGCAGATCGTCTCCGCCCGCCGGCGGTTGGACCTGGAGCGGGAATGCGAACGCCTGGCGGAGCGCGGCATCACCCTCCTGACCTGGGATGACCCGCAGTATCCCCGCTTACTGCGCGCGGTGGACAGCGCGCCGCCGGTGCTGTTCGTGCAGGGCGAGCTGACGCCGGCGGACGAGTGGGCGCTGGCCGTGGTGGGCACGCGCTATGCCACGGGCTACGGCCGCGAGGTCACACGCCGGCTGGTGACGCCGCTGGCGAAGATGGGCGTCACCATTGTCAGCGGCCTGGCGCTGGGCATTGACGGCGAGGCGCACCGCGCCGCGCTGGACGCCGGCGGGCGCACCATCGCTGTCCTGGCGTGCGGCTTGGACCAGATATATCCACCCGAGCACCGCCGGCTGGCCCAGGAAATCATCGAGCACGGCGCCCTGCTCTCGGAATATCCGCTTGGCACTCTGCCGGAGCGCCGTAATTTCCCGCCCCGCAACCGGCTCATCAGCGGTTTGGCGCGCGCCACGCTGGTGGTGGAGGCCGGCAGTCAGAGCGGCGCGCTCATCACCGCCCGATTTGCCGCCGAGCAGGGCCGGGATGTCTTTGCCGTGCCCGGCAGTATCCTCTCCCCTCGTCAGTCCGGCACCAACTGGCTCATTCAAGAAGGCGCTATCCCTGTGGTGAGCCATGAGGATATCGTACGCTGTCTGCAGTTGGAGATGCTGCCGGCCAAGCAGGAGGCACAGCGCGTCCTGGACATCTCGCCGGCAGAGAGCGCCCTGCTCGCCTGCCTGGGCGAGGAGCCGATGCATATTGACGAGCTGGGCCGGCGCTCTGGGCTTACCATTGACGTGGTCAGCAGTACCCTCACCATCATGGAGCTGAAGGGGCTGGTGCGGCAGATGGGCGGCATGCAGTATGTCAGCACGGTGCAAACGCCCTCGGCCCGCCCCGCCGGCCCTTCCAAACCACTGCGCGAACGAGGTTCCCTATGACGGAAGAGACCCTGGAGGCTTATTGCCTGAAGTGTCGGACGAAGGTGCCCCTGGCGGACCCTGTCCCGACGTTCAACAAGAAGGGCCAGCCCATCACCCGGGGGCGCTGTCCGCAGTGCGGCACGACGCTGACGCGCCCTGGCCGCACGCCGGCGCATGAGAACCTGGCGCCGCCGGACCCACCCGAGCGCTCCGGCAAGCTGGTGATTGTGGAGTCGCCGGCGAAGGCGCGCACCGTTGGCCGCTTCCTGGGCAGAGGATATAAGGTGGAAGCATCTATCGGCCATGTGCGCGACCTCCTGCGCTCGCGGCTTTCGGTGGATGTGGAGGATAACTTCAAGCCCCAGTACCGCGTCCCCAACGAGAAAAAAGCGGTGGTGAAGAAGCTGGCGCAAGAGGCCGAGAAGGCGGAGGAGATTTACCTGGCCACCGACCCGGACCGGGAAGGAGAGGCCATTGCCTGGCACCTCTTGGAGGCGGCCAATATTGATCCCTCCCGGGCGCGGCGGGTGGTCTTCCATGAGATCACTCGCGATGCCATCGAGGAGGCGTTCGCCAACCCGCGCGGCATCAACCAGAACCTGGTGAACGCCCAGCAGGCACGCCGCATCCTGGACCGGCTGGTCGGGTATCAGATCAGCCCTCTGCTGTGGGAGCGCGTGCGCAACCGCACCACCGCCGGCCGCGTGCAGTCCGTCGCCGTGCGTCTCATCGTCGAGCGGGAGCGCGAGATACAATCTTTCGTCCCGCAGGAGTACTGGTCCATCAGCGCCGAGCTGGCCAAACATGAGGAACCTGTCCCGAAGTCACGCAAGACCTTCATTGCGAAGCTGGCGCGCATCCGAGGCGCTGAGGTAGACCTCAAGAACGAGGCGGAGGCACGCCAGGTCGTCGAGGAGCTGGAGCGCTCGCTGTATCGCGTGGCGGAGATCAAGCGCGGCCAGCGCAAGCGCCGGCCCTCTCCGCCTTTCACCACGAGCACTATGCAGCAGGAAGCCTCGCGCCGGCTGGGCTTCACCGCCAAGCGCACCATGGCCGTGGCACAGGCCCTGTACGAGGGCATCTCCCTCGGCGATAAAGAGGGGCCGGTGGGCCTCATCACCTATATGCGTACCGATTCGGTGCATGTCGCCGAGGTTGCCCAGCGGGAAGCGCGCCAGTTCATCCAGCAGGCCTTCGGAGAATCGTACCTGCCCCCGCACCCTCCGGTCTATAAGACGAAGGTAAAGGGCGCGCAGGAGGCCCATGAAGCTATCCGCCCGACCTCGGTGTTCCGCACGCCGGAGAAGGTGCGGCCATACCTGAACCGCGATCAGTTCCGCCTGTACGAGCTGATTTGGAAGCGGTTTGTGGCGAGCCAGATGGCGCCGGCGGAGCTGGACACGCTGACGGTGGACATTCACGCCGGCCCTTCTTCGGAGCAAATGCCCTATCTTTTCCGGGTGAGCGGCTCATCGGTGCGCTTCCCCGGCTTCCTGGCGGTATACGAGGAAGCGCGGGATGAGGACGCGGCGCCGGCGGAGGGCGAAAGCCCCATTGACCTGCCGCCGCTGGAAAAGGGGGATCCGCTGGACCTTATCCGCCTACTGCCGGAACAGCATTTCACCCAGCCGCCGCCGCGCTACACCGAGGCCACGCTGGTGCGCGCGTTGGAGGAGCGCGGCATCGGCCGGCCGAGCACCTATGCGCCCATCATCTCCACCATCCAGGCGCGCGGCTATGTGGAGCGGGTGGACCGCCGGCTGGTGCCCACGCAGTTGGGCATGATCGTGAATGACCTGCTGGTGGAGCATTTCCCGGACATTGTGGACTACGATTTCACGGCCCGGATGGAGGAGAATCTGGACCGCATCGCGGCCGGCGAGGTCGACTGGGTGCCCGTGCTCAAGGACTTCTACGCCGCGTTCTCTCAGGAGCTGGAAAAAGCCCGCCAGACCATGCAGAAGATCGATCTGGACGAGGGGGTCACCGACGAGGTCTGCGAGCAGTGCGGCAGTCCCATGGTCGTCAAGTACGGGCGGTTCGGCAAGTTCCTGGCCTGCAGTAATTACCCCGCCTGCAAGAATACGAAATCGTATGCCGAAAAGGTCGGGGCGCGCTGTCCGGAGTGCGGGGGAGATCTGGTGAAGCGGCGCACCCGCCGCGGCCGCACCTTCTACGGCTGTTCCAATTACCCGACCTGCGGTTTTACCATCTGGAAGGAGCCGTTATCCACAGCTTGTCCACAGTGCGGCGGCCTGCTGGTGGTGGACCGGAAGGGATGGGCCAAGTGTTACCACTGCCAGGAAGAGTTCGAGATCGATTCTCTGCCTGTGGGCGAGGCGGTGAGCGAATAGGGGGCGGATGTGGCGCGGAGGGGACGCGCACCGGATGAAGAAGAGCGGCCGGCGCTCCAGCCCACGCTGGAAGCCTGCCTTCAGCGCTTCCTCACCTACCTGATGGCGGAGCGCAACGCCTCGACCTACACCCTGCGCAATTACCAGCGCGAGGTGCAGGAATTCCTGGAGTTCGTCCAGGAAGAGGGCGTCTCCGATTTGAATCAGGTCACCCGCGCCGTGGCCCGGCGCTACATTGCCTGGCTGGGCAGTAAGGAATATGCGCAGGCGAGCGTGGCCCGGCGCGTCTCGGAGGTGCGCTCGTTCTTCCGCTATCTGCAGAGGATTCACTGGGTGGTGGCGAACCCCTTTGAGCGGGTCGCCGGCCCCAAGCTTCCCCGCCGCCTGCCCCAGTACCTGACGGTGGAAGAGGTGGAGCGCCTGCTGGCCGCGCCGGACCTTTCGACGCCGCTGGGCATCCGCAACGCGGCCATTCTCGAGGTGCTCTATTCCGCCGGCGTGCGCATCAGCGAGCTGGTCTCCCTGAATGTCAGCAGTGTCAACCTGGCGGCGGGGGAGATTCGCGTCTGGGGGAAAGGCGCCAAAGAGCGTGTGGCGTTCCTGGGGCGCCAGGCCCAGGCCGCGCTGGCACGTTACCTGCAGGAGGCGCGCCCCACACTCGCCGCCGGCAACCGGCACGGCCGGCCGTCGCCGGCGCTGTTCCTGAACCAGCGGGGGGAGCGCCTCTCGGCGCGAGGAGTGCAGGGCATCCTGCAGGAGCTGGCGCGCGCCGCCGGCATCGAGAAAAAGGTTACCCCACATGTACTGCGGCATTCCTTCGCCACCCATCTGCTGGAGGGCGGCGCCGATTTGCGCGCGGTGCAGGAAATGCTCGGGCATGCCAACCTGTACACCACGCAGATTTACACCCATGTCAGTCAGCGCCACATGCGCAGGGTCTATCTGCAGGCGCACCCGCGCGCCGGCGGCGAAGAGCCGGCCGATATCGTCCACGTTCCCGATTCACCCACGCCGTCACAAAAGGAGGAATCATGATTCCCGAACGATTGGCCCGTCTGCGGCAGAAGATGCAGGAGCTGGGTGTGGATACCTTTATGGTGACCCAGCCGGAGAACCGGCGCTACCTGAGCGGCTTCACCGGCTCCGCCGGCGTGCTGTTCATCACCCAGGAAGCCGCCCTGATCGCCACCGATTTTCGGTATTATGAGCAGTCCCGCCAGGAAGCCCCCCTGTTCGAGCTGATCAAGATCGAGGGCAAGTTCGAGGAGCTGTTGCCCCGTATCCTCGAGCGCCTGGGCTCGCGCAGGGTGGCGTTCGAGGGCGATCACCTGACGTATGACGCGTACGCCACGTACCGACAAGCCATCCCAGAGCAGATTGAGCTGGTGTCCACCAAGGATGTGGTGCGCTGGCTGAGGGCGGTCAAGGAGCCGGAGGAGATCGCGGCGATCCGCAGGGCAGTGGCGCTGACCGATCGGGCCTTTGACATCCTGCGGGAGATGATGCAGCCGGGCATGATCGAGCGGGAGCTGGCCTGGAAGCTGGAGCAGGAGATGCGGCAGGCCGGCGCCGAAAAGCTGTCCTTCGACGTCATCCTGGCCGGCGGGCCGGCGTCTGCCATGGCGCATGCGAAGGCGAGCGAGCGGCCTCTGCAGGCCGGCCAGCCCATCGTCATCGACACCGGCTGTATGTGGCAGGGCTACTGCTCCGATTTGACCCGCACCGTTATCCTGGGGGAACCGGATGCGCGCTTTATGGAGATATATGGGATTGTGCGGCAGGCGCAGGAGCGCGCCCAAACGAACCTCCGGGCCGGCATGAAGGGCAACGAGGCGCACGCGCTGGCGGAGGAGGTCATCGAGCGGGCCGGCTACGGCGACGCCTTCGGCCATGGGCTGGGGCACGGCGTGGGGCTGGCCATTCACGAACTGCCGGTGCTCAGCCCACTTTCCGATCATACCCTGGAGGCCGGCATGGTCTTCAGCGTGGAGCCTGGCATCTATCTCCC
>JAPWUQ010000084.1 GCA_028275445.1 Anaerolineae bacterium | reverse complement strand
GGCTTGGGGGCATTGGCCAAGGACTGGCTGGGGAAATCGGAATACGCCCTGTGGGTGGTGATGATCGTCATCATCTGGAAGGAAGTGGGGTTCGGCGTCGTACTGTTCCTGGCCCGACTGATGTCCGTGCAGGAAGAGCTGTTCGAGGCCGCCCGCCTGGATGGTGCCAACTGGCTCCAGCTTCAGTGGTACATCACGATCCCCCAACTGAAGTCGGTCATCGAGTTTTTCACCGTCATCAGCGTCTTTACCATGCTGAGCTGGGTCTTCAATTACATTTATGTCATGACCAATGGCGGACCAGGCAATGCGACCATGGTGACGGAGCTGTATATTTACCTCATGGGCTTCCGCTACCGCATGATGCACATTGCCTCGGCCACCTCGGTCCTGCTGGTGGGCATCACCATCGTGTTTATCCTCCTGCAGAACCGCATCCTGGGTGAGGAAGGAGCGTACGCGTAGCGATGGCGGTGAAATCTCAAGTGGGAGAGCGAGCGACAGCCGGCGAGAGCGTTCGCCTGAAAGCCAGACGGTGGGCCTGGCTCGCCTTCTGCGAGCTGGTGATGATAATCAGCGCGGTGGTGGCACTGTTCCCCATCTACTTCATGGTGGTCACCTCATTCAAGACACAGAAGGAATACATCGCGGACCGTTGGGGACTGCCGGCGCGCATCACCTTTGACAACTATGTCGCGGCCTTCGCCGGCAAAGCCTTCGGCCAGTGGTTCCTGAACAGCACCATCCTGACAGTGGTCTCCGTCCTGCTGGTATCCCTGTGCGCCGGCCTGGCCGCCTACGCCCTGGCGCGCATGGACTTCATCGGCCGGCGCCTCCTGGGCAACCTGAACATCTCCCTCATGATCGTCCCGCCGGTGGTCATGCTGGTGCCCCTGTTCCTGCTGATGGTGGAGCTGAAGCTGGTCAACACCTACGCCAGCGCCATCCTCATTTACGTGGGGCTGATGATGCCCTTCAGCACCTATTTGCTCACCAACTTCTTCAAGACCATACCGCAGGACATCGTGGATGCCGCGTATATGGACGGCTGTTCCAACCTGGGCATCTTCTGGCGCATCATGCTCCCACTGTCCGGGCCGGCATTCTTCACCCTCATCGTCGTCAACGCGATGTGGGTGTGGAACGAACTGCTCATCGCCCTGGTGTTCCTGCAGGACAACGCGCTGAAGACCCTGATGGTCGGACTGACCGTCTTCAAGTCCCGCTACAACCTGAATATCCCCGTCACCATGGCCGGCCTCGTGGTGGCCACGGTGCCGATTGTGGCGCTCTACCTGGCCAGCCAGAAGAGCTTTATCCGCGGGCTGACCGCCGGCGCAGTCAAATAAACGCTTTCCCGTATCACGCGTTCGGAGGAGAGAGCAATGGGTAACCGCAAGTGCGAGGAGCTGTACAAGGCCATCGTGGAAGGCTATTCGGAGGATGCAGAGGCGCTGGCCAGGCAACTGCTGGATGAGGGCATGCCGCCCATGCAAATCATCGACGAGTGCATGGTGCCGGCCATCCAGGAGGTCGGGCGCTTGTACGAGACCGGCGAGTATTTCCTGCCAGAGCTGATGATGGGCGCGGAGGCGATGCAGGCGGCGCTCAAGGTCGTCCAGCCGGCACTGCGCGGGGAGGGCGCCCAGCGCCAGGTATTGGGCACGGTGGTCATCGGCACGGTGGCCGGCGACCTGCATGATATCGGCAAGTCCATTGTCGCCACCATGCTCAGCGCCAACGGCTTCGATGTGTACGATCTGGGAGTAGACGTCAGCGCCTCGCAGTTTCTCGACAAGGTGCGCGAGGTGAACGCGACCATCCTAGGGATGTCGGCACTGCTCCCCACCACCATGCCCTATATGCAGAGGGTGATCGAATCAGCGAAGGAGGCCGGCCTGCGCGACCAGCTCATCATCCTGGTGGGCGGGGCGCCGGTGACGCCCGCCTTCGCCGAGAAGATCGGGGCAGATGGATATGCGGATGACGCCGCCGGCGCGGTGCAGGTGGCCAAGCAACTGGTGGCCCAGAAAGCCGGCCAGCAACCAACACGTTGAACAGGAGGTCTGTCATGCCACGGCGGGGATTGCGCTGTCAGCGGCTGAAGTTCTTGGATGAAAGCGACCTGAAGGCGCTCTATTTCGCGGTCATCGAGACCCTCTCCGAGATGGGGGTGAAGATGGATTATCGGCCGGCGCTCGAGCTGTTCGCCGACCACCACGGCGCCGTGGTCGATTGGGATAACCATGTGGTGAAGATCAGCGAGGGACTGCTGCGCAAAGCACTGCAGACCGCTCCCAGCTTCTTCACGCTCTACGGCAAGACCGAGGACTACGATGTCAAGGTGGACCTGGAGCGCGTCTACACCATGAGCGGCTCCTGCGCCCTGCACGTTCTGGACCTGGACGGCAACCATCGTCTGGCGGTGCGGGAAGACCTGCGGCTGATGACGCGCCTGCTGGATCATATGCCCAACCTGGACATCATGCATCAGATCGTCATCCCCTCGGACGTGGATGAGATCGGCTACGAGCTGGTCAACTTCGCCACCTGCTACACCAACACTTGGCGCAATTTCTATTCCCAGGCGCAGACGGCGGAATCGGTGCGCGATCAGGTGCGCATGGCGGCGGTGTTCCAGGGAAGCACCGAGGAGGTGAAGCGCAAGCCGACCTTTACCGAAGTAGTCTGCATGATCAGCCCGCTGAAGCATGAGCCGCAGAACTCCGAGGTCATCATGGAGTCGGCGCGCTGGAACATCCCGCTGTACATCGAGGTGGATTCGCTGTGCGGGGCGACGACGCCGGCGCCCATCGCCGGCACGCTGGTGGAGCAGGCCGCCAACGTGCTGGCCGGCGTGGTGCTGGCCCAGTTGGTCAACCCCGGCACCCCCTGCATCTTCGCTATCGCCTCCGGCATCATTGACATGCGCACCGGTGCGTATTCCGGCGGCGCGCCCGAGACCACCTTGATCCACGCCGCTACCGCTCAGCTCGCGCATTACTTCGGCCTGCCCTTCCAGGGTGGGACGGGCATTGACGCCAAGCTTCCCGACGCCCAGGCCGGCTACGAGCGCGCCCTGCAGGTGCTGACCAATATGCTCAGCGGCACCAACTTCATCCACCTGGCCTACGGGATGATGGAGCAAATGCTGTTGGCCTCCTATGAGCAGTGCCTGATTGACGAGGAGATTATCGGCGCCTGCTTCCGCATCGCCCGCGGGTTCGAGGTCAATGATTTCACCCTCTCGGTGGACCTCCTGCGCAAGGAGGGCGGGCCGTTGGGCAAGCATTTCCTCACCAAGCGGGAGACGCGCGAGTTCTACCGCCAGGATCGCTGGATCCCCACGCTGACGAACCGCGACCCGTGGGACAAGTGGGAGGCCGCCGGCGCCAAGAGCATGCGGCAGTATGCCAATGAGCTGGCGCGCAAAATCCTGGCCCAGGCGGAGCAGGAACCCCTGCCGGTGACCCCGGAACAGGCCGCCGAGATCGAGGCCATTTGTCAGGAGGGGGTGCGCAAGGCCAAGGAGATCATCCGCCAGCGCGAGGAAAGCCGCAAATGAGAGAGGTATTCGCCGAGCGGGGGACGATGGGGCCGGCGGTGGAGTTTGATAGTTTGCTCTCCCGGCTCCAGTGGGATGAGCGGGAAATCGCGCGCCGCAAGGAAGAGCGCACGCGCCTGTGGGAATACCGCCGCGTGGATCATATCCCCATCGTCATCTGGCTGACCTGTAATCCCCGCGGCCTGACCATGCGCCAGCTCCTGGAAAGCGGGGAATATCAGCTCGAGGCCAATCTGGTAGCGGTGGAACGCTCCCTGCGCGCCCTGCCCGATGATTACATCCCCTGGCTGCGTCCGGACGTCGGCTATATGACCATCGCCACGGTATACGGCTGTGAGGTGTTTTGGAGCGAGGACCCCAACCAAATGCCGGGCGTAGTGGCTCCCATCATCACGCAAATGGATCAGGTCTATGCGCTCCCGCGCTGGAACCCCATCACCCGCGGCCTGATGCCCGAATGCCTGCGCCGCATTCACCTCTTCCGTTCCGTGACCGATGGCCGTATTCCGCTCTCCGGCATCGACCTGGGTGGGCCGTTGAACACCTGTAAGGACATCGTGGACAGCCATGTGTTTTACACCGCCTTGTACGATAATCCTGGGGCGGTACATCACCTCCTGGAGCATATCACCAGCACCATGATTGCCTGCTACGACGCTATCATCGCCGCCTGCGGTGGGATGGAGAACATGACGACCACCGACTTTGACCCCACCTGGGCGCCCCTGCCCTACAAGGGCTTTGTCAGCGATGATGTCATGGTGCACCTCAGCCCGGCCATGTGGAAGGAGTTCGGCCGGCCGTACAACAGCCGCATCTTCGCCCGCTACGGCGGCGGCCTCCTGCACAACTGCGGCCCGCACCCGCCCGGCGGGGAAATCCTGGAGCATACGCCGGCCATCCGCGGCCTGAACTGCTCGTTCCGCTATACCCGCCCGGACTTCGAGCGGCTGGGCCGGGAATTCGCCGGCCGCGGCCTGGTCTTCGCCATGTTCGACAACGGCGAGAGCGCCGAGGAGATGCTGGCCGGCTTCCGCGAGATGATGGAAAAGATGCTGCCAGGGACGATCGCCGTTCCGGTGTGCATTATCGACGGGGAAAGCTGGAGCGATACAGCGCTCACCGAGTTCTACTGGGCCATGCGCAAGATCGGCGAGGAGTACGCCGCTGAACTGGCATGGCCGGCGGAGTGAAAATCATGCCTGCATGGGTGGACGTGAGCTGGCAGCATTTCGGGCTTCAGGCCCTGCTCGTCGAGAATGAACTGGTGCGGCTGGAGATCCTGCCGGACGCCGGCGGCAAGATGTATTCACTGCGCTATAAGCCGGCGGACGCGGAGCTCTTCTGGCAGAACCCGCGGGTCCCGCCGGCGGTCTATCCGCCCGGCACCCCGTACGATGACACCTGGGCCGGCGGCTGGGATGACGTCTTCCCCAACGTGCGCCAGGAGGAATGGCGCGGCATGCCCCTGCATGATCATGGCGAGCTGTGGACCCAACGTTGGCGGTGGGAAGTGATCGAAGAAGGGCCGGCGCGCGCCGGCGTGCACCTGTGGTGCCTGGCCCCGCTGACGCCCGCCCGCCTGGACAAATGGATCACCCTGACGGCGGGAGAACCCATTTTTCGCCTGCGCTATCGCCTGTCGAACATGGGCCCACTGCCGTTCCATTACACGTGGAACCTGCACGCGGCAGTGCGGACGCGCGCCGGCGTGCGGATCGACCTGCCGGCAGACACCATGGTGATTGACCCGTGGGACACGCGGCGCTTCGATGCCACACAGTTGACCTACACCTGGCCCACGGCGCGTGGGCGGGACGGCCGGCCGGTGGATGTCTCGCGCGCCCTACCCCCGGAGGCCGGCGTCTGCGATCAACATTATGTAGAGCGCCTGCGAGAGGGCTGGGTGGCCCTGACGGATGCCGAAGCCGGCGTCGGGGTCGGCATCCGCTTTGACGAGCGGCTCTTCTCGACCTGCTGGCTCTTCCTCACCTACGGCGGCTGGCGGGGGCTGGAGGCCATCGTGGTGGAGCCGTCCACCGGCTGGCCATCGGCCCTCTCCGAGGCCTGTGCCGCCGGCCGCGCGCCTGTCCTGGAGGCTGGCCAGCAACTGGAGACGGAGGCACTCTTGATCGCCTACGCCGGCCTGCGTTCAGTGACATCCATTGCACCGGACGGGACGGTGCGGGGAGAATAACGGGCTTCGTGAAACAGGATATCGCACAAAGGGGGGTCAATCTATGAGCGTACAACCACACCCATATGCTGTGCACCGCAGTTGGGATCGGGATTACCGCCTCATCGCCCGGACGGAGGGCATTTATTTATATGACACAGAGGGCCGGCGCTACATTGATGCCACCGGCGGCTCCTCCGTGGTGGTCACCATTGGCCACGGCGTGATGGAAGTGGTGGATGCCATGTATGAGCAGGCCAAGGCCTTTAGCTTTTATCCGGCCCACGCCTTTAGCAATCAGCCCTTCCGAGACCTCTCGGAGATGCTGGTGAAGATCGCGCCGGGCGAGATGCGGGACAACGCCCGGGTCTGGGTCACCTGCACGGGCACCGATGCGGTGGATGATGCGGTGCGGCTGGCCCGGCAGTATTGGGTGGAGAAGGGGGTGCCCAGCAAGTATATGATTGTGGGCCGCTGGCAGGCCTTCCACGGCAATAATATCGCCGTCGCCGGCTTCTCCGGCATCACCCAACGCCGCTCCATCTTCCAGCCGATGTTCGTGGAATCGCCGCATATCCCGCCGGCTTACTGCTACCGCTGTTACTTCGAACTGAGCTACCCGGCATGCCGGCTGAAATGCGCCCGTGCCCTGGAATCCATCATCCGCCAGGTGGGGCCGGAATACATCGCCGCCTTTATCGCCGAGCCGGTCGTGGGCGCGGCGCTGGGGGCGGTGCCGGCGCCGGCGGGCTATTTCCAGATGATCCGCGAGATCTGCGACAAATACCATGTCCTGTTCATCGCCGATGAGGTCATGACCGGCCTGGGGCGGACGGGTCGCATGTGGGGCATCGAGCATTGGGAGGGTGTGACGCCCGATATTATCGCGACGGCCAAGGGCATCACCAGCGGGTATACACCGCTGTCCGCCATCATCGCCCGCAATGAGATATGGCAGCCGCTCATTGACCACAATTCCCCCTTCAAGGCCGGCCATACCCTCAACGCCAACGCCGTCTCCTGCGTGGGGGCCATTGCGGTCATCAACTACTTGCAGAAGCATCACCTGGTGGAACGTGCCGCCGAGATGGGGAAGTATATGCTGGAACGCCTGGACACCCTGCGCGAGCACCCCATCGTCGGGGATGTACGAGGGCTGGGCCTGATGGTGGGCTTCGAGATGGTGCGCGACAAGGCCACCAAGGAGCCGTTCCCGCCGCAGATGGGGGTGGCGCGCCGGCTGGAGGAAGAAGCGTTCCAGCGGGGCCTGATCACGTATCCGTGCGGCGGCAATGTGGACGGCTACGCCGGCGATACCATCCTGATGGCCCCGCCGCTGATCATCAACCGCGAGCAGGTGGACGAGATCGTCGCCATCCTGCACGACTCCATCTCCGCCCTGGAAAAACAGTTGCGGTGAGGCGGGAGCGGCCATGAAGCTGGCGGTGACCCTGACGACCCCAGAGGTCCCTCGGGCGGTGCCTGTGGCGTTGTTCGCCGGCTCCTTTCCGGAGCGCCTGGCCAAGGCGGCCCAATGGGGCTATGCGGGGGTCGAGCTGATGGTCCGGGATCCGACGGAGCTGGACGCCGGCGCCATTGGGCGCGCCATCCGCGAGGCCGGCCTGCAGGTCGCGGCCATCGGCACCGGTGCGCAGTTCCTGGTGGATGGCCTGACGCTGGTATCGGCGGACGCCGGCGCGGAGCAAAAGGCGTTCGAGCGTTTTTGTGCCTTGGCGGATTTTGCCGCGGCGGTCGGCGCTCCCCTGGTGACGATCGGTTCGTTTCGCGGCCGGCTCGGGCAGGCCGGCGAGGGAGCGCGCCAGCGGCTGATCGCCCGGCTGAGGGATTGTGCGGAGTACGCCGGCCGGCGGGGACTGCGCGTGGCCCTGGAGCCGCTGAACCGCTATGAGGCCGATTTCATCCACACCGCCGCGGAGGGCATGGCGCTGGTGGAAGAAATTGCCCATCCCGCGTTCGGCCTTCTGTTGGACACCTTTCACATGAACATCGAGGAAGCCAGCGTTCGGCGGGCGGTGCATACCGCTGCGCCGCGTTTATGGCATGTGCATTTGGGGGACAGTAACCGTCTGCCGCCAGGGAAGGGGCACTTCGCCTTTGGGCGGATGCTGCGCGCTCTGGTGGAAGTGGGATATGATCGGTTTCTGTCGGCGGAACTGCTGGCGCGGCCGGACCCGGACACCGCCGGCATCCAGACCGCGCTGGCCATGCGCCGGCTGATGCGTCGCTATGCCGGCGGAGAGAGAGGAGCGTCCTGAGATGGCCGAAAGAACGCTTGCTCTGGTGCATACGCTGACGGGGGTGGTCTCCCTTTTCGATGGGCTGGCCCAGGAACTGCTTCCGGGCGTGCGCCGCTTCCACATCGTGGACGAAGGAATGCTGAAGGTGGTGCTGGCGGAGGGAGGCCCCACGCCGGCGCTCAACCGCCGCCTATGCGAGCATGCTGTGTGGGCGGAGAGCGCCGGCGCGGATGTCATCCTGGTGACCTGCAATTCCATTTCCCCGTGTGTGGATGTGGCACAGCAGGTGGTGCGCGTGCCCGTGGTGAAGATTGACCAGGCCATGGCGGATCGAGCGCTGGAAATGGGCCGGCGCATTGGCGTCGTAGCGACGGCTCCGACGGCGCTGAAGCCGGTCAGCGATCTGGTGCGTGGGCGGGCACGAGCGAAGGGCGTGGAAGGGGTGGAAGTGGAGGCGGTGCTGTGCGAGGGGGCCTATGCGGCGCTCTTTGCCGGCGACCTGGCGACCCATGACCGGCTGGTGCAGGAATGTCTGGAGCAGTTGATGGCCCGCAATGAGGTGGTCTTGCTGGCCCAGGCGTCCATGGCGCGGGCGCTGGAGGGGATGCCGGCGGAGCGCCGGCGCGCTCCAGTGCTGACCAGTCCTCGCCTGGGCATGGAGTACGTGCGGCAGGTGCTGGAGTCGCTGGGTTAATCGCGGCCGGCAGGGTGCGCGACGGTCTCGCTGGGACGGGCGCCCGATTCGCTGGGAATGGGTCGCCCATGCCGCGCCAGAAAGGTTTGACGCGACATCCATATCTCCGTGCGCTGGAGATGCAGGAGCCGGCGGCCCCGCAGGCTGGCCGGGTTGAACGCCCACATCAGCCACCAGGTGTAGAGGTTCTCCCAGAACTCGCCGAATTTCCCCAATGGATTATGACAAGGGAAGAATTCAAACCCCAGCCGGCGCAGGAGTTGGGCGCTTCCATCCTGGCCGTCGGGCGACAGAAGCACGGTGACGCCCCCGATGGCCTGGACGTCCTGGCAGGCCGGGTTGGAGGTGAGCCATTCGGCCAGCCGGCGCAGGGAGCGGCGCAGGCGGCGTTCGGTCTGCAGGGCCCAGGCCAGGTCGGGGCCGGCCGGGTCTATGGGTGGGATGTGCTCGTTCCACAGGTGGAGCAGGAGGACCGGCGCGCCGGCGGGGATGGTGGTACCGTCGGAAAGCCGCACCGGGTGGGGGGCCGGCGCGAGCTGTACGCGAAAGATGCAGTGGGGGTCATCGCAGTACTCGATGACTCCGCTGGCGCGGCGGATGAGATAGTCCAGGAATTTGATGAAGGCACGCATGGGCGGAAATGACTCCCCAGCAGTTCGGCGTTATGAGGGGGATGCCGCAATCTCGCCGGCGGTCAAATGGCATATGGCGATCCATGGGTCCCCGTCGGGTGGGTGGAAGTCCAACAGTGCGGGGAACACCATGTTAGTCCCGGGAGGGTTTCCCCTTCTGACGCTCGAGGGCATTGGAGGCTGCGCGTGCATAGGGTGAGCCAGGGAACAGCTCGACGACTTCGCAGAACTGTTCCCTGGCTTTCGCTGTCTCGCCGGCGCGCTCATACGCCACGCCCAGGTTGTAGCGGCAGGCTGCCTCGTATTTAATCCCCAGGTGCGGCCGATGGATCTCTTCCAGGACGTCCTCCATGGTTCGGATCGCCACATCGAGCTGTCCGCTGAGCAGTTCAGCGGCGCCGCGATTCACCAAGACGATGAGCCGGGAGGCGGCATCAGGCCACCAAGCCAGGCCCAGGCGGTATAATGGGAATGCCAGGTGGAATTGCTTGCGCTGTGCAAAGAGATTGGCAAGGTCTACGATCAGCCGCGAGCGCATGGTGATCAGGTAGAGGAGCAGGAGGAACAGGAAGGGGCTGAGCTGGACGCCGGCCAACCAGGTTCCGCCCACCAATAGCGCCGTCACAAGGGCGGATTCGAGGACGAATTGGCCCGACAGCCCTTCCCGGCGCGCAAAGGACAGCCCGCCGAATACCAGGACGTACAGGCAGGCGAGGAGCAGAAGCAACACCGTCGGATTTATCGCCATCGATGTCATTCCTGAACCGTCTCTCTCCGTAGGCGCCGTGTTTCGCCCAGGGTGGCCGGCCAAACGCCATCAGGCGAACAGATACTGGGCCGTGCGCTTAAGCATCTCGATGCCCTTGACCTCCGTGTCGAACAGCGGCACAATGGCACGGACGTCCGGGAACAGGCGCCAGATTTCCTCCATGTACTCTTCCTGCATGGCAATGCGGTTCTTGACAAAATCGGGGGCGTCCGCTCCAATGCTCTGCTTATCAATCACCATGTTTACGATGACACCGCCGACCGGGATGCCGAACTCATCGAACCAGCCGATGAAGCGGCGGATGACGGCGATAGGCAGGGCCTCCGGCAGGGTGACGAAGAAGAAGGCGGTCTTTTCCGCATCGGTCAAGAGCTTTTTCGCATGGCTCATGCGGGTGCGCAGGTTCAGCAGATAGTCCATGAGCGGGTCTTTTTCCTGTTTCCGCTTGCTGTAGGAAAGGAGTTCGCGCAGGCTCAAGGCTTCCTGCCGGCTCTGCACCATCTTGTTCACCCACATAGAGTAAACGTCCGACATGCCCAACAGCCGGCGGGCGTTAGCAGTGGGAGCGGTATCAAAGACATACACATCGTATTTGTCCTCGAACATGAGGTCAATCATGTTCTCGAACATGGCCGACTCTTCGAAGGCCGGGTTCATCGTCGCCGACTCCACGAACTCGTCGGCCTTGGTCTTGATTTCCGCGAATTTAAGGAACCACTCGATCTTTTCGCGGATTTCCCTTTTCGACTTCTCGATGGTTTCCGAGGTA
>JAPWUQ010000006.1 GCA_028275445.1 Anaerolineae bacterium | reverse complement strand
TGGTGCTCCCCTCCCTGCGCCGGCCCAATTGGATGGAGCAGTTCGGGCGGGTGCTCATCGAGGCCATGGCGATGGAGGTGGCAGTCGTCGGCTCCGACTGCGGCGAGATCCCGCGCGTGATTGGCGGCGCCGGCCTGCTCTTCCCCGAAGGGGATGCCCGGGCACTGGGCGAGCATCTGGCGTATTTGGCCGGCCATCCGGAGGAGCGCCTGCGCCTGGGGCGCGCCGGCCGGGAGCGGGTGCTGGCGCATTTCACCCAGGAGCGGATCGCCGCCCAGACGTATGACGTGTATCAAGCAGTGATGGCGGCCGGGCCGGCCGCCGGCGGAGGGGTGTGATGGCCGCTCTGCCGGGGGAACGCCCCATTGTCGCGCTGAACGCCCAACTGCTGTCCCTATCGCCGACGTACCGCAGTGCCGGCATCAGCTCCTATATGGATAATCTCCTGCGGCATCTGCCGGCGGCGGACGCCGGCATGGATTATGAGGTGTTCACCCACGAGCGGGCATGGCCGGCGCCGGCCGGTATGCGGGTGCGCTACACCCGCTGGCCCACCCATCACCCGCTGGCGCGCATCCCTTGGGAGCAAGTGGTCCTGCCGTGGTGGTTGTACGCCGGCCGGCACAATCTCCTCCATGCCCTGGCCTTTGTGGCGCCGCTGGCCTGGCGCGGCCCGACGGTGGTCACCGTCTTTGACCTGAGCTTCCTTTTGTTCCCGGAACGTTTCCGGGTGTATAATCGTTTATATCTGAGCATGTTCACGCGGCTTTCCGCGCGGCGGGCAGATCGGGTCATCGTGATTTCCGAGAGCACCAAGCGGGACGCAGTGCGCCTGCTGGGCTTGGACGCGCGCCGTGTGGCGGTCGTGTACTGCGGGGTGGATGAGACGTACCGCCCCCTGCCGGCGGAGGTGGTGGAGGAGTACCGCCGGCGCAGAGGACTGCCCGAGCGGTTCGTGCTCTTTGTCGGGACATTGGAACCCCGCAAAAATATCGCCGGCCTCATCGAGGCCTACCGCTTGCTGGCCGCCGGTTGGCCGCGGGGAGCGGGAGAACCGCCGGCGTTGGTCATTGCCGGCGCCAAAGGATGGTACTATCAGGACGTGTATCAGGCTGTACAGCGTGCGGAGCTGATGGAGCGGGTGGTCTTCACCGGCTATGTGCCGGCGGACGAGCTTCCCTTCCTGTATAATGCCGCGACCCTGTTCGTCTATCCGTCTTTCTACGAAGGGTTCGGCCTGCCGCCGCTGGAGGCGATGGCCTGCGGCACGGCGGTGGTGGTGTCGGACCGTTCGTCCCTGCCCGAGGTGGTGGGGGATGCCGGCGTGCTGGTGAACCCGGAGGAGCCGGCGGCCATCGCGCAGGCGATGCACGAGCTTCTGCGGGATGAGGAAGCACGGCGCGTCCTGGCCGATAAGGGCCGGCGGCGTGCCGCGGCTTTCTCCTGGCAGCGCGCCGCACAGGAGACCACAGCGATATATCGCCAAGTGCTGGGAAAGGAAAGGGCGTAAGATGTCCACGCGCTATCACCGCCTGCTTTCCTGGATCACCGCCCTCGTGGACATCCCACTCATCAACCTGGCCTTTGGCCTGGCGTACGGCATCCGCTATGAACTGCAGTGGTTCAAAGCGGTGGAGGATGCCTACTACGTCTCGTACGAGGCGTACCTGCCGATAGCGGTTCTGCTGACGATCATCCTGCTGATTGCCTTCAAGATCGAAGGGGTGTATGATCGAAGGCGAGGGCAGGGGTGGCTGGGCGAGGTGTATGCCATCCTGAACGGCACCACTACCGGCATTATGGTGATGGTCTTCATCACCTTTTTCCTCCAGCCGCTGTATTACTCGCGCCTGATCTTTGTCTACGCCGCGGTGCTGATCATTGTCCTGCTGAGCCTGGCGCGGTTGGTGCGGGGGATCATCATCGGGCGCCTGCGCCGGCTGGGGCTGGGCGTGGACCGGGTGCTCATCGTGGGCGCCGGCGAGGTGGGGCGCTCCATCATGGCCAACCTGATGGCCGAGCCAGACCTGGGATACGAAGTGGTCGGCTTCGTGGACGACAACCCCGATAAGGGAAACCACGATGTCGGCCCATTCAAGGGCCTGGGGAGCACCGACCAGTTGCCCCGCCTGTTCAAGGAACTGGCGATTGACGAAGTCATCATCACCCTACCCTGGATGTATCATCGCAAAATCATGAGCATCCTCTCGCTGTGCGAGCAGTATGCGGTGCGCGCCCGCCTGGTGCCGGACCTCTTTCAGATGCGGCTGAGCAAGGTGGAGATTGAAAACCTCAACGGCATCCCCATCCTCAGCATGCGCGATCAGGGCATCAGCGGCTGGAAATATGTGGTCAAGCGGGCGATGGATATCCTGGTGGCCGGCACGGCCCTTCTGCTGTTGTCCCCGCTGATGGCCCTCATCGCACTGGCCATCAAGCTGGATTCGCCGGGGCCGGTGCTCTTCGCCCAGACGCGCGTCGGCAAGGACGGCCGGCCTTTCACCATGTACAAGTTCCGCTCCATGGTGGCGGACGCCGAAAGCCGGCTGGCTGAGCTGGAAGACCGCAACGAGGCGGTCGGCCCGCTGTTCAAGATACGGGATGACCCGCGCCGCACCCGCGTCGGCAGGTTCCTGCGCCGCACCAGCTTGGACGAACTGCCCCAGCTCATCAACGTCCTGCGCGGTGATATGAGCCTGGTCGGGCCGCGGCCGCCCCTGCCGCGGGAGGTGGAGCAGTATCAGCCCTGGCACCGCCGGCGCCTGTCGGTGCGCCCCGGCATGACCGGCCTGCCGCAGGTCAGCGGGCGCAGTAATCTCACGTTTGATGAAATGGCGCTCCTGGATTTATATTACATTCAGAACTGGTCGCCGGCGCTGGACCTGATGATCCTTCTGCGCACCATCCCCCATGTCCTTTTGGGAGAGGGAGCATATTGATGCCCCTGGATATCCAAGCCGTCATCAGCCTTGTGACCGGGAGATGAACCCATGTGGAGACTGACCTCGACGGATCGGGAAGCACTGACCGCCTTCGCCCAACGGTTGATCCAGACCCCCAGCCCTTCCACGCAGGAGAAAGCCGTGGCCGAGCTGGTGGCCGCGGAACTGCGCAAGATCGGGTTTCCGGAGGTGTGGGTGGATCGCATCGGCAATGTGGTGGCGCGCGCCGGCGACGGCAACGGCCCCTCTCTGCTGTTCAACGCCCATATGGATACGGTGGAGGTCAACGAGCCGGAAGCCTGGACGCACCCGCCGCTGGGCGGCGAGGTGGAGAACGGCATCCTGTACGGCCGCGGCGCGGTGGACATGAAAGGCCCCCTGGCGGCGATGGTTTACGGCTTGAAGATGGTGCTGGACGCCGGCGTCCCCCTCCACGGCAATCTGTACGTGGCGGCGGTGGTGCAGGAAGAGCCGTGCGAGGGCTATGCCATGCGGGTGCTGGTGGAGGAAGAAGGCCTCGTGCCGGATATGGTGGTGCTGTGCGAGCCGAGCAACCTGCAGTTGGCCGTCGGACAGCGGGGGCGCATGGAGATGTGTGTCACGGTGCGCGGTGTGGCCGCCCATTCTTCCATGCCGGAGCAGGGCGAGAATGCCATCTACCGCGCGGCCCGCATCATCTTCGGCGTGGAACTGCTCTCGAGCCAGCTCGCAGTGGATTCCATCCTGGGGCAGGGGAGCGTGGCCGTCACGCATATCGAGAGTTCCGCCAGCAGTCGCAATGCCATTCCTGACCGCTGTGTGTTCTACATTGACCGCCGGCTGACCCTGGGAGAGACCGAAGCACGCGCCCTGGCGGAAATTCAGGCCATCATCACGCGCGAGCAGGCGCGCGCCAGCGTCGAGGTCACCGAGTATCAGGCCACCAGCTACACCGGCTATCCCTGCCGTGCCAAGTCGTACTTCCCGGCGTGGCTGATGCCGGAGGACCATCCGCTGGTGCGGGCCGGCGTGCGCGCCGTGGAGCAGGCGCTGGACTACCGCCCGCGGCTCATCCGCTGGCTTTTCTCCACCGACGGCACCTATACCATGGGGGTGGCCGGCATCCCCACTATCGGCATCGGCCCGGGCGAGGTGACCCAGGCCCACGCGGTGGACGAGCATGTGCGGCTGGAAGACCTGTACCACGCCGCCTCTGTCTATGCCGCACTGGCCGCCGACCTGTTAGGCGGATAACCGATCTCTGGCAAAAGAAGGGAAGCGATCCATGGCAGTGATTATTTTGCTGGGAGCCCAATGGGGCGATGAGGGCAAGGGGAAGATCACCGATCATCTGACGCGCGATGCCGCCGTCGTGGCCCGCTGGAACGGCGGGGACAACGCCGGCCATACCGTTGTCTGGGGCGGGCAGACCTTCAAATTCCATCTCCTGCCCTCCGGCATCCTGTATGAGCACGCCACCTGCATCATCGGCAGTGGCGTGGTGGTGAATCCCAAAACCCTGCTGGGGGAGCTGGATAACCTGAAGGCGCGGGGACTGCCCACGGCGCGGCTCATCATCAGCGGCGGGGCGCATCTCATCATGCCCTATCATATCGCCCTGGACGGCGCTTCGGAAAGCAGTCGGGGTGAGCGCAAAATCGGCACCACCAAGCGCGGCATCGGCCCGACCTATGCGGATAAGGCCTGGCGCGCCGGCATCCGCGCCGTGGAAATGCTGGACCTGGACCATTTTGCCCGGCGGGTGCGCGAACAGGCGGAATCCCGCAATATCTGGCTGACCCAGGTCTACGGCCAGGAGCCGCTGGATGTGCCGGCCATCGTCGAGGAATACACCGAATACGCCCGCCGGCTGGCCCCCATGGTGGGGGACGCCTCGCTGGTCATCAACGAGGCCATCGCCGCCGGCAAGACGGTGCTGTGCGAGGGCGCGCAGGGCACCCTGCTGGACCTGGACCACGGCACCTATCCCTTTGTGACCAGCTCCTCCCCCATCGCCGGCGGGGCCTGTGTCGGCCTGGGCTTCGGCCCGAAGCTGGTGGATGAGATCATCGGTGTGGCCAAGGCATACACCACCCGGGTGGGCGCCGGCCCCATGCCCACGGAACTGCATGACGCCGTCGGTGACCACCTGGTGGAGGTTGGGCATGAATACGGCACCACCACCGGCCGGCGCCGGCGTGCCGGCTGGCTGGACCTGGTCATCCTGCGCTATGCGGCGCGCATCAACGGCCTGACGCAGTTCGCCATGACCAAGCTGGACGTGCTCACCGGTCTGGATCCGGTGCGCGTCTGCGTGGCCTATGAGTATCGCGGCCAGCGCCTGGAGCACTTCCCGATGGACAGCCGCGTGCTGGAGGAATGCCGGCCCATTTATGAAGACCTGCCGGGCTGGGACGAGGATATCTCGGCCGCACAGAGGTTGGAGGAACTGCCGGCGGCCGCCAGGCGCTATGTCCAGCGTGTGGAGGAGCTGACGGGCGTGCCGGTGACCATGATTTCCGTCGGGCCGGCGCGCGAACAGCTTATCTGGCGCCGGCCGGCGCATTGATCGCGAAGAAAGGGGGTGATTGGCGCTCCGCAGGATCACCGCGCGGACTGACGGCGCGGCACTCGTCTTTCGCATCTACGGAAGGAGGAGCCTGGAATGAACAGCATGCCTGAACCACAGGAAGGCGGCCCGACGCGGGGCGAGCGGCGGTTGTACCGCTCGCGCGTCAACCGCATGATCGCCGGTGTGTGCGGGGGATGGGGCGAATATCTGGGCATTGACCCCAATCTCCTGCGCATCGGTTGGCTGGTGCTCACGTTTGTCTGGGGAACTGGTTTGTTCCTCTACCTCATCATGGCCATCATCATCCCGGAAAACCCGGGACAGGAGCCGGCCGCGGCGCCGGCCCCCCGCTCTTGGGAGAATGTCAGCCGCAACGGGCTTCTGGCGCTGGGCATCTTCCTGGCCTTCTTCGGCGTCCTCCTGCTGATCAACTCGCTGGGTATACTGCCCTTCGGGCTGTGGCGGCTCTGGGAGCTGTTCTGGCGCCTGTTCTGGCCGCTGGTGGTGATTGGGCTGGGCCTGGCCCTGCTCATCAGCGCCACGTGGGGCGGCCGGGAATGGTGGAAAGAGGTTCGCCTGCCGCAGGCCGGCCAACCCCTTTACCGCTCGCGCTCGAACCGCATCGTGGCCGGCGTCTGCGGCGGCCTGGGCGAGTATTTCCACATTGACCCCACTTTGATCCGCTTGGTATGGGCCATTGGGACCCTGAGCACCATGGGGAGCGGCATCCTGGCCTATATCCTGGCGGCTGTCGCCCTGCCGGAGGAACCGGTTTCCTCTGGCCCCTCCACGGAAGAAGGAGAGTGAGCGATGGGCACGCAGGGTACCGCACCGACGCACCGCCGGCCCCCCATCGTCCTCGGCATCATTCTCGTGCTGGCCGGCCTCTGGATGTTGGGGCGCGAGCTGGGATGGCCCCTGTTCGCCGGCGATGTGCTCTGGCCCTGGCTCATCGTGGCCTTGGGCCTCGTCTTCTGGGTCCGATATATCTTCTTTACTCCCCGCTCCTCCGATGATGTCTTTTGGGGCACGGGGGCGATATTGGCCGGCGGCTTCCTGCTGGCCTGGCGCAACGGCCTGTTCCTCTCCCATTTGCATGGCTGGGGCGAGTTGTGGCCGCTGATTCCCCTGATCCTGGGGCTCTCGGCGCTGGTGCAGTGGCTCTTTTCCCTGCGGGATTGGGGGGCGCTCATCTTCGGTATCTCCGCCGGCGCGGTGGGGGCGGTGGGCCTGGCCTATACCTCCGGCATGATCTCCGGCGTCCAGGCGTTCAAGATCGCCCAGTTCTGGCCGGCGATCCTCATCCTGGCCGGCATCGGGCTGGTGCTCAAGGCGCTGGTGCGCTGAAGCCGCGGGCTACAAGGAGGTGAAACATGAAGTTCCTGCGCTTTCTTTTCGGGGTGCTGTGCGGCTTCGCCGTGGGGTGGGCGGCCGGCAGTCTGCTGGTGCCCCGCTCCGGCCGCGAGGTCCAGGAGGAGCTTCGGCACCGCATCGAGCTGGTCATAGAAGAAGGCCGGCGGGCCGCCGAGGCGCGCAAGGCGGAGCTGGAGGCAGAGCTTCAGGCGGCCAAACGAGGCGAGGCCCTTTCGTAAGGGAAAAGGTGACAGTCGCCGCCGTGGTGACTGTCACCTTTTTATTTATCTCACGGGGCAAGGTTCCGCATGTACAGCGGGATCGGGAGGATGCGCAGGTTCGGCGCGACGCGCAGTATCAGCAGTCCACCGTCCAGCGCCGCCAGGAACGCATAATCGCCGGCCGCCGCCAGGTCCACCGCCCTCCCCCACGCCTGGTAGGCGCCGGCCTGCACTGGCATATTCGGCCGGGAGATATCCAACGCCTCGAATATCGGAGGCCCCGATTTTGCCAGGAAGGCCGCACCGCCGCCGGCCTTTACCCCCAGGACCAGTCCCTCCGCCGCGTACGCACCGATTTCCCGCGGGTGAAGGGGATCCGACACGTCCACCACGCGCACCCCGCCCTGCTGGTCTGCCACAAGGGCCAGCGTGCCGCGCAGCGCGATATCCTCGGCGAAGCCGGGGGTATCCAGGAAAGCTACCTCCGCCGGCGCACCCGGGTCCGCTATATCCACCACCCGCAGGCCGGCCTCCCCATCCGCGACCAGCGCATAGGACCCGGTGACAGCCACCGCCCGCGCCGAGCCAGGCGTGTCGTATGCGCCGACCTCCCTGGGGTTTCCCGGCTCCGCGACGTGAATCACCCGCAGGCCGGCATCCGCGGCGGCGAGATAGATATAGCCGCCGGCCAGCGCCAGGCCGGCCGCGTAGCCCGGCACGTCCATACGTGCGACCAGCGTCGGGGTCAGCGGTTGGGAGATGTCCAGGATGCGCAGGCCGGCCCACCCGTCGGCGATGTAGGCCAGGCCGCCGTCCACCACGATGTCTTCTCCGTCCCCAAGCCCCGGATAGAAGCCAATGGGCGTGGGCGCGGTGGGCGAGGAGATGTCCAGCACCACCAGGCCGCGGTTGGCGTCGGCGGCATAGGCATACCGGCCGGCCAGCGCCACCGCGCTCGCGAGGCCCAGTGGGTTCCAGCGCCCCAGCTCGCTGGGAGAGGCCGGGGAGGAAATATCCACGATGCACAGGCCGCGCGCGCCGTCGGCGACGTACATGTGGGCGCCGGCGGCCAGGCCGACGGCCGTGCCCGGCGTGTCATACAGGCCCACGGCGCGAGGGGCGGTTGGCGTGGAGACGTCAATCACCCGCAGGCCGCGGCTCCCATCGGCCAGATAGGCGTACGGCCCGATAACCATCACGTCCCAGGCAGTGCCGGGGGAGTCATAGTAGCCCACCTCGCGCAGGTTTGCCGGCTGAGAAACATCCACGACCCGCAGGCCGGCCCAGCCGCACGCGGCATAGGCATACGAGCCGGCCGCGTCCACGCTGTAGCACTGGCCGGCCAGCGTGATGGCCCCCACGGAGGCCGGCGCGGCAGGGTTGGAGATGTCGAGGATGCGCAGGCCCCTGTCCCCATCGGCCACATAGGCGTAGGGGCCGGCGAGGGCCACGTCGCGAGCTGTGCCGGGGGTATCGTAATACCCAACCTCCGCCGGCGCGCTGGGGTTGGAGACATCCAGCACCCGCAGGCCGGCCTCGCCGTAGGCCACAAACGCATAGCCGCCGGCCAGCGCCACCCCGTAGGCGTGACCAGGGAGCTGGTACACGCCGACCTCTTCCATGCGCCCATCGTCGGAGACGCGGATGATGCGCAGGCCGGCGCGATCCGCGGCCACATAGAGATATTCCCCGCTGAAGACGATGCGCTGGGGGAAATCCGTCAGGGGGAGCACCTGGCCGAACCGTTGGGGCCGGCCGGCGTCGGACACATCCAGCAGTGCCAGCGCGGTGCCCATGCCGACGGCGGCCGTGGTGCCCTGCACGGCGGCGGCATAGGTCGCCCCGCCCCATGCGGCGGCCCATTCGACGTTGTAGGTGACCGGCCCGCGTGCCAGCGCCGGCGGGGGTATCAGCAGGCCGGCCAGGATGATGGCGATAATGACCCGTAGACGATGCATCGTACTCCCTCCTGGGCGCAATTGTAACGCATCGGCCGGCGCCGTCAAGCGCATACGGCCGCAGGGCGGCAATCTGTTTGCGCGCCGGTGGGCTTTGTAGTACACTTGCCCGTACATATGGACGGAAGGAGCGCCGAATGGTCGCGCCGGAGATCACGCCGGAAATCCTGCAGATTATCCGACGGGCGCTGGATGAAGATATCGGGCCGGGCGATGTCACCAGCCAGTGGACCCTGCCGGCGGAGCTGGAGCTGGAGGGCAAACTGCTGGCCAAGGCGGATGGGGTGGTCGCCGGCCTGGCGGTGGCGGCGGCGGTCTTCCACCTGGTGGATGAGCGGGTGCGCTTCATATCCCTGTGCCAGGATGGGCAGAGGGTGCGCGCCGGCGATGTGCTGGCGGTGGTCCAGGGGCCGGCCCGGGCTGTCCTGGGGGCGGAGCGCACGGCCCTCAACTTCCTCCAGCGCATGTCGGGCATCGCCACCGCGGCGCGCCGCTATGTGGATGCGGTGGCCGGCACCCGCGCCGTCATCCTGGACACGCGCAAGACCGCGCCCGGACTGCGGGTGCTGGACAAATGGGCGGTGCGCCTGGGCGGGGGGCAGAACCACCGCTTCGGGCTGTTCGACATGGTGCTGATCAAGGACAATCACATCGCGGCCGCCGGCGGCATCACCCAGGCGGTGGCGCGCGTGCGGGTCCATAATCAGGCCGGCCTGCCCGTCGAGGTGGAGGTGAAGTCGCTGGCGGAGCTGGAAGAGGCGCTGGCCATCCAGCCCCCGCTGGACCGCATCATGCTGGACAACATGGACCTGGAAACCATGCGGCGGGCGGTGGAGATGACCGCCGGCCGCGTCCCCCTGGAGGCCTCGGGCGGTGTGTCCCTGGAGCGGGTGCGCGCCATTGCGGAGACCGGCGTGGACTACATTTCCGTCGGGGCGCTGACCCATTCTGTCACAGCACTGGATATCAGCCTGGAGGTCGAGCCCCTTCAGCGGTAAGGGGCATTCCGGGCGTTGAGGAGGGAGGGCATGAGGTTGCCGGCTGAATATGTGGGACTGCCGCGAGAAGAAGCGCTGGAGAGAACCGCGATCGCCCGCCAGAAGCTGGGCCGGGACGTGGTGATCCTCGGCCATCATTACCAGAGCGATGATATCATCCGCTTCGCCGACTTCCGCGGCGATTCGCTGGAACTGTCGCGCCTGGCGGCCCAGCAGAAGGAAGCCAAATATATCGTCTTTTGTGGGGTGAGCTTCATGGCGGAGACCGCCGCCATGCTGTGCGCGCCGCACCAGGCGGTGCTGATGCCGGCGATGGAGGCCCCCTGTCCCATGGCGATGATGGCCTCGGTGGCCGACGCGGCGGTCGCCTGGCGCCATGTCGCCGGCGTCTGGGGGGAGGAGAACATCGTGCCCATCACCTATCAGAACTCCAGCGCCGAGCTGAAGGCCTTCTGCGGCCGGCACGGCGGCGCGGTCTGCACCTCGGCGAACGCGCGCGCCGTCTTCCGCTGGGCCATTGACCAGGGCAAGCGCATCCTCTTCTTCCCGGATGAATGGCTGGGCAAGAACACGGCCCTCGCCCTGGGCTATTCCCTGGAACAGGTTGCCGTATGGGACCCGGGCGCGCCCTTTGGGGGCGATCCCGATCTGGATCACGCCCAGATCGTAGTCTGGAAGGGGTACTGCCACGTGCACACGCATTTCACGGTGGCCCATGTGGAGGAGGCCCGCCGGCGCTATCCCGGCTGTATCGTTATCGTCCACCCCGAATGCCCGGTGCCGGTGGTGCAGGCGGCGGACCTGAACGGCTCCACCTCGTACATCATCAAGCAGGTGGAGGCGGCGCCGGCCGGCAGTACCTTCGTCGTCGGCACCGAATGCAACCTGGTCTACCGGCTGGATCGCGAACAGCCGGACAAAACCGTGGTGCCCCTGGCCAAATCCTTCTGCGGCACCATGGCCCGCACCACCATTGCCCATCTGCTGTACACCCTGGAGAGCCTGCTGGAGGGCCGGCTGGTGGGACACATCACCGTGGACCCGGAGACCACGCGCTGGGCGAACATCGCCCTCGAGCGCATGCTCTCCATCTGAGGGACGAAGAAGGAGGGGGAGATGGGCGAGCACATCCTGACCGATATCCTGGTCATCGGGAGCGGCATCAGCGGCTGTGTGGCGGCGCTGACGGCGGCGGAGCGCGCCCCGGACCGCCATATCCTGGTGATCACGAACCCGACGGACCCGCGCGAGTCGAGCACCTATTACGCCCAGGGAGGCATCATTGGCCTGGGGCCGAAAGATTCGCCGGAACTGTTGATGGAAGACCTGATGCGCGCCGGCGACTACTGCAACGACCCGAAGGCGGTCGCCCTGCTGGCACACGAAGGGCCTCGCCTGGTGCGGGAGTTTCTCATTGACCGCCTGGGCGTCTCTTTCTCCGAGCGGCCGGATGAGGAGCTGGAGTATATCCGCGAGGCGGCCCATTCCACCGAGCGCATCCTGCATGTGGCGGATGCGACGGGGAAGGCGATCGAGGAGCGGGCCATCGAGGCGCTGAGGGCTTGCCCCAACATCACCCTGCTGGCCGGCCATACGGCGGTGGACCTCATCACGCCGGCGCACCACTCCCGCAACCCGCAGGCCGTCTACGCACCCCTCACCTGTGTGGGCGCGTACGTCTTTAACCAGAGCACCGGCCATGTGGAGCCTATCCTGGCGCGCAAGACCATCCTGGCGACCGGTGGCTTGGGGCGCATCTTCCTGCACACCACCAACCCGCCCAGCGCCCGCGGCGACGGCCTGGCGATGGCCCACCGCGCCGGCGCCCGCATTATCAACGCCCAGTACGTGCAGTTCCATCCCACCGCCTTTTACAAGCGCGGCGCCTCGCTGTTCCTGATTTCGGAGGCAGTGCGGGGGGCCGGCGCCCGCCTGCTCAATATCCACGGCGAGCCCTTCATGCACAAGTATGCCCCGCAGTGGAAGGAGCTGGCCCCGCGCGACGAGGTGGCGCGCGCCATCCACCGCGAGATGCTGGCGACCGGCGCCGACCACGTCTATCTCGACCTGCGCTCCGTCATGTCGCCGGAGGCCATCCGCCAGCGCTTCCCGACCATTTACCAGAACTGCCTGGAGAACGGCGTGGACATCACCCGTGATCTCATCCCGGTGGTGCCGGCGGCGCACTATTTCTGCGGCGGTGTCTGGGTGGATGATAAGGGCCGTTCCAGCATCCGCGACCTCTATGCCGTCGGGGAGGTTTCGTGCACCGGCGTGCACGGCGCCAACCGCCTGGGCAGTGCCTCACTGCTCGAGGGCCTGACCTGGGGCTACCGCGCCGGCATCGACGCGGTGGAGACCCTGGGCGATTATCAGGCCTCCCCGGACGATATCCCACCTTGGAGCGAGGAAGGGCTGATCTACACCGCCGACCCGGCGCTGATCCATCAGGACATGGTGACCATCCAGCACATCATGTGGAACTATGTGGGGCTGGTGCGGAGCACGCGCCGGCTGGAGCGTGCTATTGACGACCTCCTGCACCTTCAGCGGGAGATCGACCGCTTCTACCGCACCACGTGGCTGACGGACGGGCTGATCGGCCTGCGCAACAGCGTCGAAGCGGCGCTCATCGTGGCCTGGGCGGCCTGGGAGGCGAAGGAGAGCCACGGCTGTCACTATCGGGAGGATTGAGCTGGCGTAGAAAAGGGCCGGCGGCAGAATGGGCGCCGGCCCTTTGCGCGACACTGCGGGCTATCGTTTGTGTGCTTCCTGGATGGCCTGGCGCACGCGTTCGGGGGTGGCCGGCAGTTTGCGCACCCGCCCGCCGCTGGCGCGGTAGATGCCGTTGATGATGGCCGGCGTAGAGGCCAGGATGGCCATCTCGCCCAGCCCCTTGGCGCCCATCGGCCCCCAGTTGCTGGCCACTTCCACCAGGTACACCTCGATTTTGGGCACCTCCACCGCCACCGGCAGGTAGTAGTTGCTGAAGCCGGTGCTCACACCAGGGATGAATTCCTCCTCCAGCGCGGCGCCCATTCCCATGACGATGGCGCCCTCAATCTGCCCCAGCGCGCTCTGGGGGTTAATGGCGCGCCCCACGTCGTGCACCGCCACCATGCGCACGACCTTTACCTCGCCGGTCTCGATGTTCACGTCCACCTCGGCGAACTGCACGCCAGTGGCGAAGAAGGGCAGATATTCGGGACGCGTTTCTGGAAGCGTGGGGCTGGGGGCAAAGACGCCGCGCACGCGCAGGGGCCAGCCGGCGCGCTTCATCTGGCGGGCGACCTCCGCCAGAGCAACCTCCTGGCCGTTGGGGCCTTTGACGCTTGCCGGCGTCAGGGTGAGCTGGTCCGGCGGCGCCTCCAGCATCTCGGCGGCCATGGCGAAGATCTGCTCCTTCAGCGTCCTGGCGGCCTGATGCACCGCGCCGCCCACCCAATATGTACTGCGCGAAGCGCCCTGGATGCCGCTGTCCGGGGTCAGGCTGGTGTCGGCGTTGACGAACTCCAGATACTCCACCGGGATGCCCAGCGTCTCGGCCGCGATCTGAAGCATGACGGTGCTGGTGCCCTGGCCGTAATCCGGCGCCGAGAAATAGAAGGCCAGGGTGCCGTCCTCCCGCAGTTCCGCTTCGGCTGGACAGCGGGGGTCGCCCGATTTGCCGAAGCGGTACCACATGCCGGCCAGGCCCACCCCTCTGCGCCAGGGGGTGTTGGCATGCCGGCGGTTGTATTCCTCGGCCGCGGCCAGCGCAGCCTGGTAATGCGGGCGGATGGACTCCAGGCACTCGCGGTAGGCGAAGGTCTCGGCCGGCGGATAGCCCAGGAAGGTGGTCGTCTGGCCGTCTAGGGCGTTGCGCAGGCGTAGTTCCAGCGGGTCCATGCCCAACTGCTCTGCCAGCTCGTCCAGGGTGCACTCCAGGGCGAACATGGACTGCGGGGTGCCGTAGCCGCGCATCTGGCCGGCCTTCGGCCCGTTGGTGTAAATGGCATGGCACACGGCATCCACCGCCTCCCAGCGGTACGGCCCGCCGCCGGCGACCAGGGCGTACTGCGGTATCCAGCGGCCGGCGGAGTCATAGGCGCCGGTGTTGGCCAGGATGCGCAGGTGCAGTCCGGTGAGGGTGCCGTCCCGGCGGGCGCCGATCCGATAGCGCATGCGGTAGGGATGGCGTTTGGGGGAGGCGTTGAAGGATTCATGGCGGGTGTAGGCCAGGCGCACCGGCCGGCGCACGTAATAGGCCGCCAGCGCGCCGGCGATGACCGGCCACGGGTCCTGCTTGCCGCCGAAGGCCCCGCCCATGGGCGGCGTGATGACGCGCACCCTTTCCGGCGGCAGGCCCATGGCCCAGGCGGTGAAATCGCGCGCCCAGTGCGGCTCCTGCGTGCCGGCGATCAGCGTCAGCACCTCGTTCTCGTCCCAATAGCCCACCACCGTCTCGCGCTCCAGCGCCGAGTGCTCCAGGAAGACGGTCTCGTACTGCGTCTCCAGGTGCAGGTCGGCCCGCGCCATGGCCGGCTCCAGCTCTCCAAAGTGAATCTCGTAGGAATCCAGGATGTTGCCGCCGGCGTGAATGGGCGGGAAATCGGGCGACAGCGCCTCTTCCTGGTCGAACGTATGCGGCAGGATTTCATACTCCACCTGCACCGCGTCCGCGGCGGCGCGCGCCTGCTCCATCGTTTCCGCCACCACAACGGCCACCGCATCGCCGATCATGCGCACCGAATCGCCCGGGAAAGCCAGGACATGCTCGTCCAGGCTGTAATCGTCGAGGTCGTTATGGCCGGGAATGTCCTGTGCGGTCAGCACCTTGACGACGCCGGGCATGCGTTCCGCCGACGTCGTGTCAATCCGCAGGACCCTGGCGTGCGGATGGGGACTGCGGGTGATGGCGGCATAGAGCATGCCGGGCATTTTGATGTCCTCGGCGTAGCGCGCCCTGCCGGTGACCTTCTCGACGGCGTCCACGCGGGTCAGGCGTTTGCCGATGATGGGCGCGCTGTAGGGCCGGCCGTCGGCGTGGTGGGGGAGGGCCGGCGGCGGGGGTGTCTCGCCCCGCATCATGGCCGCCGCCGCTTCCACCGCCGCGATGATGGCGTGGTAGCCGGTACAGCGGCAGAGGTTGCCGCCCAGCTCTTCCAGGATGCGCCGGCGGCTGGGACGCGGGTCACGCAGTAAGAGCGCCGCGGCGGAGATGATCATGCCGGGGGTGCAGTAGCCGCACTGCACGGCGCCGTACTCGATAAAGGCCTGCTGGAGCGGGTGCAGGCGCTCATCACTGCCCAGGCCCTCGATGGTGATGATCTGCCGGCCGGCGACCTTGCCCACCGGTATCAGGCAGGAACGCACCGCCTCCCCATCCAGCAGTACCGCACAGGCACCGCATTCCCCCTCGCCGTCGCAGGCCTGCTTGGGACCGATAACGTCGAAATCCTCGCGCAGGACCGTCAGCAGACTGCGGCCAGGGTCGCCCACATATGTCACTTCCCGTCCGTTCAGGAGGAACCGGATCTCTGCCATATGCCGTTGTCGTGTACCCCATTCTTGAATTTTTGCGTTGACTGACCAAGGATTGGGTGACAGGCCGCCGGCGCGCTGACCGTCACCCGATCCTTGGGAGATGCTCGCACAGCGCGGCCACAAAGGGCCTCACGTCGGGCAGTGCCTCGAACTGCCGGACCGTTTCCAGCACGTGTTCGATGAAATCCGCCGGCAGGAGGCGGCCGGCCAGCCAGCGGAACTTGCGCTCCGCCTTTTCCTCATCCCAGGGCTGAGGGTACGCGATGTTCCCTTCGACCGGCCCACTGCGGAATGTGCGGCCGTCGCGCAGGGTGATGGTGACACTGCTCAGGTATTTGCCGCCGGCCTCCCCGCGCGCCATCTTCTCGTATAACGCGGTGTATTCCGGCGACTCCACCAGCTCCACCTTGCTCGCCAGCTCGCGCAGGCGCTCGTCCTGCAGGCGCTCTTCCAGCACCTGCGCCGGCCCGATCTCCCCATCCACCAGCAGACAGGCCAGCGGCCAGGCCACGTTGAACTGGGCTTCCTCGGTGGTGGCCGGCAGGTTGGCGCCCAGCCGCACGGCATTATGGAAGGTCTCGATGCGGATGTGGCTGATATCCTCGATGCGGATATGGTGTTCATCCACCAGCCGGCGCGCCGCGTCAAAGCTGGCGTGGCCCCAGGCGCAGGCGCAGTAGGTCTTGAAGATGACGCCGTCCACCATGATGAAATGCCGGCCGATGTCGTTCACCCAATCGGCATAGGTCTCGAGGCTGAACAGGCTGGGAATGCCGGTGAAACCGCGCGCCGCCAGTTGGGCGGACAGGATGCCGTTCATCGCTCCCCAGCCGATGCCGTGCTTGACCATGGCCGGATGGTCAATGTCGCGCATCATGGGCAGGTTAGGCGCGTGGTATTCGGCGATGCCCAGGGCGTGTTGTATCTGCGCCGGCGGCAGGCCCATCAGATGCGATGCCACCGCCGCGCAGGCCACCGATCCCCACGAGCCGCAGGCCTGATACTCGCGGTGCGCCGCATGCCAAATGCGGGCAGCGCGGTGGGCCACCTCGTAGCCGACCACCATGCCGGCCAGCATCTCCGCCCCGCTCCGCCCCAGCGCCTCGGACAGCGCCAGCGCCGTGGGGAAAATCTGCGCGCCAGGGTGCCCTTTGGTGTAAAGCGCGCAGTCGTCAATGTCGATGGCGTTGGCGGCATAGCCATTGGCGAAGGCCGCGCCGGCGGCGGATGCCCGCCGGCCGCTCCCCAGGATGGTCGCCTGCTCGCCGGGCCAGGTCTCCTCCGCAAATTCGGCGGTGATGCGCGCCACGGGAGCCTGCAGGCCGGCCAGCGCCGCCCCCAGGGCATCCAGCAGGGTCAGGCGCGCCTTGCGCTGTACCGCCGGCGGCAGGTGCTCCCAGCGTGTGCCGGCGATGAACTGGGCGACCAGGGCCGTGCCATCCATCAATGCGCCCCCTCCACAATGGCGTCAATTTTCGCCTGTACGTCCTTCGGCAGGGGCTCCGGCCGATGGCTGGAGAGGATCTCTTCCACCCGCTCGCGGGCGCGCTGGCGCAGGGTCTTGCCGCCGGCGGCCTTCCAGGTGTCGAAATCATTGCGGTCCAACAGGCGTGGGTACCAATCCTCTTTATAGTGCCGGGCGGTGTGCTCTGTGCCCAGGAAATCGCCGTGCGGCCCCACCTGGTCAATCACGTCCAGCGCCAGGGTCTCCTCGTTGACGACCAGGCCCTGCATGAAGCGCTTGACGTAGTTGATCAGCTCGTCGCAAATGACGATCTGCTCGAAGGAGTTGGTCATGCCTGACTCCAGGTAGCCCACGTCGTGCACCAGGTGGGTGCCGGCCAGTGCTTCCAGGATGAGCGAGAAGGCCGCTTCGGCCGCCGCCTGCTCATCGGGAAGCTTGGAGTCGCTGGCGCCGCCCAACCCGAAGACCGGCAGACCGTAATAATGGGCCATCTCGACGAACATGACGCGATTCTCGGGCGCGGCGTACACGTCGCCCAGGGTGCGCATGTCCAGCATATCGTTGGTGCCGCCGCTGAGGATGATGGGCGCCCCCTCGCGCTTGAGCTGGGCGATGACCAGGCCGGCCAGTTCGCCGGCGTTGGCCAGGGCCAGCGCGCCGGCCGGCGTCACCGGGCCGCTGATGCCGCGCAGGACCACCGGGGTATAGGTGGTGGGCAGGCCCTTGCCGGCCATGAAGAGCAGTTTCTGCAGGGCCTCGGTATTGTGGCGGAGCGGCGAGGTGACGTTGATGTACAGGGCGCAGATGGGGTTGCGGCGCAGTTCCTCCTCACCGCCGGCGACCGCCTCGGCCATCTTGATGGCGTCCACCGTGCCCTCAAACTCGGTGGTGACGAAGAGGATGGGCTTGGTGCTGTTCATCAGCATGGCGCGCATCTGATAGCGGTCGGCCACCTGCTGGTCGATGTCGGAGGCGATGCAGATGGACATGAGGAAATCAATGTTGGGCAGTGCGTCGCAGAGGCGGATGCCCTCTTCGATATCGCGCAGGGTGCCGCGCCGGCGCTCCCCGGTGCGGTGGTCCAGGATATTCGGGCAGTCGGAGCCTGGCCCGAAGAAGACGTTGTTGCGTTCCAGCGGCATGACGCGCCGGCCGTTGCGGTCGCACAGCACGACCCGCTTGGGAGCGATGGAGAGGGCCCATTCGACCAGTCCGGGCGGGATGCGCACGCGGTTGCCGTCTTCCACCTTGACGCCGGCCTTTTTCAACAGGTTCAGCGCTTCCTCCTCGTACAGGCAGACGCCGGTGCGGTCCAGGATCTCCAGGCTGGCGTTGTGGATCTGCGCAAGCTGGTCGTTGGAGAGCTTGCGGAACTGAGGGGTCAGGTACATCACGTAATTGCTCTGCAGGACCATGGCTGTTTCCTCCGGTCAATATTGTAAAAACCCCATCCCCCGGCCCCTTCGCCGCACGGCGGGGGGAGAATGCCTCATCCCCCAACCCCTTCCCCGCACGGCGGGGAAGGGGAGAAGGCCCTATGTTCCCCGCCGGCCGCGGATGCAGGCCAGCGCACGCGCCATCTCGTTCTGGACGATCATGATCGCCTCGTCCACGCCCATGCCCGGGCGCGCCAGCATCATCGCCGGCTGGGTCGCCAGGGCAACATGCACCGCCGCTCTGGCGGAGAGGTCCGTCTCCACACAGCTTCCGCCCAGGAAGGCGCCGATGCCGGCGGCCTTACAGGCCAGCACCGCCTCCACCGTGTGGTGAATCCCGCCCATGTCGGGCATTTTGATCTGGATCATATCTGCGGCGCGTGTGGCGATGAACTGCCGGATATCCTCCAGGGTGTTGGCCCATTCGTCGGCCACGATCTGCACCCGCATCTTGCGGATGCGGATATAATCGCGCAGGGAGCGCAGTGCCTCCAACTGCGCCGGCAGAGTCTCCATGATGACCGGGCTTTCCACCCGCAGGGGCAGGGGGGCCACCGCCAGCTCCAGCGCGTACAGGTCGCCCAGCACCTTGCCCAGCACGTTGTTATAGATTTTACCCAGCGCGCCGTGCACGTCCAAATGGATGGTCGGGCGGTACTCCGGCCCACCAAGGGCCTCGACGCGGCTGCGCAGCCATCGGGCATACTGGATCAGGCGTCCCCCATTCGGCCCTAACTGCTCATCAATATCGTCCACCAGGGCATGCGGCAGGGAGGCCAGCCGGCGCGCGATCATCTTGTCCGCGCCGTGATAGCGGTCACCGCCGCACTGGGCATGAATGGGCACCGGGGATTCGGGCGCCGGCAGTCCCCATTCCTCCGCAATGACTTCCGCCATGGTTAGCCGGCGCGACAGCGCCACAGCGCGCAGGAGCGCCTGGGTGACGCCGTAATGGATCGCCGGATGGAGGGGGCGCTCCTGGCGCACAGTTTCCATCGGCGGCTCTTCTTCCGGCGCCAGCAGGCGCGCCGGCGCGGTCAGGAACTCGCGCCGCGAAAGGCGCCCGGCGCGCGGCGGGCGCGGCAGGGGCCGGCGCTCCTCCACCACCTGGCGCAGGGCATCGAGACCGCCGGCCAGCTCGCGAAAGCTGGCTACCGGCCGGCCTTCCAGGAACGGCGCCACCACCTGCTGGATGACCGCCGTCCCCTCGGCGGCGCGGAAGGGCGGGAAGCGGCCGGCCTTGCCGCTGTAGGCCACACCGACGCAGTCCCCCCAGGCTACCTGGCCGTCGTCCAGCACCAGGCCCACCGAAACCGCCTCGGCTGGCTCGCGCACGAAGCGGAAGCCGGGCGTGACCGCCGGCGCGGTGTAGCGCTCCTCGACCGGGATATGGCGCGCCTGAAGCGCGGCCAGGTCCTCGTAATAATAGCCGCCAGAGGCCGGCACAGCCAGCACCCGCACGATGCGCGTCATGCGGAAGAATCCCCTCCAGAGGAGAGCGGTTCCATGCGGATGGCCTGGGTGGGGCAGGTGTTGGCACACAGCCCACAGCCCCAACAGAGCGCCGGCTCATACACCACGTTGCGGCGCTCCTTCCCCTCCACCATGACCGTGGTTCCATCGAACGAGAAGGCGCCGAAATGACAGCGCCGCACGCAGGCGCCGCACAGATTGCACCTGTCCCGGTCATACGCGGCGATATAGCGCGAGCGCGGCCAGGTTCCCTTGCTTCCCAGCATGCCGGCGGCGCGGAAGGGGTAGCAGTCACAGGCACAGCAGTTGCAGATGGCCGTCAGGCCGTGTTCCCGCCAGTTCGGGTCAGCCGTGTGCATCAGGCCCTTTTTGTCCGCCCAGCGAAGGAGCTGGCGCGCTTCCTCGGAAGTGATCCGCCGGCCGTGTCCCCGCGCCAGCATGCCGCGCGCCAGGTCATCCATCCAGATGCAGACCTCGATGGGGCGGTCGCAGTGCTCGCCGGCCAGCCGGCAGTCGCACGGCAGGACGATGATCTCCTGGGCCGCCTCGACCATCTCCTCGACTTCCGGCAGGAGCATCACCGCGTCGTTGTGCAGATGCGCTTCGGTCTCCTCGCCGCGCATGCGCGCCTCGACCGTCGGGCGCACCCGGGCGGCGTATTCGCGCACATAGCGCTCATCCAGGGCACGGCGGGCCTCCGCCGGCAACTGCTTCCATTCGCCGAAGCGGATAAAGTAGTCGAGGCGCGTGTAGAAATCGGCCGACGCATACCGGACGCCGTCTTCCCCCTCCTGCTTATGCACCATGCCGCGCTGATAACAGCGTTCGAGGAACGCCGCGGCCTCTGCCGGCGCCATCCCCAGGCGTTCGGCGGCCTCTTCGACCGTCAGCGCCTGTCCACGCATGGCGACGATGAGGCGCATTTCCGGCTCTTCCACGATGCGCTCGATATACGGCTGGGCCACGTCCCAGACGCCGAAGGCCTTCACAAACTCCTCAACCAGCGGCATGCGCTCCTCCACCAGATACGGATGAGGCCGGCGCCTGCAGGGCCATATACGCCGCCGCGGCGCACCAGCCGATGAACAGCCAGAAGAGGGTCACCGAATGCGGAAAGTCGAAGTTGAAGAAATAATGGTCCAGGACGCCGGCCACCAGCGCGCCGGAAAGGCCGGCCCAGGCGCCCAGCATCAGCGGCTCCAGCTCTTCATTTTGATGAGCGCGCACGCGGCGCCATCCCCGCCAGACCGCCAGGTACAGCCGCACCAGGAACAGCAGGAACACGCCCACCCCGACCAGACCCATCTGTTCGGCCATCAGCAGATAGGCGCTGGAGACGCCCAAATAGGTGTCAATATCGGGGGTGCCGGCGAACCCCACGCCGAACCAGGGATAGCGGGAGATGAGGATGAGGGCATCCTTGTACTCTCCCAGGCGCATCTGCGTGGCGCGGTCCTGCGCCTGCAGTCCCTCGATCAGGCGCGTCACATAGTCCTGGGTCTGCGGGAGCAGGAAGAAGAGCAGGCCGGCGATGACCAGCAGGATGAGCAGTTTGCGGTAGCGCAGGACCGCCACCAGCAGGGAGGCGGCCGCAAATCCCAGCAGGGCGGCGCGCGAATAGGTCAGGTACAGACAGGTGACCACCAGCAGGAGCATGCCGGCGCTTATCCAGCGGCGGAACAGCGGCCGGCGGGCGAAGAGCTGGGGGACCAGCAGTCCCCCGATGAGCACCATCAGCCCACCAAGGACATTGGGGTCCACGGACGTGCCGATGGCGCGCATGGGCAGCTCGGGATTGTCCTCGATATAGCGCAGGACGCCGGCGCCGGTGGGGTAGTTGAAGCGCCCCAGGGCGGAGAGCAGGCGGATGGACCATGCCGGCGGGATAACGTACAGGAAGATGCCGATGGCCGCTTCAAAGGTGCCGGCCAGGGCGGTGGCCTGCAGGACCTGGCGGAGCTGTGCCGGCGTGCGGATGGTGTTCAGCACCACGAAGAACAGCCCGATGGCGATGAGGATTTCAGCGAAGTGGCGCAGGACGTACATCGTCAGGCGGGTATGGGTCAGGCCGGCGATGAACGAGGCGCAGGCCAGCGCCATAAAAAGGAAAACCGTCCATCCCAGCGGTGAGGCGATGAACTCCTTGCGCCGGCCGGTGACATAGGCGCTGACCCAGACGAAGTACAGCACCACCAGCACCAGGTCCAGGAACGTGGGCCGGAAGCCGATGTCCACCGGCAGGGCGCCGAAGGGCAGGAGGCAGGCCACCGTGACCACGGCGAAAAAGCCCCACTGCGTACTGCGCAGCATCAACAGGCCAACTACCAGGGCGATGGAGAGGGCCGCCGCGAGCAGTGGCCCCAGCGCGGCCACGTAGGCGCCCACCAGCAGGCCGGCGCCGATGATCACCAGCGTCAGCGCCGCCAGGGCCAGCCGGCGGTCCTGCCCAAAGAATATCTCCTGCAGTCTGTCCACTGCCCGGTTTGCCCGCATGCCGTGTCCTGCCTATCCTCACTGCTGAACCCGTATGGGCGTCAGCCAGATTCGGTTCCCGAGAGATGCTCCGTCATCGTCCACCAGCGCCAGCGGATGGGAGGCGCTGTCCGAAGGATATAACCCCACCTCCAACCAGTAGGTGCCGGCCGGCACGCCGGCCAGCGAGAGATAGAAGGTATCCATCACCATTTCGCCGGGCCGCCAGAACAACGTGGGGTAATCCCCATCGAGGGGTGGCTTATCATGCTGGCTCCATATGCGGCCGGCCCGGTCCACCAGGTGGACGAAGACCGTGTACTCCTCCTCCAGCGCGCGCTCCGTATGCCAGAATGCCTGCAGTTGCAGGATGCCGCCGGCGCGAACCGTGGCCCCTTCCAGCGCGTAACCATCCAACACCATCCCGTTCTCCCAGCGGAATCGCGTCGGGTACGGGATAGTATACGACGCCGGCCCCTTTGGCGCCAATCGGAGGACGCCGGCAATCGTGGGCAGGGACAGCAGTCGGCCGGCGGCGTCGTAGGCCGGCAGGCGCTCCATCGTATCCAGGGGATACACGCCGACATCCAGGCGCAACAGCGAGGGGGCCAATGCCTGAGGGTCAACGGCAATCTCATACCGATCCTTCACCACCTGGCCGGGCAGCCACAGGCTGGTCGGGTATGTCCCCCAGCCGGGGTATGTATCCACTGCCCCGACGATCTGCATGCTCCTGCCCCACAGTTTCACGGTGATGTTGTAATCCTCCTGCATGGAGGCCAGGCACTCCCAGTACAGGGTGACATGCACGCTTTCCCCGGGGTATACTTCCGCCCCCGAGATTTCCAGGCCCACCAGTCGGATGCTTTCCCCGAAGGTCAGGGGGTCAATGCGCGCCGCGGCCGGCACCTCCTGCTCCGTCAATATCGGCGGGCGCGCGTAGGCCGGCTGAATGACCAGGAAAGGGCTGAGGATGGACAGGGCCAGCAGGCCGGCCGGCAGGGGCAGGAGCCCTCGGAACCGCCATTCTTCCGGCCACCACTGCGCCAATCCCATCACCAGAAGGATCATGAACGCGGCCATGGCAGGGAAGAGCAGGCGCCCCTGGGTGCCCATGGTGATGGTGGTCCAGCGCACCAGGGAGATACACGTCAGCGTCAGCCAGGCGCCCATCAGGGCGGCGGCCGGCCGGCGTGCCAGCGGTGCACTGCGCCGGCGCAGCGCGCCGAAGACCAGTCCCAGGCCGGCCAGCAGGGTGATGCCGTCCAGCACCTTGTACACGGCTTCGGGCAGGAGGATGTTGAACCAGCCGAACAATCCCCAGAAGGAGATGCGCAGGCCGCGGAATTCGCCCCAGATGTCCGCCAGGGTCGGCCGGTCGGCGCGCCGGCCAACGATTTCCAGCATCGGGCGCAGGCCGGTCAGGTCGCCGTAGAGGGTGAGGTTGCGGACGAACCAGGGGCCGGCGATCAGCAGGGCGAGGCTGGCCATCAGACAGCCGGCGAGGAACGCCTGCGGCCAGGAAAGCCGCCGCCGCCAGAGCAGGTAGGCCAGGAGCAGGCCGGCCAGCCCCCACAGGGCCAGCCCGCTGAGCTTGGCCAGGGCGGCCAGCCCCAGCGTCAATCCCAGGGGGAACGCATAGCGGGCCGGCCGCTCGCTCCCCAGCATCCGCGCCATCAGCCAGACCCCCAGGGTGCTCAGGAAGGTGATCAGGCTGTCGTTGGATACGGCGCTGTGGATGAAGATGAACTGAGGGGTGAACGCGACGCAGGCTGTCGTCAGCAGGGCCAGGTCGCGCCGGCGCAAGACCTCCCGCGCCAGGAAGTAGGTCATTACAACGGTGCCGCATCCCCACAGCAGGGAATACAGCCGCAGGACATGCACCGCCTGGACCGTCCCCTCGTAAGGGAAATCCTCCCGCTCCGTGTGGATGATGCGGTTTTTGTTGCCGGGATAGCGCGGCGTGCCGATGTTCGCCTGCGGGTTGAGCCAGATGATCTCGCCGGCGTCGCTGGTGTCCATGCCCCGGATGACCAGCGCCCCCAGCAGATAATACAGTGGGGGCTGGCTCCCTTCCTGCGCCCAGCTCTGCCGGCTTTCGGCCGTCCCCTGCACCGGCAGGCCTTTCCCATCCGCCAGGTGCTTGATGTAATAGAAATGCTGGATCTCGTCCGGCGCCTCGAAGATGGGCACTGTGACGTTGTACACCACCCCCAGCGCCAGGAAGAGCACGACGACGGAGGCCACCAGCCAGGGGTGCCATCGTTCGGAAAAGCGCCGGCGGGGCGCATCGGGCGCCGGGAAGGGGGATACGGTGCCGAGCATCATGTGCCGCGCCGCCTGGAAAGCAGTTCGATGTAGAACTGCAGGGTCTCTTCTGCAATGGCCGGCCAAGTGAAGCGTTCCGAGAGCGCCAGGGCGCCTTTGCCCAGCCGCTCCCGCAGGCCGGCATCCTCCATCAGGCGCTGTACCGCGCGCGCGATCTCCTCCGGGGAGGCCGGCGGTACCAGCAGGAGGTTCTCTCCGTCCTGGAAATAGTGGACCGGCAGGGATGGGATGGTGGTCACGATGGGCCGGCCGTGGGTCAGCGCGGCCATCAGCGTCCCCCGCCGCGTGGACACGCCGTCGCGATAGGGCAGTACCACCGCGTCCGCCGCCCAAAGGGTGGCGCTGACCTCCTCGCTGGGCAGGTAATCGGTCCAGACCACATAAGGCTCCAGCCGGCTCTGCTGGATGCGCTGTTCGACGCGGTTCAGGTACAGCAAATTCGTCGGATCGCTGGAGCCGACCTTGCCACCCACCATGATGAGCTTGACCGGCCGACCCTCCCGCACCAGCAGTTCCAGCGCGCCGATGAGGTCCTCGCCCCCCTTCGTGACGTTGAGGAAGCCGAAATAGGCCAGGGCGAACTCATGAGGCTGGATGCCCCAGCGCGCCCGCCAGGCCTCGCGCGAGTAATCGGGGCTGGCCGGCGGCAGGATATTGGAGCCGATGGGGATGAGCCGGCGCGGCACCGCCGGCGCCCGCAGGGTCAGTTGGGCGAAATCCTCTTCGTTGGTGGCGATGACGCCGTCGACCTGCTGGGCCAGGAAGTCGTTGACGCGCCGGCGCAGGGGGCCGGCGCCGCGGAACAGGAAGGGCATCCGCAGGTCATGGAAGGTCACCACCACTGCCGGCCGCTCCCGCCGGCGCCGCAACCACCAGGGGAAGAGGTTCACCGCCGGATGCATGCCGTAGGCGGCGGTTTGGTACTGGATGTTCACCACGTCCGGCCGGCTTTCCTCGAACAGCCGGCGGGCGGTTTTCCAGAACCCCCAGTTCCAGCGGGGCACCTCCGCCCGTACCGAACAGCCCTGGCAGGCCGCGCCGGCGGCCTGCTGTGACGTCAGCACCATCACCTGATGGCCTTTCGCCGCCATGGCTTCCGCCAATCGCCAGGTGAAGTCGCCGACGCCGCCCTGCATGGGGGGAAACTCGCCGCTGATCAAGCAGATGCGCACGCCTTATCCCTCCAACCACTCCTCAATCCAGGTGTGCATGAGGCAGCGCGGCGGCCGGCGCCGGCAGGGATGCCGGCCGCAATCCGGAGCGCAGGACCCGGGCATAGGCCCGCATACGTGCCAGCCGCATGGGCCGTTTATGGCCCAGGAGCGCCTTCGCCCCTTCCACGCACCATTCCCAGGCGAAGCACGCCAGCAGGAACCCGCGCAGGATTTCGCCGCGCCGCCGGCCGAACCATTTGTGGAAGAACTCCACCTTGCTGGTGTGGAACAGGATGAGCCGCTCCGCCGCCACCTGGCCGCTGGACTGCGCCTCATGGTGAATCACCACCGCGTCTGGGAAATAGACCAGGGGCCAGCCGGCCTGGCGCATGCGCCAGGCATAGTCCAGCTCCTCGGAATACATGAAGAAGCGTTCGTCCAGCAGTCCCACGCGCTCCACCACCTCGCGCCGCAGGAGCAGGCAGGCCCCCACCAGCCAGTCCACCGCATGGGGCTGGTCATCGGGCACATCGGCCATGTAGTAGCGTTGAAGGAGCCGGCTGTGTGGGAACCAGCGCTGGAGGGGGGTGCTCTCCACAAAGGCCGTCGCATAGGTGGGGAAGCGCCGGCGGGAGGACTGCCGGCGGCCGTCGGGGAAGCGCAGTTGCGGCCCCAGCCCCCCGATGTCGGGGTGGGCATCCATATAGGCCAGCATGGCCGGCAGGGCATCCCCCACGATCTCGGTATCCGGGTTCAGGAGGAGGATATAGCGGCCGCGGGCGAGGCGAAGGGCCTGATTGTTGGCGCGGGTGAAGCCGGCGTTCTCCGTATTGGCGATCAACTGCACCCAGGGGAACTCCGAGCGCACCATCTCCGCGGTGGCGTCCTGCGAGGCATTGTCCACCACGATAACCTCGTACGGGCGGGGGCTGTGGGCCGGCAGGCCGCCCATGCTGGCAGTGATGGAGCCCAGACAGCGCCGCAGGAGCTCCCGCACGTTCCAGCTTACAATAATAATGGAAAGGTCAGCGTCGGCGGATGAGGCATGTTCGGAGGCAGTGGTCTCATTCATACGTCGCGGTCAAGCAAGGCGGTGACCAACGCCAACAGATAGCGCTTCTCCTCGACATCGGGGAGCGGGGCCAGGGCCTGTCGGGCGCGTTCGGCGAACTGGCCGGCCTCGCGCCGGCAGTCCTCCACCGCCGGCGAAGAGCGGATATCCTCCACGATCTCGGCGATGGCGCGCTCTCGCTCCGCCGGCTCCGCCTGCAGTGCGCGCTCCAGGCGCTCCCGTTCGCCCGGGTAATGACGCAGGAAGTAGTACACCGGCAGGGTGACGATGCCCTGGCGCAGGTCACTGCCGGTCGGTTTGCCCAGCCGGCGCTCATCACCGACGATATCCAGCAAATCGTCCTGGATCTGGAAGGACATGCCCAGGTTCTTCCCGTATTCCCGCAGTGCCTGGATGGTGGCCGCGTCGGCGCCGCTGAGGGTGGCGCCGGCTTCCGTGGAAGCGGCGAACAGCGAGGCGGTCTTGCTGAAGATGCGCCGGTAGTAGCTTTCCAGGTCCTGGTCCAGGTGATAGGCGCCGAAGAGCTGATACAGTTCCCCCTCGCAAATGGTCATCAGCGTCTCGGCGAAGATGGTGACGACGCGGGTGTTCTCGGTTTCCGCGGCGAACTTGGCGGCGCGGGCGAAGAGGTAATCGCCGGCCAGCACCGTGGCGGCGGCCGGCCAGGTGGCATTGAGGGTGCGCCGGCCGCGCCGCACCGTCGCCCCATCAATCAGGTCATCATGCACCAGCGTGGCCGTGTGCAGGGTCTCCACCGAGGCCGCCAGGGAGATGACCCGCTCCAGCGGCGCGCCGGGGTGAATGCGCGAGGCAAAGATGACCAATGCCGGCCGCAGACGCTTGCCGCCGCTGTCCAGCAAATTGCGGAGACCCTGCCCCAGGGGCAGGAACATCTCGTCCACCCCTTCGCGCAGTTTCTCCTCCACCAGGAGTAACGTCGGTTGGATCGTCGCCAGGATGTCTTTTACCGCCAGCTCCACAGGCACTCCTTCATACGACAAGTATTCCCCAGTCCAAGTAGCTTACGCCGGCAGTCGGAACAGCCGGCGGGCATTCTCCGTTGTCAGCCGGGCAATTTCCTCCGCCGGCCGCTGGCATAGGGATGCCATCTTTTCGACCACCAACGGCAGGTAGGCCGGCTCATTGCGCTGACCTCGATATGGGTGCGGCGCCAGGTATGGGCAGTCGGTCTCCACCACCAGCCGCTCCAGCGGAAGCTGGGGGAGCATGGCCGGCAGACGGCGCGCGTTGGTGAAGGTTACCGGCCCCCCGATGGCGATGTAGCCGCCCAGTTTCAGCACTCGCTGCGCGATCCCCAGATCACCCGAAAAGGCGTGGAAAAGGATCGGCAGGTTGTTGCCTTCCGCGCGCCATTGTTCCAGTATGGCCAGCACATCCTCATGGGCGTCACGGTCATGGATGATGACCGGCAGTCCCCGTTCCGCGGCCAGCGCCAACTGCCGGCGGAACGCCGCCTGCTGGATGGGCCGCGGCGATAGGTCGCGGTAGTAGTCCAGCCCAATCTCGCCGATGGCGACCACGCACGGGTGCTGGGCCAGCCGGCGCAGTTCCTGCCAGGCATCGTCTGTCAGACTGCTCGCCTCATGGGGATGAATCCCCACGGCGGCGAAAATCCCCGGGTGCGATTCGGCCAAGGCGATTGCCCGCCGGCTCGATTCCAGGTCGGCTCCCGGGTTGATGATATACACCACGCCGGCCTCCCGGGCCCGCCGGATCACCTCCTCCCGGTCGGCGTCAAAATCGTCGAAGTCCAGATGGGCATGGGTGTCCACCAGCATAGCGGCCGCTATTTCCCGGGCGCCTGCAGGCCGGCCAGGGCCAGGCCCTCTTCCAGGATTTTCTGCACCTTATCCTGGTGCGTGGTCTCCGTGTACACCCGGATGATAGGCTCCGTGCCGGAGAAGCGGATGAGCAGCCATCCGCCGTCCTCCAGGTGGAAGCGGAAACCGTCGGTGGTGTCGAGACTGCGGACGGCCAGGCCGGCGATCTGGGTCGGGCGGGCCTCCCGCACGCGCGCCACCACTTCGTCGCGCCGCTCCGGCGGGAAGGGCACGTCAACGCGGTCATAGTAATGCGGCCCCACCTGGGCGTACAGATATTCGATCAGTTCCGAGGGCTTCTTGCCCAGCTTGACCATCAGGTCCAGGATAAAGAGGCCGGCCAGGATGCCGTCGCGCTCCGGGATATGGCCCTTGAAGCCAAAGCCGCCGCTCTCCTCGCCGCCCATGATAGCGCCCGTCTCCAGCATCTTGGGCCCCACATATTTGAACCCCACCGGGGTCTCGTACACCGGCAGGCCGTATTTCTCCGCCAACTTATAGGCCATCACCGTGGTGGTCAGGGTCTTGACGATGGGGCCGCGCATGCCGCGCACCTCCAGCAGGTAGAGCAGGAGCAGGGCGTAGACCTGGAGCTGATTGATGAAGACACCCCGCTCGTCCATGACCCCAATGCGGTCAGCGTCGCCGTCGTTGGCCAGTCCCACATCGGCCCGATGCTCCAGGATGGCGCTGCGCAGGATATGGAGGTTGTGGTCAATCGGCTCGGGGTTGTGCATGCCCGGGAAAATGGGGTTGCGGAAGCCGTTGACCTGGATGACCTGGGTCCGGCCGCCGGCCAGCAGTTTGGGGAAATAGTCGATGCCGGCGCCGTACATCGGGTCCACCACGATCTTCAGGCCGGCATCCTTGATGGCCTGGATGTCCACCAGCTTGTGGAGCTGGGCCATATAGGCCGGCTCGGGGTTGAACAGCTCCACCAATCCCTTATCGAGGGCCTCCTGCAGGGGCATGGGAGTGACTGGCCGGCCCTCGGCCTGGATGGCGGCGATGCGCTCCTCCAGCGCGGCGATGACCTCGGGCGAGGCGGAGCCGGCGTATTCCGGCTTGTATTTGTAGCCGTTCCAGATACCCGGGTTGTGGCTGGCGGTGATGACCACCGCGCCGGCGGCCTGGCGGTCCAGGATGGAGAAGGAAATGGTCGGGGTGGGCGCCGGCCGGTCGCACAAATAGGCTTTGATGCCCTCGGAGGCCACAACGGTGGCCACGGCCTCGGCAAAGCGCTCCGACTGGAAACGGGTATCGTAGCCCACCACCAGCCCGCGGCCGGCCATGCCGGTGTCGCGCAGGTAGCGCGCGGTCGCTTTGGCGCAGATGCGCACGTTCTCAAAGGTGTAATCCTCGGCGATGATGGCTCGCCAGCCGTCGGTGCCGAATTTGATGCGAGTAGTCATGGGGTTTCCCTCCGCTGGTGTTATTTCAGGGTACTGCGCAGGCGTTCCAGGTCGGCCTCGACCATCATCTGCACCAGCTCCTGGAAGTTTACCGTGGGCCGCCAGCCCAGCTTGGCGCGGGCTTTGCTGGCATCGCCCACCAGCAGGTCCACCTCCGCCGGCCGGAAGTACTGCGGGTCCACGCGCACAAAGTCGCGATAATCCAATCCCACGTAGCTGAAGGCCACCTCGCACAGCTCGCGCACCGAATGGGTCTCGCCCGTGGCGATGACGTAGTCATCCGGCTCGTCCTGCTGGAGCATGAGCCACATGGCGCGCACGTAGTCGCCGGCGTACCCCCAATCGCGCCGCGCCTCCAGGTTGCCCAGGCGCAGTTCGTTGTCCAGCCCCAGCTTGATGCGCGCCACGCCGTACGAGACCTTGCGCGTGACGAATTCCAGCCCGCGCCGCGGGCTTTCATGGTTGAACAGGATGCCGGAGCAGGCGAACAGGTTGTAGCTCTCGCGGTAATTCACGGTGATCCAGTGGCCGTAGACCTTCGCCACGCCGTAAGGACTGCGGGGGTAAAAGGGCGTCTGCTCGTTCTGCGGCACCTCGCGCACCTTGCCGAACATCTCCGAGCTGGAGGCCTGATAGAAGCGGATGGTCGGGTCCACGATGCGGATGGCGTCCAGCATGCGGGTGACGCCCAGGGCGGTGCACTCGCCGGTGAGCACCGGCTGTTGGAACGAGGTGGGCACGAAGGACTGCGCGGCCAGGTTGTAGACCTCGTGCGGCCGGCACTGCTGGAGGATCTGGATCAGCGACACCTGGTCCAACAGGTCCCCCTGCACCAGCTCGATTTTATCCTGAATGTGCTGAATGCGCTCGAAGTTCACCGTGCTGGTGCGGCGCACCATGCCGAAGACACGGTATCCCTTTTCGAGCAGAAATTCCGCCAGGTACGAGCCGTCCTGGCCGGTGATGCCTGTGATCAAGGCTCTTCGCTGTTCGGACATCGCTCACTGCCTCTCCAGAGATTTACGGACTTCCGCTCTCCAATAGTCCAGGATATCTTTCAGACTCTGTTCGAAGGGTATTTCCGGTTTCCAGCCCGTCCGGGCCTGGAACTTGCTGAAGTCGGCGCGGATGCAGGGAATGTCCACCGGGCGGGCCTGGGCGGGGGATTCCTCACAGCGCAGAGGGATGGTGCTCAGGCGCAGGAGGCCTTCCAACAGCTCGCGGATGGAGCGCGCCTGTCCCGATCCGATGTTGTAGACCTCGCCGGCCTCCCCCTTGACCACCGCCAGGTAATAGGCGCGCACCACATCGCGCACATCGCTGAAGTCGCGGCTCACGTCCAGGTTGCCGACGCGGATGACCGGCTCGCGCCGGCCGGCTTCCGCCTCCGCGATCTGATGGGCGAAATCGGGCGCCACGAATCCCAGGCGCTGGCGCGGGCCGATGTGATTGAACGGGCGCACCCGCACCACATCCAGGCCGTAGCTCAGATGGTACTGCAGGCCCAGCATATCCTGGGCGATCTTGCTGACGGCGTACGGGTTGAGGGGGCGGAAGGGCTGCTCCTCGCGGATGGGAAGCTCCTCCGGATGGACCAACCCGTACTCTTCGCCCGAGCCGACCACCAGCAGGCGCGCCGGCAGGTTCAGCCGGCGCACGCCTTCCAGCACGTTCAACTGCATGCGGATATTCGTTTCCAGCGTCTGCCAGGGGTCCTGATGCGAGCGGGCGGTGAGGGACTGGGCGGCCAGGTGGAAGATGCAGTCCGGGCGGTACTCTTCCAGCACCGCCTGCGCCTCTTCGGGGCGCGACAAATCGGCGCGGAACAGGCGCACCCGTGACCGCAGATGTTCGATGTGGTCTGGCTGATGATAGAATGTGCCCGCCACTTCCCAGGCCGGCACTTCCAGCAGGTATTCCGCCAGGTGGCTTCCCACGAAGCCGGTGATGCCGGTGATGAGCGCCTTCAATACCGCCCCCTGCCGCCAAAGACCGACTGGCCAACGTCTGATAACACGCCGCATTATACCCTAAGATAGGCGCGAAGGCAAAGAATCAGGGGCGTATGCCGGCAACTGTTGTAGCGTGGAGCGGGCCGTTTCCCAAATTTTCCAAAATGCTATACAATTATCCCGCATGCCGGCATTCTCAAGAGGGAGGAACTCATATCATGCCAGTGATTCGCGACATCCCGGTGCGCATTGACCCCAAGGAAGTCCTGCGCCGGCAGGCCCGGGAGAACCCGCCGCCGGCCGTCCTGGAAGCTACCCAGTGGGCCATCGCGCGCGCCTATGAACTGATCGAGCCGGCCCTGGCCTATAACGTCCTGGAAAGCAAAGGGGTCGAGGGCGAGGAGCTGGTGCTGGAGGGGAATATTCGCATCCGGCTGGGCAAGCGGGCGGATTATGCCGCGCCGGCGCGCCGCGTGCTGGTGGCAGTGGCCACCATCGGCCCCCGCCTGGAGAAGGAAGTGCATGACCTGATGTCCAGCGGCGATTCGCTCAAGGGGTATATGCTCGACTGCGCCGGCGTGGTGGCCGTCGGGCAGGTGCAGATGCATGCCCGCGAGATGGCCCAGCAGATGGCCGACGAGCTGGGATGGGGCGTGGGGCCGGGACTGTACCCCGGCTCGCCCATGGGCTGGCCGGTGCAGGGCCAGCGCGACCTGATCAAGCTGGTGCCGGCGGACGAGATCGGCGTCACCATCACCTCCAGCGCTATGCTGGTGCCGCAGAAGTCGTCCTCTGTGCTGATTCCATTGAGCCCGGACTACAGCGAGAAGACCGTCGGCACCCTGTGCCACTTGTGCGCCTTGAAGGATTCCTGCTGGCGCCGGCGCGAGCGTGTCTACTCCTGAGATGGAGGGCGCCGGCGGGAACTTTGCTCCCCCTTTCAGCGTCCTGGCAGTGAAGCCTCTCTTATGACGCTGAAACCGGATGATATGATGGGAACGGCGCGTTCGACAACCGAGCGCCGGCTTTCCCGGGTGCGCAGGCTCCTGCGGGCCGCCCTGCTGTTGGCCCTGGTGCTGGAGACGCTCCTCCTGGGGGGCGCCGGCCTCTATTATGCCCTCCTGGTGCGCGATCTGCCGGCGGTGGAGGGAGTGTCGGCGCGCCTTTCGGCTCCCAGCTCCTTCATTTACGATAGGCAGGGGCGGGTCATCCATGAGGTGATCCACCCGGAGGCCGGCAAGAATGTCCCGCTGGCGCTGGACGACATCCCGCTCCACCTGCGCCAGGCGGTCATTGCCACGGAGGATGCCACCTTTTACCAGAACCCGGGCTTTTCGCCGCGCGGCATCCTGCGCTCCCTGTGGCTGAATCTGCGCGCCGGCCGGGTGGTGGCCGGCGGCAGTACCATCACCCAGCAGGTGGTGCGCGGCCTCCTGCTCTCGCCGCAAGAGCGCTATGAGACCTCCCTGCGCCGCAAAATCCGCGAGGCCACCCTGGCGTACCGCCTGACCCGCCGCTACTCCAAGGACGAGATTCTGGCGCTCTATCTCAACCAGACCTATTTCGGCAACTTCGCCTTTGGGGCCGAGGCCGCCGCCCGCGCCTATTTCGGCGTCCCGGCCGCGGAGCTGGACCTGGCCCAGGCGGCCCTGCTGGCCGGCCTGATCCAGTCGCCGGCGGCCTACAACCCGCTGGAGCATCCGGACGCCGCGATGGAGCGCCAGCGCGTGGTCCTGCGCCTCATGGTCCAGCAGGGCTATATCACGGAGGAGGAAGCGGAACAGGCGGCGCGGGAACCGCTGTATTTCTCCTCCTCCCCCTTCCCCTATCTGCTGGAAGCGCCCCATTTCTCCGCCTATGTGGCCGGCATCCTGGAGCGTGAGCTGGGAACCGACCGCCTGCGCCAGGGGGGCCTGCGCGTCTACACCACCCTGGACCTGGACTTCCAGCGCATTGCGCTGGAAGTGACGCGCCGGCGCCTGGAGGAGCTGAATCGGCCGGACGAGCAGGGGGTGCGCCGGCGCGTGGACAACGCCGCGGTGGTCATCCTGGACCCGAACAGCGGTGATATTCTGGCCATGGTCGGCAGTCCGGACTATACGAATGCCCGCATCAGCGGCGCTATGAACGCCGCCCTGGCCCTGCGCCAGCCCGGCTCCGCCCTCAAACCCTTCACCTATGCCACGGCCTTCCAAAGCGGCCTCTACACGCCGGCCAC
>JAPWUQ010000083.1 GCA_028275445.1 Anaerolineae bacterium | reverse complement strand
TTGACGCGCAGGCCAATTTAGGGTACACTGTGTAACTGGTAGGGTGGTATGACAAGTGGCGATATTTCTGTCGGGGCAAAGCGCCTCGCTCATCAATCTTTCGGAAAGGCCGCACGCATCCATGAACCCTTCCCATCTGACGGCAGTGCTCCAACAGGTGTATGACAGTGACCCCGCTGATCCATCACTGCTTCAGGCGCAACTCTCCCGCTATCAGGAAGCGCTCCGTGCCTTTCGCCTGGCCTTCGGCCCCGGCCCCGTCCATGTATATCGCGCCCCAGGCCGGGTGAACCTCATTGGCGAGCACACGGATTACAATCACGGCTTTGTCCTGCCGATGGCGCTGGAAAAAGATATCCTGCTGTTGGCGCGCCCGCGCGCTGACGGCAGGGTGACACTGCGGAATATCGAGCCGGCCCGTTTCCCCGACCGCAGTTTCACCCTTTCCCCCTCCATCCCACCGGGACCGGTGGGAGATTGGGCCAACTACGTCAAAGGGCCGGCCCAGGCCCTGGTGCGCCTTCTGGGGATAACGCACGGCATGGATGCCCTGGTGGTGGGCAAAGCGCCGTTCGGGGTGCCCATCGGCGCCGGCCTCAGCTCCTCCTCCGCCCTGACCGTCGTCTCGGCCATGGCCCTGCTGGACCTGAACAATGGCTCCATGCCTCCCATGGAATTCGCGCATTTCTGCGCACAGGCAGAATGGTACGTGGGCACGCGCGGCGGGGTGATGGACCATTTCACCTCAGTGCTGGGCCGGCGGGGGCATGCCCTGTTCCTGGACTGCCGGCCTGCCGGCGTGCCGCCCACGCAGTACCGTACCGAATGGGTGCCCCTGCCCCCGCAGTACTCCATCCTGGTCTGTGACAGCGGCAAGCGCCGCGCCAACACCCTCTCGGACTACAACGTGCGGGTAGCGGAATGTAAGCTGGGCGTGGCCCTGTTACAACGGCGCTGGCCGGCCATCACCCACCTGCGCGACGTAACTGCGGAGCAGATGGGGTTTGCGCCGGCAGAGCTGGATGCTTTCCTGGCAGAGCACCTGCCCGAGGAAGCGGATTTCGCGGCCTTACGCCAGCTCGATCTCTCGCCGGCCTTTCTGGATGGCCTGGCGGCGGATCACCGCCTGACACCCACACAGACCTTCCGCGTGCGAGCGCGCTGCCGGCATGTCATCCGGGAGAATCAGCGGGTGATAGAATCGGCGGACGCCCTGCGGGCATCGGACGGCCGGCGCTTCGGCCGGTATATGCTGGAATCCCATCAGAGCCTGCGCGACGACTACGAGGCGAGCTGCGCGGAGGTGGATGTGCTCGTCGACCTGCTGGCCGGCAGACCGGAGGTGCTGGGCGCGCGGCTGACAGGCGCCGGCTGGGGCGGCTGTGTCGTCGCCTTGCTCGATGCCGGCGCGGAGACCGGCTTCATGGCCGAGGTGGCTGAGACGTACAAAGCGCGCACGGGCCTGGCGCTGGAATGGTTCGCCGGCCGCGCCGCCGCCGGCGTCAACGGCTGGAAGCACTTTGCAGAACTGTGAGAGGACGGTACCATGTTCGATCTCATCCTGGAAGGCGGCTGGATCGTGGATGGCTCCGGCAACCCCGGCTATTGGGGGGATGTCGGCGTGCAGGGTGACCGCATCGCGGCCATCGGCCGGCTGAAGGGGGCGCCGGCGCGCCGCCGGCTGAAGGCCGACGGCCTGGTAGTCTGCCCTGGCTTTGTGGATATGCACAGCCATTCCGATATTTTCTGGCTGGCCCAGCCGGAGGCACTGCCGAAAATCCGTCAGGGCGTCACCACCGAGATCATCGGGCAGGACGGCATCTCGTACGCGCCGGTATCGCCGGCCAACATGCCCTTCTGGCGCGAGTATCTGGCCGGCCTGAACGGGGACTTCGACATTGACTGGGATTGGTCCAGCGTGGGGGAATTCCTGAACCGTCTGGGCCGGCGCGTCTCCCTGAACCTGGCCTACCTGGTGCCGCATGGGGCCGTGCGCATGGAGGTGATGGGCCTGGAAAAGCGCACGGCAGGGCCGGCGGAGTTGGCCCGCATGGCCGAACTGGTGGAGCAGGGCCTGCGCCAGGGGGCGTTCGGCCTTTCCACCGGCCTGTACTATGTGCCGGCGGTATATGCCGACACCGCGGAGCTGATTGCCCTGTGCCAGGTGGTGGCACGGCATAACGGGCTTTTCGTCACCCATATGCGCGACTACGGCGCGCATATCGAGGAGGCCTTTGAGGAGACCTGCGCCGTTTGCCGGCAGACCGGGGTGCGCACACACATTTCGCACTTCAACACGACGGCCGAAATCGGCAACCGGCTGATGGACCGGGCGCGGCAGGAGCGGCTGGATATCACCTATGATTCGTATCCTTACCTGGCCGGCTGTACCCTGCTGTCCGCTATCCTGCCGCCCTGGGTGCAGGAGGGCACGGTGGAGGAGGCGGTCGAGCGCCTGCGCCGGCCCGAGAACCGCCGACTGCTGGCGCGCGAGCTGGAGGAGCGCGCCGTGCGGCTGGAACTGCTGTACATCGCCGGCGTGCGCACGCCGGCCAATCAGGGCTATGCCGGGCGAAACGTGCTGGAGGCGGCGAAGCTGGCCGGCCAGGAGCCGGCGGACTTTCTCGCCGACCTACTCATCGCCGAGCGTATGGCGGTGCCGGCCATCGCGCACCACACTTACCGCACGGAAGAGGATTTCCGGGCGCTCCTGCGCCGGCGGGAGCAGATCGTGGGGAGCGACGGCGTGCTGGTGGGGAGCCATCCGCACCCGCGCGGCTACGGCACCTTCCCGCGCATCCTCGGCCGCTATGTCCGCCAAGAGCGGGTGCTGGAGCTGGAAGAGGCGGTGCGCAAGATGACCTGGGCGGCGGCCGGCCGCGTGGGGCTGGCTCAGCGCGGCCTGCTGTTGGAAGGCTGGTTCGCCGATATCACCTGCTTTGACCCGGCCGCTGTCATTGACCGGGCCACGTACGAGCAGGGCAACCTGCCGCCGGAAGGGATTCGCTACGTCCTCGTCAATGGGCAGGTCGTGCTGGAAGAAGGCGAGCATACCGGCGCATACCCTGGCCGCGCCCTGCGGTCTCGGCAGGAAGGGTGACTGTCACCTAACTCCATACCTAATACAGAGGAGGTCAGGATGGGCAGCTTGCGTTTGACGGGCATCATAACGGCGCTGGTGACGCCGTATGACGCGGAGGGGCGGGTGAATTTGCCGGTGGTGCGCGAGTTGGTGGAGTTTCTCCTCAGCCAGGGGGTGCAGGGCTTCTACGTCTGCGGCGGCACGGGGGAGGGCCTCTTGCTGACGGAGGAGGAGCGCCGGCTCATGGCCGAGACGGTCGTCCAGCAGGTGCGCGGCCGGGTGCCGGTGGTGGTGCATGTCGGCGCTATCACCACGGACGAGGCCTGCCGGCTGGCGGCCCATGCGCAAGAGGCCGGCGCGGACGCCATCAGCTCCATCCCACCGCTGGCCTATTTCGGTGTCGGGTTCGAGGGCATCCAGCGCTATTACGCCGCCATCGCCGCGGCCTGTGACCTGCCGCTGTATGTCTATAACATCCCCGGCGCCACCGGGGTGAACGTCTCGCCGGCGCTCTTCCGGGAGCTGTGCCTGGCCATTCCCACCCTGGCCGGCATGAAGTTCACCTCGTACAACTTCTTCGAGATGCAGCAGATCATCCAGATGGAGATACCCGGCCGGCGGCTGAACGTCGTTTCGGGCCCCGACGAGATGATGATCGCCGCGCAGGCCATGGGCGCCGACGGCGCCATCGGCACCTTCTACAACCTGGTGCCGCGGCTCTTTGTGGATGCCTACAACGCCTTCCACGCCGGCGATGTCCGCCGCGCGATGGAACTGCAGGCGCGCGCCAACCGCCTCATCACCGTGTACTTCCAGGTCGGCGGCGGGATGTCCGCCTTTAAGGCGGCGATGAAGCTGATCGGGTTTGACTGCGGCGCCGGCCGGCCGCCCCTGCCGCCCATCAGCCCGGAACAGGAGGAGCGCCTGCGGGCGGAGCTGGTGGCCGCCGGCTTCTGGGATGTGGCGGTCGCCAGATAGGAGGGGCAACATGAACTACCGCCTGCTGGGGCGCACCGGCCTGCGGGTGTCCGAGATTTCTCTGGGCGCGGTGGAGATCGGCATGCCCTATGGCATCCCGACGGCCGGCGGGCTGGAGCGCCCTTCCGAGGAAGAGGCCCATGCGCTCCTGCACGCCGCGCTGGATATGGGCATCAATTTGATTGACACGGCGCGGGCGTACGGGGAGAGCGAGGAGATCATCGGGCGGGCGCTGAAGGGCCGGCGCCATGAGTATATCCTGGCCACCAAGGTGTACCATTATACCGACCGCGGCCTCTCCACGGCGGAACAGCGCCGCGCCATCCGCGAGTCCATCGAGACCAGCCTGCGCGCCCTGCAGACGGACGTGATTGACATCCTGCAGATTCACAGCGCCACGCAGGAGGTCCTCGAGCGCGGCGAGGTCCTGCGGGAGCTGGAGGAAGCCCAGCGCGCCGGCAAAGCGCGCTTCCTGGGCGCCACGGTGTACGGCGTGGAAGCGCCGATGACCGCCGTGCTGGACGGCCATTACGACGTGATCCAGGTGGCGTACAATATGCTGGACCGCCGGCTGGAGGCGGAGGTACTGCCCCTGGCGTATGAGAAGAGGATCGGCGTCATGGTGCGCTCCGTACTGCTGAAGGGGGTGCTCACGCCGCGCTATGCGGCCCTGCCGGATGGCCTGGCGGAACTGCGGGAGGCGGCGCGCCGGCTGGAGGCCATCGTGCAGACGGAATGCGAGTCCCTCCCGGAAGCGGCCTTCCGCTATGTCCTGGATAATCCCTGCATCAGCACGGCGCTGGTGGGGACGGGCAAGCTTCGCAACTTACAGCGGGCGGTGGAATATGCCGGCCGCGGCCCGCTCTCGCCCGAGCTGAAAGCCGCCATCCGCAGTGTCACTGTCTCCGACGAGACCCTCCTGGATCCCAGCACCTGGGAGCGGCGGTGAAATGGGGCCGGCGGCTGTCACCTGAGATAGGGCGGGGATTTTGAGCCGTGTGCCGGTCTGTGATATAATGCGGTGCAAGTTTGCAGGCCCAAGAGGGAAAGCGCATGGCATCGCAACGACCGCCGCGCACCATTGCCGGCATCACGTTTCAAGACTACACGCTCTTACAGCGCGCCCTGACCCACAGCTCATACCTGAACGAACATCCGGACTTCTCCGCAGAGGATAACGAACGGTTGGAGTTCCTCGGGGATGCGGTCATCAGCCTCATCACCGCCGAATACCTCTATCACCGCTTCCCGGAGTTCCGCGAGGGGGAGCTGACCAATCTGCGCGCCGCCATTGTGCGGCGCGAGACGCTGGCGTCCTTTGCCCAGGCGATTCACCTGGACGAGTATCTTTTGTTGGGGAAGGGGGAGGAGGAGAGCGGCGGGAGATCGCGGCCGGCCACCCTCTGCAACGCCTTCGAGGCGTTCATCGGTGCCCTGTACCTGGACCAGGGGTATGAGGTCACCGCGCGGTTCCTCACCCCGCTGATCCAGCAGGCCACCCAGCAGTTGCTCACCCGCGCGCTGAGCAAGGACGTGCGCAGTCAGCTTCAGGAGCTGACCCAGGCGCGCTTCCAGATCACCCCGCGTTACAAGACCATCGCCGAGTTCGGCCCGGACCACGCCAAACAGTTCGTGGTGGAGGCGTACGTCGGGCCGGTCTGCGCCGGCCGCGGGCAGGGTCACAGCAAGCAGGCCGCCGCCAAGCAGGCCGCCGCACAGGCGCTCGAGCATCTCCAGGATGTGCACCGTCTGGAAGACTTGACCCCTCTTCCGCCCTGGGACGCGGTGTCCGGGAAAGAGGGATAAGATGCACGGGTTGCATGCCTACGCCGGCTGTTGCCGGCCCGCGCCGATATGTACCCTGGAGACCTATTCCGCCCGCCGGAGGCGCCCATGCGCCTGAAAAGGCTGGAACTGCAGGGCTATAAATCCTTCGCCGCCAGAACCGAGTTTCTGTTCTTCGACGGCATCACCGCCATTGTCGGCCCGAATGGAAGCGGCAAATCGAACATCGCTGATGCGGTGCGCTGGGTGCTGGGCGAGCAGAGCTACCGCCTCCTGCGCGGCAAGCGCACGGAGGATATGATCTTCTCCGGCAGTGCCCAGCGGCCGCGCGCCGGCATGGCCCAGGTCACGATGACGCTGGACAATTCCAGCGGCTGGCTCCCCCTGGAATACAGTGAGGTCAGCATCACCCGCCGGGCGTACCGATCAGGGGAGAACGAGTACCTCATCAACGGCAACCGTGTGCGCCTGCGCGATGTCATGGAATTGTTGGGACGGAGCGGCCTGGCGCGGCGTTCCTACACAGTGATTGGTCAGGGCCTGATCGATGCCGCGCTGGCCCTGCGCCCGGAGGAGCGGCGCATCCTGTTTGAGGAGGCCGCCGGCATCACCATCCACCAGATGAAGCGCGCCGAAGCGCTCAGCAAGCTCGAAGCCACGCAGGAAAACCTTCTGCGGATCAAAGATATCCTCTCCGAAATTACCCCACGCCTGCAGGTCCTGCAGAAGCAGGCGGAGCGGGCGGAGCAGTACGCGTCACTGCAGGACCGACTGCGCCAGCTACTGCGCGTCTGGTACGGTCATCAGTGGTTCCTGGCAGAGCAGGCGTTACAGCAGGCGCAGGAAGCGCTCCGCCGGCAGACGGAACTGCGGGATGCCCGCCAGCAGGCGCTCCAGCAAATCGAAGAGCAGATGGACGCCTTGCGCCAGGAGCAGGCCGCCCTGCGCGAGCAGTTGAGCCAGCGGCATGGGGACAGCACCCGCCTGCACGCGGAGCTGGAAGCCCTGGAGCGGGAGCTGGCCGTCTGGGAGGAACGCCGGCGGCAGATGGAGGTCCAGCGCGAGGCCCTTCTGCAGGACATCATCGCCCTGCGGGCCAGCGCCGCGGAGCATGAGAAACGCATCGCCGGCGCCCAGGAGGAGCTGGGGGCGCTCGAACAGGAATATCAGGCTCAGCTCGCGGCGGCCGCCGAGGTCGAACAGCAGGTGCAGGCCCTCCAGCAGGAGCGACAGCGTCTCAACGCCGCCATTGCGGCGGCGCGCGAAGAGGCCTTCCAGGTCGCCACGCGGCTGGCGGACTGCCGCAACCGCATGACCCAACTGGATGAGCGCCGGCAGGAACTGCAGGAGGAACAGCGCCGGCATCAGGAGCATATTGCCGCCTGCCAGGAGGAAATCGGCCAGCGGGAGAGGGAACTGCGCGCCCTGCGCCAGGAGCTGGAGACCTGGCAGGAAGCCACCGCGGTCCTGCAGGCCCAGCGCCAATCTGCCCTGGAAAAGGCGGAGGAGGTCCGGCGACAGCGCCCGACGATCGAGAAGCGCCTGGATGAGGCCCGCAGGCAGTTGACGCATCTGCAGGCCCGCCGGGATATCCTCGCGCGCACCCGTGAGGAGATGGAAGGGTTCTACGCCGGCGTGCGCTCGGTCATGCAGGCGCGCATCGCCGGCGTGTTGGGCCCGGTCGCATCCCATATTACTGTGCCGGCAGAGCTGGAGAGGGCGCTGGAAACCGCCCTCGGCAGTCACCTGCAGGACATCATCGTCGAACGCTGGGAAGTGGCCGAGAAGGCCATCGAGCACCTGAAGCGCGTGCAGGGGGGCCGGGCGACCTTTCTGCCCCTGGACACCCTGCGGCCGCCGGCCGCCCTGGAGGTGCCGGCCGCCTCGGGCGTGATCGGGCTGGCCTCTGAGCTGGTGCAGTACGATGCCCGCCTGCGGCCGGCGGTGGACCTGCTCCTGAACCGCACCCTGGTGGTGGAGGACCTGCAAACCGCCCGCCGGGTGATGGAGCGCCTGCGCGGCAGTTTCACCATTGTCACGCGCGCCGGCGAGATCGTCCGCTCCAGCGGGAGCGTCACCGGCGGGGCGGGCGCCGGCGAGCGCCAGGCCGGCATGCTGGCCCGCGAGCGCGAGTGGCGGGAACTGCCCGGCCAAATCGCCGCCGTCGAAGAGCAGGTGGCCTCCCTGACCCGCGAATTGGAAGAAAGCCAGCGCGCTGAAGCGCGCCACCGCCAGACCGCCCAGGACCTGGAGCGCGAGCTGGCCGCACGCCAGCGCCAGCAGGTGGACCTGGAGGCGCGCATCGCGGAGCTCCTCCGTCAGCAGGACCGGCTTTCGCAGGAAATCGAATGGCATGGACGCTTGATCGCGCAGTCGCGCAAAGAGGTGGAAGCCACGACAGCGCGGCGCGCCCAGCTTGCGCAGGAGGCCGGCCAGCTCGAGGAGCGTCAGCGCGCCCTGGAGGAACAGCTCCAGCAGTTGGATGCGGCGCGTGCCGGCATTGTAGATGACGAGCTGGTCAATCAGCTCAACACCCTGCGCGCCGCGCTGGCCTCCGCGGCCTCCCGGCGGGACAGCCAGCTTCAGCTCCTGCGGAACTTCCAATCCATGCTGTCCCAGGCGCATCAGCAGATCGAGGGCAAGGAGCGCCGCCTGCATGAGCTGGAGGGACAGATGCAGGAGCTGGAGGAGCGCCGGCGGACTGCGGATGCGCGCCGGCACGAACTGCAGGCGGGCCTGGCGGATATTGATGCCCAGGTCCAGCCCATGGAACGGCGCCTGATGGAGCTGGAGCGCGCCCTGCAGGCCCTGATGGTCGAGGAAGAGCGCCGGCGCCGCCAGCTCCATGATGCGGAGAGCCTCTACGCCCAGGCCAGCCTGGAATACCAGCGCAAGGAAGAGCATGTCCGCGCCCTGCACCGACAAATCGAAGAAGAGCTGGGTCTGGTGGAGCTGGAGCCGGTAGAGGGGCTTGCGGAGCAGGCGCCACTGCCGTTGGGCACATTGGTTTCCGCCCTGCCGGCGGTGCCGGAACTGCCCGAGGGGTTAGAGGAGGAAATTCGGCAACTGCGGGCGCAGATTCGCCGGCTGGGTGCGGTGAACCCCGAGGCCCCGGAGGAATATTCCTCTCTGCTCCAGCGCTACACCTTCCTCACCGAACAGGTGGCCGACCTGGAGCAGGCCTCGCGCTCCCTGCGGGCGATCATCAGCGAGCTGGACGAGATCATGCAGGCCGATTTCATGCAGACCTTCCGGGCGGTCAATGCCCAGTTCCGACAGTTCTTCTCCGCCCTCTTCGGAGGGGGTTCGGCCCGGCTGGTGCTCACCGAGCCCGATAACCTGAGCATCACCGGTGTGGATATCATCGCCCAGCCGCCGGGCAAGCGCCAGCAGAGCCTGGCCCTGCTCTCCGGCGGCGAGAGGGCGCTCACCGCCGCGGCGCTCATCTTCGCCATCCTGAAGGTCAGCCCCACCCCCTTCTGCTTCTTGGATGAAGTGGACGCCATGCTGGATGAGGCGAATGTGGGGCGCTTCCGCGAGGCGCTGAAAAGCCTATCGGGGCAGACGCAGTTCATCGTCATCACGCACAACCGCGGCACGGTGGAGGCGGCGGACACGATTTACGGCATCACCATGGGAGAGGATGGGACGTCGCGCAGTATTTCCCTGCGCCTGGAGGGCAGAGATGTGGAGCCGGCCAACGCCGCATAATGCGGCGCGGCCGGCGAACCGGTGATCAGCCGCGTTCCAGCGCCCGCAGGACGGCGGCGCGCAGCATCTCCTTATCAGGCCAGCCGGCGAACCCTTCGCCGGTGAGATAGGTCCTTCAACCTCGCGAGTAATCGGTGCGCTTCTCGGCGTACGGGTCCACGTCAACCCCGTTGATACGGATGGTGGGAGAGCCGAAATAGCGCCATTCCGCGGGGTCCATATCCGCTTCCATCACGATCTCTTGGATCTCCGCCTGAACCCCCAGCTCCTCCAGCACCTGGCGCAGATTTTCCATGGCTTTCGGAGTGGAAGCACAGCCGGGCGAATGCAGGACGCGAATGTGCAGCATACTTCCTCCTGAATGATGTGGGTGATAGTGCCGGCGTTCCGACAGCCGTTATACCGCAGAGCGGCGAATTGTCAAGAAAGTTAACAAGGTGATGGCGAACGCAGAAATTTGCCAGATTCCTGCCCAAAGTGCTATAATAGTCCAATGCAGGAACGTACGTGATGCATCACGACATCCTGTCATGACAGGGAGGTGATGGCTATGCCAACCTACGTATATCAATGCGACCAGTGCGGGCTGCAGTTCGAGCGTCAACAGAGTTTCTCCGAGCCTCCTTTGACGCACTGCCCGGAGTGCGATGGGACGGTGCGCCGCGTCTTCCAGCCTGTGGGAATTGTGTTCAAGGGTTCGGGTTGGTACTGCACGGATCATCGGGCGAAGTCGCCCACTGCGGTGCCCGGCGAGATCAAGGACAACGGCAACGGGCACAAAAAGGAGAGCGCCGGCGAGAGCTCCAAAAAGAGCGAGAAAATCGCCTGCTCCTGCGGCGAGGATTGAGCCTTTCGCCGCCTATCCTCTGCGAAAACCACAAACAGGGCACCCGATTAGGGTGCCCTGTTCTTTTTGCCGGCCTGCTTCGGATAGCGCTTTACCGCTTTCCGGATAGGATGCTCGTCACAGGAATGGAGCAGAGGAACTTGAACGGCCCGTCGCCGGCGTTCTCGTACGTGTGCTCCACTCCCGGCGGGACGAATGCCACATCCCCTGGCCCCACCTCGTGCCAGGTCTCGCCAATAAGGAGCCGGCCCTTCCCCTCCAGGATGAAGTTCTCGTGCTCGAAGGGATGGGCATGACGGGGAGTATGTCCACCGGGCGCCACCTCGATCAGCCGCATGGCGTAATACGGCGCGCCGTCATGTTCCTCGTCAATCAGCCAGCGGATGGTGACGCCGGGGGCTTCGTCGCCGAATTCCTGCGCCGGCACCCGTGTGTAATGAACCACCTTGGCCCTGGGTCCTGTCATGGAAAGTTCCTCCTCAGAGAAGAATGTTCAACGCCCGCAGGTACTGCAGTTTGCGGAGCTACAGCCGGCGCATCCTCCGCCGCCCGCGCCGGCACCGTCCCCGCGGCGCACCGCCGCAATGCGCGACAGCAGGCGCCGGGCGTTCTGCTTCCCGCACCGCTCGCATTCCACCGGCGCATCC
>JAPWUQ010000082.1 GCA_028275445.1 Anaerolineae bacterium | reverse complement strand
AGGGTGCCGATCTCGATATCGAACCTGCCGTGCAGGCCGAAATGGTCCACGATGCCGCGCCCGCCGCGCCCCAGCACCCCCTCGCCGTGGGCATCATCCACCATGGTGATGAGGCCGTACTTCTCCGCCACCTCGTACAGCTTGTCCAGCGGGGCAATGTCGCCGTCCATGCTGAACACGCCGTCGGTCACCAGCAGGCCGCGGCGGTAATTGGGCAGATGCTCCTTGATCTTTTCTTCCAGGTCCTGGGGGTCGCAGTGCTTATAGACCACGATTTTGGCGCGGGACAGCCGGCACCCGTCAATAATGCTGGCATGGTTCAGCTCGTCGGAGAAGATGACGTCCTCCGGCCCCACCAGGGGTGGGATGGCGGCCTGGTTGGCGCAGAAGCCGGATTGGACGTAGAGCGCCGCCTCGACCCCCTTGAAACGGGCCAGCCGCTCTTCCAGCTCCAGGTGCAGGCGCTGGGTGCCGGCGATCGAGCGCACTGCGGCCGGGCCGGCGCCCCATTCCTGGATGGCCTTGATGGCCGCCTCTTTCAGGCGGGGATGCGTCGCCAGACCCAGGTAGTTGTTGGTGCAGAAGTTCAGCACCCTGCGCCCGTCCACCACCATCCAGGCGCCGGGCGGCGTGTCCATGCGGCGGATGGTGATGAGCAGACCCTCGTTCCGCAACCGTTCCATTTCCTCTCGGATGAAATCGAGTTTATCAGCCATAGCATTCCTCCTTGCGGCAAAAGCCGGCTTCACAGTTGGCCCTGCCGATAGCGGGCCTGCAGGGCGTTCAGCATATCCACGGTCATGGCCGGCAGATCATAGGCCGGCCGCCACCCCCAATCGGCGCGCGCCACGCTGTCGTCAATGGAGCGCGGCCAGGAATCGGCGATGGCCTGGCGGAAATCCGGCTGGAACTCGCAGACGAAGTCGGGGATGTGTTTCCGGATCTCGCGGGCTAGCTCGCCGGCGGAGAAGCTCATGGCGGTGATATTGTAATCGGCGTGGCGCGTCAGCCGGCGAAAATCGGCCTCCATCAACTCGATGGCCGCCCGGATGGCATCCGGCATGTACATCATGGGAAGCACCGTGTCCTCCCGCACGAAGCAGGTGTAGCGGCGGTACTTCACGGCGTCGTAAAAGATGGCCACGGCGTAATCCGTCGTGCCGCCGCCCGGCGGCGTCTTATGGCTGATGATGCCCGGATAGCGCAGTCCGCGCACGTCCACCCCGAACTTATGCACGTAGTAATTGCCTAACAGCTCGCCGGCGACCTTGGTGATGCCGTACATGGTGGTCGGGCTCAGGATGGTCTCCTGGGGCGTGTTATCCTTCGGCGTGCTGGGGCCGAAGACCGCCATGGAGCTGGGGCAAAACACCCGCGCCAGCCCGTGGGTGCGGGCCACTTCCAGCACATTATACAAGCCGGTCATATTGACGCGCCAGGCCAGGTCGGGCTTCTGTTCGCCGGCGGCCGACAGCACCGCGGCCAGATGATAGATCGTGTCAATGTGGTACTGCGCCACCACTTCCTCAAGGGCCTGGCGATCCGTCACGTCCAAGGATACGAAGGGGCCGGAATCTCGCACATCGTCGGGGGGTGGGGTGCGGTGGCCGGCGGCCACCACGTGCTCGTTTCCATAGCGCTCCCGCAGGGCCATGGTCAATTCCGAACCGATCTGGCCGCAGGCGCCGGTCACCAGGATGTTGCGCATCGGTCGAGAGGACATGGTTCGCTCCTTTGAGAGTGCAGTCGGTTAGGATGTTGTACGCGCATTATAACGCGCCGGCGCCGATCCCGCAACTTTTGCAGGCCAGACCATCATACCAGCTTGACATCTGGACAACTATCACCTGTGCCGGGGCTGACGCTGTCCCTGCCGGCAAGCTGTTTCAACATTACCCCTCGTGTTTTTGACATTTATTCGACAGGCCGGTATAATATAGGGCGAAAACGTTGCGGGGTGGAGCAGTGGCAGCTCGTTGGGCTCATAACCCAAAGGTCGTTGGTTCGAATCCAACCCCCGCTACCTGAAGGCGGCGTAGCTCAGTTGGCAGAGCAAACGGCTCATAATCGTTGGGTCACTGGTTCGAGTCCAGTCGCCGCCACCAATGTGGGGCCATTTCCCAAGGGGAAATGGCCCTATATCGTTTCAGCGGGTACAGTCAGGTGGGCGTGCCGGCCCCATCCTCCGGCACTTTATCCCGGTAAATGCCCCGATACTCGGGCGGCAGAAGCCTGGCGATGCGCAGCATGATGTCCTCGGTCAGGGCATCGATCTGCCGGCTTTGATTCCCCTCCCCCAGCGGCCGGAGCTTGAATGGCTGTCCCACCCGCACCACGATCTCCGCCCGGCGGAAACGCCGCAGTTCGCGAAACACCTTCTCCTGGCCGTACGCCACCACCGGCACCAGCGTGGCCCCCGTCCGAAGCGCCAGCAGAGCCGCGCCGCCCTTGCCCTTTTGCAATCCGCCGGTCTTACTGCGCGTGCCCTCGGGCGCGATGCCCACGATGGCGCCCTGCTCCAGGAGCCGCTGTACCTTGCGCAGGGCGCCGATATCCGCCTCGCCGCGCCGGATGAACACGGCATTGATGGATTTGAACAGCCGGCCCACAAAAGGATGCGATTCCCACTTCTCCGCGGCCAGCACAGTGGTGCGCACCGGCAGGACGCAGAAGATGACCGGTGGGTCCAGCCAGTGCAGATGATTGGTCACCAGGATAAGCGGGCCCTGGCGCGGCAGGTTCTCCAGTCCCTCCACCCGCAGACGCGCCAGCAGGGTGATCAGCGCGCGGATGATCCACTGCAGGAAGCGGTAATACAGGTTCCGGCGGGTAAACTGATAGGAGTATTGGGTCGAGAGAACGCCGGCCATACCCTTTCCCATCACTCCGAAGCGGACGTAGCGACGCTCTGCAGGGCGCGGGCCACGGCGGCGATATGTGCCGGCGTACTGCCACAGCATCCGCCGATGACCTGTGCGCCCAGCGCGCGGAATTTCAGGGCGAATTCGGCGAACTGCTCCGGCGTGACATCATATACCACGCGCTCACCGTCCAGGCGCGGGAGGCCGGCGTTCGGCTTGATCCATAAGCGCGCCGCCGGATTGGCCTCCCTCAGCCGGCGCAGCACCTCCAGGTTCTCCTCCAGCGAGCGCCCGCAGTTCGCGCCAATGGCTGTCAGGCCCAGCGGCCACAGCGCTTCCATAAACCGCTCTGGGGTAACGCCCATCATGGTGCGCCCCCGGGTGTCAAAGCTCATGGTCACGACCACTGGCAGGTCCGTCGCCTCCAGAGCGCCCAGGGCGGCCGCCCGGGCCTCTTCCAGATCGCTCATCGTCTCGATGACCAGCAGATCCACGCCGGCGTCCGCCAGGATGCCGGCCTGTTCCGCATAGGCGCGCCGCGCCTCGTCAAAGGACAGGTTCCCCAGCGGTGCCAACAGCTCGCCGGTAGGCCCCATGTCGCCGGCCACCCAGGCGCCAAAAGGCTCCGCGGCGCGCCGGGCGATCTCCACTGCGGCCCGATTGAAGCGCTCCAGCTCCGACTCCTTCTTCATGCGGGCCAGCTTGTGTCGGTTGCCGCCGAAGGTGTTGGTCAAGATAATGCGGGCGCCGGCCTCCAGGTAGGAGCGGTGCATGGCCTCGATCTTGGCCGGCTCCAGCACGTTCCATTCTTCGGGCGCCATGCCGGCGGGCAGGCCAGCGGCCTGCAGAAGCGTGCCGGCGGCCCCATCGGCGATGAGAACTCGTCCATCCTGAAGGGCTTCTCGGAATTTCACGGCTGTATCTCCTCACTGCATGGATGCCCGCCTGGGGCCGATTATAATAACCCCGGCAGAGCGCCCCAGGCGCGCCAGGTGTGCCGCATTCTAGCATATCCCAGGGAATCGGGCAATGAGGAGGGTCAGGGGCGTTGGGACGGCCTTGCCTCTCCCAGGCCCTGTTCAGACGCTCGGCTCCAGGTCGAGGGTGCTCCCCGCCGGCCACCCATGCACCATATCCGGCCCCAGCACATTCATCAGATGGAACAAGGCCCGCTCCCCGGTGCAGTGGTTCGGGTAGACCGCCTTCAGCGCCGGCATCTCCCGCAACCGCCGGCCCACCCGCTCCAAATGCGCGGCATCGGCGCTGATCAGATGGGTGCCGCCGAAGATGGCCACCACCGGGCGCCCGAACACCTGCTCCACATGGTTCAGGGTGTTGAGCAGGCCGGCATGACAGCATCCGCACACCAGCACCAGCCCTTGTTCCGTCTCCAGCACTAAGGACATATCGTCCCGATACGGGTCCGGCACCAGGCCGGCCTCGCCCCGCAGGACATGATGGGGACTGCGGCCCTCCGGCTCACTCCGTCCGGTGATCTCGCCGGTGGTCCAGATGCCGGGCAGAATCTCCTGCGGCTTGGCGCTCAGGCGCAGGTCGGCCTGCCGGCGAAGCTCCTCCGGCGGCATCTTCATCCCGATGGAGCGCAATTTCCCCTCTTTCTGGGAGAAGCGCTCGGTCATGATGTCGGGATGGGCATACAGGGGCATGCCCGGCCGGCGCTCCAGCAGTGCCGCCAGCCCGCCCGTGTGGTCATGATGTCCGTGGCTGATGACCAGCGCCCGAATGGTCCCTGGCTCGATGCCGGCGGCCTCCAGGTTATGCAGGAAGACCGCCGCGCTGGCGCCGGTATCCATCAGCACCCGCCCATCCCGCGACTCCACCAGCACCGCCAGCCCATGCTCCCCCCAGAACGAGGAGAGGGAAAGCACCGCATTGTCCACCAGACACATCAGTTTCATCGTCGGGGTCCTTTCTTAATTTGATGATGCTCGCATCCGACACAGGGGCTACCTATCCGGCGGATTGGCGGGAGTCGCCGGCCCCTGACTGCCGGCGCGCGTCGTGATCTCCACCGTCTCGATGCGCAGTCCCTCCATCTCCACAATCGTAAACTCGATGTCCTGATAGCGGAAGGTCTGTCCCTCCTTCGGAATGGCCTGCAGATGATAGAGGATGAAGCCGGCCAGCGTCTCGTAATCCTCCGACTCCGGCAGGTTCAGCCCCAGCTCCTCGTTGATCTCCTCGATGCGGCGCTGGGCATCGACGCGGAAGGTGTGAGACCCCAGCGGCTCCAGCGCCGGCTCGGTAACCGCCCATTCCTCGCTGATCTCCCCCATGATCTCCTCGGTCAGCATCTCCAAGGTAACGATGCCGGCGGTGCCGCCGTACTCGTCCAGCACCACCGCCATCTGGATATGGCGTTCGCGCATCTCGGAGAAGAGCGTCCCCACCTTGCGCGACTCCGGGACGCAGAAGGCCGGCCGGATGAGCGGCTCGATGGAGCTACTGCGCTCCACCTGGCCCAGTGCCACCGCCGCCAGGACATCTTTCATGGCGATGATGCCGACGATGTTGTCCAGACTGCCCTCATAGACGGGGAAGCGGGCATGCCGGCTGTTCACGAACAGGTGCAGTACCTGCTCCAGCGTGGCGCTTTTCTCCACCGCTTGAATCTCGGTGCGGGGGATCATGACTTCCCGCACGGGCCGGTCGCCGAAGCGCAGTAGCCGCTGGACCATGTCCTCCAGCTCCGCTTCCAGCAGGCCCTCGCGCTGGCTCTCCTCGATGACCATGCGCAGTTCTTCCACGGTCATGGCCATCCGATGGCCGGCCGGCAGGCCGGCGCCCAGCCAGCCCAGCACTATATGCGCCGAAGAATCCAGCAGGACAATAAAGGGGCGGAACACCCGGAAGAAAATATCCATCAGGGGAGCGGCAGCCAGCGAAGTGCGCTCCGCATAGCGCAGTGCCACCCCTTTCGGAACCTGCTCACCCAGCACGATATGCAAATAGGTGATGAGCGCGAACGCCAGCACGGTACCGACAGTGTTGGCCACTGCCGCGCTCCAGCGGCCCACCAGGGCGCGCAGGGGCGGCTCGATGATGGCCGCCATGGTGCTCTCCCCCACCCAACCCAGCGCCAGGCTGGCCATGGTGATGCCCAATTGGGAGGCGGCGATAAAGCGGTCCGGATTGTCCAGCAGGCGGCTCACCAACTGCGCGGAACGGTTGCCCTCCGCCGAGAGCTGGGCAATGCGGGTGCGGCGCACCGCCACCAGCGCGAACTCCATGGCAGTGAAGTAGCCGTTGGTCAGGATCAGCAGGAAAACCACCAGCAGTCGCAAAAGAACCGCCGGCAAAGTAAGCGCTTCCATCGCAAGCTCTCCTTATTCCACCTACCAACTTCTGCCGGCATTATAGCATATTCCCCGCCCTGGAGACACGTTCCTGGCCCCGGAGCAACGCCTTTCCCATTTGATTTTTCCCCCCACTTGGGGTAAGATTTTTCCTATCCGAGGTTGGGGAATGAGGATATGAAGCAAAGTGTGATCGGCAGGTTCTGCGAACATCTGCTGGAAGCCGGCTGGCTGTTAGCGCTCGTCACCGCGCCGCTCTTCTTCAACGTCTATTCCGATCGCGTCTTCGAGCCGGATAAGATCAGCCTGGTGCGCTCCATCGCCCTGGTCATGGCCGCCGCCTGGCTGGTCAAGACCTTTGACGGCCTCCTGCACGCCGGCCGCCCCTCTTCCGCAGAAGGAGAGACAGCCGGCCCCTCCGGGCTGGCCGGCCTCTGGGACCGCCTGCGCGCTACGCCGCTGGCCCTGCCCACCCTTGCCCTGGTCATCGCCTATATCATCAGCACGATCTTCTCCCTGGTGCCGTACACCAGCCTGTGGGGCTCCTACCAGCGCCTGCAGGGCACGTACTCGACCTTTTCCTACATCTTCATTTTCCTGATGGTGCTGACCCACCTGCGCCGGCGGGAGCAGGTGGACCGTTTTATCAACACCGTTGTCCTGACCAGCCTGCCCATCGCCATTTACGGTATCCTCCAGCACTATCAACGCGATCCCCTGCCCTGGGGCGGCGATGTCACCACCCGCGTCGCCTCTAACATGGGCAACGCCATCTTCGTCGCCGCCTATCTCCTCATGGCCTTCTTCCTGACCCTGGAGCGGCTGATCCGCTCTTTCGCCCTGCTCATGGACGAGGAGAAGGGGTCCCTGGCGCACGCGGTGCAGACCGGCGCCTATATGGCCGTGTTGGTGGCGCAGCTCCTGACCATCTTCTTCACCCAGAGCCGGGGGCCCTGGCTGGGATTGCTCGCCGGCCTCTATGTTTTCGTCCTGCTGGGCCTCATCGCCCTGCGCCAGCGCCATCCCGACACCTCTCCCATCCGGGCAGACGAGGTGGCGCGCGCCGCCGGCACGGCACTGGTCACCCTGCCGGTGGGCGGCCTGCCGGCCTTCGGCCTGCTGGCCATCATGCGCCGCGGCCAGCGCTGGCTGTGGCTGAGCTGGCTGATGCAGGCCCTGTTCGGCCTCGCCTTCCTGGTGGTCTTCAACCTGCCCCACTCGCCGCTGGCGCCGCTCCGCTCCTGGCCGTACATCGGCCGGCTGGGACAGGTCTTCGAGATGGAAAGCGGCACAGGCAGGGTGCGCACCCTCATCTGGGAAGGGGTGGTGGATCTGCTGGGACGGGACGCCGGCCGCACCATCATCGGCTACGGGCCCGAATCCATGTGGGTCGCCTACAATCAGGTCTACCCGCCCGAGCTGGCCCACTATGAGGCGCGCAACGCCTCCCCTGACCGCTCGCACAACGAGACCTTCGACGCGCTGGTGACGACCGGCGTCATCGGTTTTCTGGCGTACATCTTCCTTTTCGGCAGTATCTTTTACTATGGGATGAAATGGCTGGGCCTGCTGGAAGGGCCGGCCCAGCGCCGGCTGTTCATCGGCGCCAGCCTGGCCGGCGCGCTGGCCGGCGTGCTCATCCCCTGGCTCGTGGAGCGGAGCTGGCGCCTGGCCGGCGTGGGGCTGGCCGCCGGCTTCATCCTGGGCATCATCGCCTACCTCACCTGGGCGGCCGCCGCGCCGCGGCATCGCGCGACAGGCGAGGCACTGCCGGCCGGCCAACGGCTCCTGCTCATCGCCCTGCTGGCGGCCATCGTCGGGCATTTCGTGGAAATCCACTTCGGCATCGCCATCGCCTCCACGCGCGTCCATTTCTGGGCGCTGGCCGGCCTGCTGGTCGCCCTGCACCGGCACCGCATCCCGCTGGAAGCCTCCGTGCCGGCGCCGGCCCCCGCGCCGGCGAGCGCCAAGCGCAAGGGCGGCAAACAGCCCCCCGCCCGGCCGGCCGAGCCGCCCAGTTCCGGGCACATATACGTCATCGCCTTCTCGCTCATCGCGGCCCTCATCCTCGTCATCTGCGGCTATGACTACATCACGAACCAGGCCGGCGACTACTCCCCCCTGACCATCATTGCCCGCTCCCTGACCGCCATCGTGCGGGGGCCGGCGCAGTTCGAGACCTCGTACGGCATCCTGGGATTATTCGTGCTGACCTGGCTGGTGGGCGGCATGTTGAGCGTGGCCGGCGGATTGACCCTGCATCGAGACCTATCCCGGGGGCCCTCGACGCGCTGGCTGACCTACGCGCTGGAATATCTCGTCATCACCGCGGTACTGTGTATCCCGCTGATCGTGTGGCATGCCGGCCGGCTCGTCCCGTACGCGGCGGACCCGGCCAACCACATCATCGTGCCCTATACCGCTGTCTTCCTGGTCATGTTCCTGCTGGCCACCGCCTTACTGTTTGAGGCAAAGGAAGCCTCGCCGAACCTCGGCTGGGGCAAATACAGCGCCGTGTCGGCCCTGGCCGGCCTGGTGCTCTTCCCCCTGGCCTTCCTGGCGCTGGTCAACACCAACATGAACGTCATCCAGGCGGATGTCTACTTCAAACAGGGGAAACGGGCGGAATCGCTCCAGCAGTGGGATGCCAGCATCGCATACTATCAGAAGGCCATTGATTTGACCCCTCGCCAGGATTACTATTACCTTTTCCTCGGACGGGCACAGCTTCAGAAAGCGGAGAACCTGACGGACCCTGCGGCGCGCGACAGCCTGATCACGCAGAGCCTGGAAACCCTGCAAACGGCCCAGAGGCTCAATCCGCTGAACACCGACCACACGGCCAACCTCGGCCGGCTGTACCGCCTGTGGGCGCAGATGACCGAGGACCCCGCCAAGCGCCAGGAGCGCTTTGAGCAGTCGCTCCGCTATTACGAACAGGCCACACGACTCAGCCCGCACAACGCCGGCCTCTTCAACGAGTGGGGCCTGGTGTACTACTACATGGGACGCTATGACGAGGCCATGCAGAAATACCAGCAGTCGCTGGCCCTCGATTCCGAATTCAGCCAGACCTACCTGCTGATGGGGGATGTCTATCTGGCCTGGGAGCAGTGGGACAAAGCCGTCGAGGCATACCGCCAGGCACTGGCGCTGGAGCCGGAGCTGGTGCAGGCGCACAGCGCCCTGGGCTATGCCTACGCCCGGATGGGACGCGTGCAGGAGGCCATCCAGGAGAACCTGTACGTCGTGAGCATCGCCCCGGAGGATTATATCAGCCTGCGCAACCTGGCCCTGCTCTACCAGCAGGTCGGGGACATCACCCGCTCGCTGGAGTATGCGGAGCGTGCCCTGCCCCTGGCGCCGGCGCAGGAGCGGGACCCCCTCCAACAGCTCATCCAGCAGTTGCGGCAGTCCTTGGGAGGCTGATCCATGTCCTCCATCAAGCTGTACATGCTGATCTTTCTGACCGCGCTGATGGTTGCCGCCGGCAGTACGCCGCTCTTCCGCCGGCTGGCCCCACGCCTGGGCTTTATGGACCAGCCTTCCACCCGCAAGGTGCACACCACCCCTATCCCACGGCTGGGTGGTTTGGCCATCTATCTGGCGTTCGTCATCGCCCTGCTGGCCTTCGAGGACCGCTACAACATCAGCCAACTGCTCAGCATCGTGCTGGGCGCCACGCTGGCCTCCTTCCTGGGCTTGTGGGATGACCGCCGGCCCCTGCCGGCCTGGGTCAAGCTCATCGGCCAGACCACTGCCGCCGGCATCCTGGTGCTCTCCGACGTGCGCATCTCCCTGTTTCCCTGGCCGGCGGTGAACGTGTTGGCGACCCTCCTCTGGGTCGTGGGCATCACCAACGCCCTGAACCTGATGGACAATATGGACGGGCTGGCCGCCGGCGTGGCCGCCATCGCCGCTGGCTTCTTCCTCCTGCTGGCGGCCGGCAGTGGCCAGTACCTGGTCGGCGCCCTGGCCGCGGCGCTTCTCGGCGCCTGCATCGGCTTTCTCTTCTACAACCTCAACCCGGCGCAAATCTTCATGGGAGATTCCGGGAGCCTCTTCATCGGCTTCATGCTGGCCGCCGTGGGCATCAAACTGCGCTTCCCGCAGAACATCACCGCCGTCACCTGGATGATACCGGTGCTGGTGCTGGGGCTTCCCATCTTCGACACGGGGCTGGTCATCATCTCCCGCCTGCGGCGCGGGGTCAACCCCCTCACCACGCCGGGCAAGGACCATCTGTCGCACCGGCTGGTGGCGCGCGGCATGACCCAGCGCGAGGCAGTGCTGACGCTGTACCTGGCCGGCGGGCTCCTGGGCGCGCTGGCCATGTTCGTCGTCAACGCGGACCGGCTGGAATCCTACATGATCGGCGCGGCCGTCGCCGGCATCGCGCTGTATTTTCTGCACGAGCTGGAATGGCGCGCGCCGGCCCGAAAGGAGGCTGTCCATGGGCGCGAACCGCAACGATAACCGCCGCTGGTGGTGGCTGGCCGCCGTCCTGGCGCTGGCGCTCATTGCCGCCGGCCTGCTGGTGATCTGGCATCCCTGGTCCCGGCCGGCGCCGGCCCGCTATCTCGCCACTATCGAGACGGACAAGGGCAGTATCGTCATCGAGCTGTACGGCGATATCGCCCCCAAAACGGTGGAAAACTTCGTCAAGCTGGCCCGCCAGGGCTTTTACGATGGGCTGACCTTCCACCGGGTGGTGCCGGGCTTTGTCATCCAGGGCGGCGACCCCAAAGGGGACGGCACGGGCGGCCCGGGCTACACCATCGAGGCGGAGATCAGCTCGCTCTCCCACATCACCGGAACGGTGGCCATGGCCCGCCGGCCCGATGAGGTCAACCCGGAGCGGCGCTCCAGCGGCAGCCAGTTCTACATCTGCCTGGCGCCCCAGCCCCATCTGGACGG
>JAPWUQ010000081.1 GCA_028275445.1 Anaerolineae bacterium | reverse complement strand
TGGGAGGGGTTTTTCAACGAAGGCATGCCCAATCCCTTGAGGCGGAAGGTGCGGCCGGCCTGCGTCTCCGGCGGGATGCGGAGCGCGACATGTCCTTCGAGCGTAGGCACCCGCACCTCCCCACCCAGCAGGGCGGTGTACAAGTCCACATCCACTTCGCAGTAGAGATCATCCCCTTTGCGCTCGAAGACCGCATGGGGCAGGACCTTGATCTTCAGGTACAGGTCGCCGCGCGGCCCGCCGCCGATGCCGGGAGCGCCCTCGCCGGCGATGCGCACGCGCGAACCGGTCTTCACGCCGGCCGGTATCTTGACCTCGATGCGCCGGCCGTCCAACTGCAGGACGCGCGTGGTGCCGCGGAACGCCTCCTCCAGGGTGATCTCGACCTCATGTTCGAGGTCCTGCCCGCGGACAGCGGTGCGGCCGCCGGCGGTGCGCGCCCGGCCCATCCCTCCGAAGATGGCCTCGAAGAAGTCTGAGAAGCCGCTGGAGCCGAAGCCCTGGCCGAAGAGGTCGCTCAGGTCGCGAAACTCCACCCGCACGCCGCCCGGCGCGCCGGCGACCCACTGGCTCCAATCGAAGTCGGCGGCGGAGCGGCCGGCCTGCTGCCACTGCTGCCACTGCGCGCCCAACTGGTCATATTTGGCGCGCTTCTCCGGGTCAGAGAGCACCTCATACGCCTCGTTGATCTCCTTGAAGCGCTGTTCCGCGCTCGGATCGCCGGGGTTGACATCCGGGTGATATTTGCGCGCCAGCCGGCGGTACGCCTTCTTGATCTCTTCCTGCGAGGCGTTGCGATCTACCCCGAGTATCTTATAATAGTCCTTGTATTCCATAGTGACCGCTCACCGATCCGTTTGATATGGTTGGCAGTAACAGCCTCGTAGCTCCCGCCCGAGGCTGTGGTCTCATTATATGCGCGTTGTGACTGGAGAACAACAGGGCAAACAGAAGGGGGTCGTTTTCGGACTGTGCCCTTGCCCGGTCTGGTGTCCCATTGACCCTTATGCTGCCTTGCCGTCGGGTGCGCATCATGACTCCGGGCCAATTCAGATTTGCTATGCCCATTATACCATATTCGCAGGATTGTGTCAAGCACCTTAAAAGAAAATGTTAAATTGGCTATACAGGTACTGTATAGTACCTTGACCTACTGCGGCATTCAGGCTATAATGTGGGAAGAACGACCGCGCAGGAGGTGCATGATGGGGCTGTTCAATAAGGGGGAGGATGTGCCCCGCTATGTCATCAGCGTGGCGGCGCGCCTGGTGGGGACGACGCCCCATAAACTGCGGGCCTACGAGCGCGCCGGCCTCATCTCGCCGGCCCGCACCGAGGGCAACATCCGCCTCTATTCCGACCGAGATATCCAGCGCCTGCGCCGCATCAACGCCCTGACCCAGCGCGGGGTCAACCTCGCCGGCGTCAAGCTCATCCTCGAAATGGAAGAAAAACGGGGCGGCCGCTAAAGACCGCCCCCACCCCACACCGCCGGCACCAGCAGGGAGATGCCGAAGATGGCTACAGCGGCAGTGAAGCATAATATTGCCCAGCCGTGAATGGGCCGCTGACGCCGGCGCCAGCGCTCCTCCAGCATCTGCTCCACCCGCTGGGCCTCTTTATCTCCCATGGAGGGGGGAGGAGCCCCCGCACTGGGCGCGGTAGGTGCCGGCGCCGTCCACTGGATCAACAGCCCCAGCAACAGCAGGGCCGCCGCGTCAAAGAAGAGCGCGTTGGAAATACGCACCGTATCGGTCCAGCCCATCACCAGACAGACCGCGCCGACCAGCAAAAGGTTCGCCAGCACCAGCGCCAGCCAGCGCAGGAACCACTGCGCCGGCGCCGGCAGACGGGACCACCACGATTCCCCCGACATCCGCCGCTCTCCCGATTCCCTCACGGGGTGACCGTTGCCGTGGGAGACACGACCCCGCCGTTCTGCAGGAGCGTCCCCGGGTCCAGGATGAACGGCGAGGAACTGGGAAGCATCAGCACCTGGATATTGGGGGCGATCTTCTCGATATAGCGGTACAGCAGGAGATCGCGATTCTGCTGGAGGCTCTCGTTGATGAGCCGCAGGGCTTCTGCCTCTCCCTGCGCCTTGATGATCGCCGCCTGCTTGACGCCCTGTGCCTCCACCGCCTTGCGCTCTGCTTCCAGCCGCTCCTTCTCCACAATATACTTCATCCGCTGGGCTTCCTGCTCGGCGATCTGCTTCTGCTCAATGGCATTGGCGTACTCATCGGTGAAGTTGACGTTGCGGATAAGAAAGCCGCGCAGGATAAGCCCTTCCTCCTCAAAGCGCTTCCGCAATTCCTCTTCAATGGTCGAGCGCAGTTCCTCGCGCCGCAGGCTGTACACCTCTTCCACTTTGTACTGGGAGATCCACGCCCGGGTCACGCCGCGCACCGTCGGCCGCACGAAATCGGACAGATAGCGGTTCTGCCACTTCGAGTGCAGGAGCGGCGCTTTCCCCGGGTCTATCTCGAAAAAGACCGTGGCGTCAATGCTGACCTGCTGACCGTCAACGGTGCGCGACCAGAGGGAATCATCCCCATACTGTGCCCCCTCCTGCGGCGCGATGGACATGGTGTACGACTGGCGGATGGTGGGATAGCGGTAGACATGGTCAATGAAGGGTGTGATGATATGCAGGCCTGGTGTCAGGACATACGGGCGCAGGCCGTAAATATCGTTGAAGACCACGCCCACTTCCCGCGCGTCGATCACCACCACGCCGGCCGACAGCGTGCTGAACAGAAGCGCCAGCAGGACCAGCACCACGGTGATGCTGATCGAGACCTTGCTGGGCCGGCCGCGCGCCCGCTGTGCAAAGACAAACACCACATACCCGATGACGGCGACCCAAATAACCGTCGCCAGGGCCCCAAGCAGTGAAGCGAAGACCATAGGGACATCCTCCTCGCCGATGCGTGCTCGTATCCGCCTTGTGCCGGCCTCATCCCATCTGCGACAGGCCCAGCCGGCGCCCTTCCTCCAGCAGTGCCTCCACCTGCTCCGGCCGGCGCGCCTCGGCATAGATGCGCAGGACCGGCTCCGTGCCCGAAGGCCGGATCAACAGCCAACTGTCGTCCTCCAGCAGGTACTTCACCCCGTCCAGGTCGCTGATGCCCGCCACACGCAGGCCGGCGATGGCCGGCGGGGGACTGGCCACCAGCCTCCGCACCAGTTCTTTCTTGGAAAACGCCTGCACCTCATAATCATGCCGGCCGTAATAGAACGGCCCGACCTGCCGCATCAGGTCCGCGATCAGCTCCTCCAGCGAGATGCCGGCCGCGCACAGGATTTCCACCAGCAGTAGCCCCATCAAAATGCCGTCGCCCTCGGGGATATGCCCGCGAATGGTAATGCCGCCGGATTCCTCCCCGCCGATGAGCACATCGTCCTCCAGGATGTACTTGCAGATATGGTCGAAGCCCACCGGCGTCTCATACAGCGGCAGTCCGTACTGCGCCGCCAGCCGGTTCAGCATCTGGGTGGTGGAGATGGTCTTCACCACACAGCCCTTCTGCCGGCGCACCTCCACCAGGTAGCGGAGGGCAAGCGACATGATGACGTGGGGGTCCACGAACCTGCCCTGCGGGGTCATGGCACCGATGCGGTCGGCATCCCCATCCATGGCCAGACCGATCTCCCACTCGCCGTCCGCCAGCGCATCTCGCAGGGCCTGCAGGTTGCGGGCGATGGGTTCCGGGTGCACCCCGCCGAAACCGGGGTTCATCTCGCCGCGTATTTCCCGCACTGGACAGCCCAGCTCGCGCAGGAAATCGCGCGTGTAGCCGCGGCCGGCGCCGTGCATGGCATCCACCACGACGCGCGGACAGCGCCTGGCGATGACCTCCCCGTCAATCAGCGTGCGGACATGCTCCAGGTAGGCCGGCATAGGGTCGAAGCGCTCCAGCACCCCGCGCGCTTCCGCCTCCTCCACGGGCATTTCCGCCGGCGGCTCCTTCCGCTGTACGATTTCCTCCAGAGAGGATTCGATCGCCCGGATGGTCCCGCTGTCGGCCGAGCCGCCGTAACTGGCCTTCACCTTGATGCCGTTATAGCGGGGCGGGTTATGGCTGGCGGTGATCATGACCCCGCCGTCGGCCTGGAGATGGCGGACGGCGAAGGAAACCGCCGGCGTCGGGGCATCGGCCCGCGCCAGATAGACCTGGATGTCGTTGGCGGCCAGCACGCCGGCCACCGTGCGCGCATAGCGATCAGACAGAAACCGGGTGTCAAAGCCCACGACCCAACGGGGACGCCGGCCGGCCGGCACATTCGACCGGGCACACTCCGCGATGGCCTGCGCCACCAGGCGCACATTGGCAAAGGTGAATTCGTCGCTGATGACGGCGCGCCAGCCGTCGGTACCGAACTTGATGGCCATATTCCCTCCGTGATGATGCGAACCTGACAATGGACGCCAGCACCTGGCGGCTACCACGCGCAGACGAAGATCAGGTCATTGACATTGGTGTTGGTGGGGCCAAGAATGATGAGATCGCCCAGGGCCTGGAAGAAATGGTAGGCGTCGTTGTTGGCCAGGTAGGCCTGCGCATCCAGGCCCAGCCGGCGCGCCCTCTCCAGCGTATCGCCGGCGGCCAGTGCGCCGGCGGCATCAGTCGGCCCATCCGTGCCGTCCGTCGCCAGAGAGAGCACAGCCACCCCCTCCCATCCATCCAGCGCGATGGCGGCGGACAGCGCCAGTTCCTGGTTGCGGCCCCCCTTGCCGGCCCCGCGCAGGGTCACCGTCGTCTCGCCGCCCAGGATGACGCAGGCCGGCCGCGGCAGGGGGTCTCCGTGCCGCGCCAGCCCTTTGGCAATGCCGGCGGCCAGCCTGCCGACCTCGCGCGCCTCCCCCTCGGCAAAGGTGGTGAGCAGGAGGGCGTTCATGCCGGCCCCCTGGGCATATTCCAGCGCCGCCAGCGCGGCCTGCCGGTTATCCCCCACAATGATATTTTGCACCCTTTCGAAAACCGGGTCCCCCGGCTTGGGGGTATCGGGCAGCTCGCCGGCCAACCCCCTTTCGAGCCGCCGGCGCACCCCCGCCGGGATTTTCTCCAGCAGGCCGTACTTTTCCAGCACCCGCCATGCATCCTCCCAGGTGGAGGAATCCGGCGAGGTGGGGCCGGAGGCGATGACATCGAGGGGATTGCCCACCACATCGGAGAGGATCAGCGCAAGGACCTGCGCCGGGTACGCCGCGCCGGCCAGCCGCCCGCCCTTGATGCGCGAGATGTGCTTGCGCACCGCGTTGAACTCATGGATAGTCGCGCCGCTGGCCAGCAGGGCATCCGTCACCCGCTGTTTTTCCTCCAGGGTGATGCCCTCGGCCGGCAGGGGGAGCAGGGCCGAACCGCCGCCTGAAATCAGGCAGATGACCAGTGTATCCTCGTCCAGACCCTGCAGGCGCTCCAGGATCGCCTCGGCGCCGCGCATACCGTCCGCGTCAGGAAGCGGATGGCCGGCCTCGTGCAGGACGACAGCGCCGATACGGCCGCCGGCCTGCTGGCCGGGGAGCAGATGCCCGCGCTTCACGTTCACCCACCCCCACTCGATGCGGTCGCCCAGCAGGTGATGGACAGCGGCCGCCATGGGGGCGCCGGCCTTGCCGGCCCCCACCACCAGCACCCGCCGGTAGCGCTGAAGGTCATACACCTGCTGGCCGGCGCGGAGCAGGTCACCCTGGCGCTGGAGATGCCGCAGGACCGCCTGATACGGGTCCACGGCCTGCAAAGCGGAGCGAATCATGCCGGCGAGGAACTGCCGCTGTGCGTGTGTCAGGCTTTGGCCCCAATTCACCGGGTGTGCGGTCATCGCCTCCCCTCCGCCGGCCCTGCTTCACTGTTGAGGCGCCACGGCGCTCACCACGCGGTGGGCGGCGTCCTGTGGGCTGATCGCCTGCTCCCACACCTCGCGCAGGGCCTGCTGGATGGCCTGGTACAGGCGCAGGGAGTCAGGGTCCGCCGGCACGCTGAAGGCGGAGGATAACTGCCAGCGCACAAAGGCGGCATAGGCATCCTGGGCGCCCCACAGGTCCAGGGAGCTGATGCGCGTCGGAAGATGGCCGGCCGCGCGGGTCCAGGGCGCATTGCGCTCCGGCGCCGAGAACCAGTCCAGGAACCGCCGCACCGCCTCGTGGCGCGCCGGGTCCGAGGCCACCAGCACGAAAGCCTGGGAACGCGCCACGGTGGCGATAGTGCCGTTCCAGGTGGGGATGGTTGCAAAGGCCAGGTCCTTCCACTCGTTGCGGTTCTTCAGATAGGTCTGGGAGCGCACGTTGCACAATGCGGCACTGCCGTTCAGGCACAGCAGGACCGCGTCATCCGCCGTATGCGCTTCCAGCATGGCGGGAGGGAACAGGCCGGCAACGGCGCCGGAGGCGTAAAAGCTGAACACCTGAGCCAGCACTGTCTCATCCACGGTAAGCTTACTCTCCTCATCCTTCAGCCGGCCGCCCAGGGCAAAATATTGAAGCAGGAAAGTGTCGTTCACCAGCCCATCCTCGCCGCCGGCAGGGAAGGCATATACGATCGAATCGCTCAGCACGTCGGTCCAGGTCAGCGGCGGGGCATCCAGCCGGCGCTGATCATACACCGCATGCTCGATATCCGCGGCCATCGGCAGGGCATACGGCTGTCCGAACTCCACGGCCAAACTGCGGGCAAAGGGGAAAAGATCGTTCAACACATTCTCCGGCAGAAGGTCCTGCATGGGCTGAACCAGGTTGGCATTGTGCAGGACGCCCAGGTCGCGCGCGTCGACGACCGCCAGGTCCGGCAGGATCGCCGGCGCCACCTCGCGCGCCGAGAGGAGGAAATCGCGCAGGTTGCCGGGGCCGGCCGCCGGCTTGATCACCCAATCCAGGCGGACATCAGGATAGCTTTCCTGGAAGGCCTTGGACTGCGCCGCCAGCAGTCGGGCGCCCTCGCTCGCCTCGCCCGGGGCGAAATAGGGCGTGGTCCAAATCGTGAGGGTGATAATGGTGGTGCCGGCCGGCGTCGGCGAGGCCGGCGGGACAGTGGGGGTGGGCGTTTCACCGGCCGGCGCCGGCGTAGGGGTCGCCGTAGGTGCGCCGGCCCGATCCCACGGCCAGGAAGAGGCGCACGCCCCCAGCGCCAGCATCGCCAGCGTCAGCGTCAGGCCGACCGCGCCGGCCCAGGCCAGACGAGCAAATCCGATTTTCCCAACCAGCCAGTCCTTCATATGCAGGAGAACATCCTTGTCTTCGCCATCCATACGGATGGGGATTATAACACAGCTTGCGCAATCGCCGAAACCGGCTAGTATGAGGCTGTCGGGAGAAAGCATAGCGGGTACATCCGGTTCAGAAGCCCTGTCCCTGCCCCCTTCCCTGCATGCGGGAAGGGGATAGGATAAGAGCGAGGATTTCCTATGCCGGAGCAGGTAGAAGGCGTGGTGGAGAGCATCCTCTTCCGCCGGGAGGACACGGGCTTCACCATTGCCGTGTTGAAGAACGCAGAGGGAGTGCCCATCACGCTGGTGGGCAGTATGGCCGACGTGACCGCCGGCGTCGAACTGCGCGCCGTGGGCGAGTGGGACAGGCATCCGCAGTACGGCCGGCAGTTCCGGGTGACATCCTATGAAATTGCCCCACCCAACACCGTGGAGGGCATCCGCAAGTACCTCGCCTCGGGTATGATCCGCGGCATCGGCCGCACACTGGCAGACCGCCTGGTAAACCACTTCGGGGAGGATACCCTGCGCATCATTGAAGAAGAGCCAGAGCGCCTGCTGGAAGTCCCCAACATCGGGCCGAAGCGGCTGGCCGCTGTTCGCGAGGCCTGGAAAGAGCATCAGCAGATACGCGAGCTGATGCTCTTCCTGCATTCCCACGGCCTGCCGGCGCACCTGGCGGTAAAGGTCTTCCGCCGCTACGGCGAGCAGGCCATGTCGGTCCTGCGCACCGACCCCTACCGCCTGGCACGGGAGGTGTACGGCATCGGGTTCCTCACCGCCGACACCCTGGCGCGCCAGCTTGGCATCCCGAAGGATTCCCCCCGCCGGCTGGAGGCCGGCATCAGCTATGTCCTGCAGGATATGTGCGCCCAGGGCCATATGTACGTGCCCGAATCCCTGCTGGTCCAGCAAGCCGCGCGCCTGCTGGAGGTGGAAGCGCCGGCGGTGCAGACAGCCCTTCAGCGCTTGGAACAGGGGGGACTGGTGCGCTGTGAGCCTCTCCCCAACTCGCAAGAGGAACGGGGGGTGTACCCGCCGGCCCTGCATTATCACGAGACCAGCGTCGCCCGACTGCTCCGCCGATTGGCGGAACAGCGCCGGCACGCCCTGCCCTTCTCCCCTTCGGACAACTGGGAGGCCATGTTCCGACAGCTCGACAGAGAGGCCGGCCTGGTCCTCAGCGAGGCACAGCGGCAGGCGGTGCAGGCCGCGCTCACCCATCCCCTCACCGTGCTGACCGGCGGGCCGGGCACCGGCAAGACCACCACTTTGCGCGCCGTCCTGCGCCTTCTGGAAGGGAAAAACTGCCGGCTGGCCCTGGTCGCGCCCACCGGCCGCGCCGCCAAACGCCTGAGCGAGGTGACCGGCTATCCCGCCATGACCATCCACCGCCTGCTGGGATATACTGCCGATGGCGATTTCCAGTACGACGAACGCCGGCCCCTGCCGGCCGACATGCTCATCGTGGACGAAGCCTCCATGCTGGACGTCCCGCTGGCCTACTACTTACTGCGCGCCCTGCTCCCGGAGACACAGGTGCTCTTCGTCGGCGATGCGGATCAACTGCCGCCGGTCCAGCCGGGCAATTTCCTGCGCGATCTGATTGACTCCGGGGTGGCGGTGGTAGTGCGGCTCCAGGAGATTTTCCGCCAGGCGGCGGACAGCAATATCATCCGCAACGCCCACCGCATCCATCGCGGCGAGATGCCCCTCTTCCCCAAGGACGCCGGCGATTTCTTCCTGTTCCCGACCGAGGAGCCGGAGCGGGCGGCGGAGCTGGTGGTCGAACTGGTGCAGGAGCGCATCCCGCGCCGCTTCGGCCTGCACCCGCTTCGCGACATCCAGGTGCTCTGCCCGATGTACAAGGGGGCCGCCGGCGTCTCCAACCTGAACGCCCGTCTGCAGGCGGCGCTCAATCCGCCGGCCCCCGGCAAGCCCGAGCGCTCCTTCGGCATTTTCACCCTGCGCGCCGGCGACAAGGTGATGCAGTTGCGCAATAATTACGAGAAGGAGGTCTTCAACGGGGACATCGGCTTCGTGACGGACATTGACGTTGAAGAGCAGGTCATCTGGGTGCAGATGGAAGACCGCCGGGTGCCCTATGATTTCGGCGAGACAGATGACCTGACACTGGCCTATGCCATCAGCGTGCATAAAAGCCAGGGCAACGAGTATCCAGCGGTGGTACTGCCCCTGCTGACCCAGCATTACATGATGCTACAGCGCAACCTGCTGTACACGGCGGTGACGCGCGCCAGGAAGCTGGTAGTGCTGGTGGGGAGCCGGCGCGCCATTTCCATGGCAGTGAACAACGCCCGGCCGGCGGAGCGCTACAGCCTGCTCAAGGAGCGCCTGCGCGGGGAACTGCCAGCGAGACCGGAGGGGAGGCTGGGAGACAGCGACATCGTGCTCCTGCTGTGAGGGGCGCGCACGGCTTTTCAGCCGGCGCGCCGGCGGCCGGCCCATCCCCACACCATCCCCCGCCGAGGGGCAAACAGCATGGCCAGCAGGAAGAGCGCGGTGCTCACCAGCACCACGGCGGAACCGGACGCCACGTTGGTGTAGAAAGAGATATACAGGCCGGCGACGGCCGAGAACACCCCACAGCCGGCGCCCACCAGCATCATCTGCCACATTTTGCGCGTCAGCAGGTAGGCGGTGGTGGCCGGCGTTACCAGCATCGCCACCATCAGCGCCACCCCCACCGTCTGGATGGAGACCACGATCGTCAGAGCAATGAGCACCAGCAGGGTATAGTGCAGGGCGGTCGTCGGGAGTCCAACCGTGGTGGCGAAAAGCGGGTCGAACGTCACCACCAGCAGTTCCTTATAAAGCAGGACGACGACCAGCAGGACGAACAGCCCCAGCGCGCCGGTCAGCACCAGGTCCTGGTCCGAAACCCCCAGGATATTCCCGAAGAGGATATGGGTCAGGTCCACGCTGTAGCTCTGCACGGTGGACAGGAGCGCAATGCCCAGCGCGAAGCTGGCGGCAAAGAGGATGCCGATGGCGGTATCCTCCTTGATTTCCGCCCGCCGGCTGACAAAGCCGATCCCCACCGCCGTCAGCAGTCCCATCAACAGCGCGCCCCAGAACAGCGGCTGGCCCAGCAGATAGGCCACCGCCACCCCGGGCAGAATGGCATGCGCCAGGGCGTCCCCCAGGAACGCCATGCCGCGCAGGACCACATACGTGCCCACCACGGCGCACAGCGTGCCTACCATCAGCGAGGCAATCAGCCCACGCCACATGAACGGGTAGCGCAGAGGGGCGAGGAACAGCTCAATGAGGTCCATGATGCTCTCCTTCCCCACAGCACTCGATATCCCCCAGCACCATGACATAGTTGTCCCCGCGCCAGAGCGCCTTGCCGCCGTAAGCGCGGGAGAGATTTTCCGAAGTGATGACAGCACGCGGCGGGCCGTAGGCGATGAGCCGGCGGTTGAGCAGGGCGAGCTGGTCGAAATGCTCCAGCGCCAGGGCCAGGTCATGGGTGGAGAAGAGGATAGTGATCTGTTGCGCCCGCAGTTCTTCCATCAGCCGCAGGATGGCCTCCTGCGAGGGCAGGTCCAGGCCGGTGAAGGGTTCATCCAGGAGGAGGAGTTTCGCCTCCTGGGCCAGGGCGCGGGCGATGAAAACGCGCTGCTGCTGGCCGCCGGAAAGCTCGCTGATGGGGGAATCGGCATATTCCCGCATGCCCACCATTTCCAGCGCACGCCACACAGCCTCTTTGTCCCGCCGGCTGTACCACTTCAGCCACCCCAGCTTGCCGACGCGCCCCATCATGACCACATCGAAAGCCGTCACCGGAAAGCGCCAGTCCACCAGCAGGCGTTGGCTGAGATAGCCGACCGGCGCCGGCGCGCCGGCATCCAGCACCTGCACCCGGCCGGCTTCCAGCGGCACCA
>JAPWUQ010000015.1 GCA_028275445.1 Anaerolineae bacterium | reverse complement strand
CGGTCAGCAACAGCATGAGCAGGTTGATGATGGCGCTGGCCAGACGCCAGGCGTCGCGCCGGCGCTCCTGGGCCAGCAGGCCGGCGAAGGTGGGGATAAAGGCAGAGCCGAGCGCGCCGCCGGCCACAAGCTGAAAAAGCAGGTCGGGCAGGCGGAACGCCGCCAGATAGGCGTCCAGGGCGGCGCTGGTGCCGAACTGATGGCCGATGACGATCTCGCGCAGCATGCCCAACAGCCGGCTGAGCACGAACAGCCCCATGACCAGCGCCGCGGCACGTGCGATCTGACGTTTGTCGGCTTCCGCGTTGTCCATTCCACCGCGCTCCAACGTATGGATGGCTCCATTATATGCCGGCGCGCGGCCAGGGCAAATAGGAAATACCCCACCCCTGCCCCTCCCCGTCTACAGGGAGGGTGCCCCACCCCCGGCCCCTTCCCGTTTACAGAGAGGGGATGCCCCACCCCTGCCCCTCCCCGTCTACAGAGAGGGGATGCCCCACCCCCGGCCCCTTCCCGTTTACAGGGAGGGGATACCCCACCCCCGGCCCCTCCCCGTAGACGGGGAGGGGTGGTATTGGCCTGATACATCAAGTAAATATCATTGACTTATCCGTGATGATATGCTATAATTGCGCCGGCTTTCACATTCTGGGCGGCCGCGGTGTGCCATTCACAGAAAGGAGCAAGAACACCATGAGCAGTTCCCTTCCCACCCTCCTCGTCCTTACCCTCGTTGGTTTCATCGCTCAATTGGTGGACGGCAGTCTGGGCATGGGCTACGGCGTGTTCTCCACCACATTGTTGGTGGCCGCCGGCCTGATGCCGGCCATCGCCAGCGCCTCGGTCCACACCGCTGAGGTTGTGACCACCCTGGTCTCCGGCATCTCTCACCACAGCCTGGGCAATGTGGACTGGAAGCTGGCCCTGCCGCTTTCCATCAGCGGCATTATCGGTGGAGTTGCCGGCGCGGTACTGCTCTCCAACCTGCCGGGCAGTCAGATCAAGCCAGTGGTCAGCGTCATCCTGATCCTGATGGGCATCCTGGTGGTGTGGCGCTTCGCCGTGAAGTATCGGGAGGACGCCCGTGCGGAGGCGGACCCGCCGGCGGTGGCCGAGGTGGCCGGCGCGAAGGCCGAAAAAATCCTCCCCACCTGGAAAATTGTCCTGGTGGGGCTGATTGCGGCGGCCTTCGATGCCTTCGGCGGCGGAGGCTGGGGTCCCATCACCACGCCGACCCTCATCCTCACCCACAACGTACAGCCGCATCGGGTGGTGGGGTCGGTCAATGCCTCGGAGTTCTTCGTCACCCTGGCGATCTTCATCACCTTCCTTATCTCTCTTGGGGCAGAGCAGTTCGACTGGATCGTGGTGGCGTGTCTGCTGGTCGGAGGGGTGATCGCGGCGCCGCTGGCGGCCTGGCTGTGCAAAAAGATACCGCAGAGGTGGTTGGGCATCCTGATCGGATTACTGCTGATCGCGACCAACCTGCGCACGCTGATCCTGTCGCTGAAATAGGCGCCGGCTACCGACGCTCTGATGCCGGCAGGGGGTGATGCGCCTCCCAGTAGGCGATGAACTCCTCGATGGTGCGCTGCATGCGGTCCCAGTGCGTGCCCTGCCAGTACACGCGCTGGCAGTCGGGGCAGAAGCGGAAGCGCTCATGGCGCGCAAAGACATAGGGGGGCACTAATCCCCAGGCCTCACTGCGGAGCATGTCCTCGAGCGGGGTGTTGCACTCCAGACAGCGCGTCAGGGGCGCCGGCGGCGGGAGGGGCAGGTCCCTCAACACCTGGCGAACCTGCTCCTCCCACCGCTGGCTGGTGATGTACAGCGTCTGCAGATTGCGCCGGCGCAGGAGCGCGGTGTCCCGGGTCAGCAGTACCCGCCCCTCGGCCCGGGCGATGCGCACCAGCGCATCATCATCGAGGGACGGGTCGTAGAGCACGTCGTACCCCAGCGTCCTCAGCCACTGGGCCAGTGTTCCCAGCATCGCGTCTGCTATAAACCGCATATCCCCATTCCCCGCCAGTACTTAGGATTTCCGCGGCATGTTACCCCGCGCAGACAGGCGGCCGGCGGTGGAACCAGGGGCGCGCCTGCTCAAGCTGTGCGGCCAGCCGGAACAGGGTCGCCTCATCGCCGTAGCGCCCGACGAAGTGCATGCCGATGGGCAGTCCCTCGTCGTTCCAGTACAGCGGCACGGACATGGCCGGCTGACCGGTGACGTTGAAGACCGGCGTGAAGGGGATGAAAGCGAAGACCTGCTCGGCCAGCGCCTCGATGCCGGCCAATGCGTTCAGCAGGGCGCCGGCGTTCAGCCGGCCCAGGAGTTTCAGCGCAACAGCCTCGAATCCCTTCGGCTGGAGCGCGCCAGTGGGGAAGGGCGGCATGGCCAACGTCGGCGTTAACAGCACATCATATTCCTGGAAGAATTGGGCCACCTGGCGGGCAAAGCGCTGAAGCGTCCGCACCGCCTGAGCGAATTCGCCGGAGGAAATCTGCCGGCCCAGCAGTCCCAGCGCCCAGGTAGAAGGTTCAAAGTCCTGGAACGTCGCCTTGCGCCCGACCAGCACCTCGCCGTCTCGGATATCGGCCAGCGTCTCCCCACATACCATGGTGAGAAAGGCGCGGGCAAAGGCCCTCCCATCCAACTGCGGCGCGGCCTCCTCCACATCATGGCCCAGATCCGCCAGCAGTTTGGCCGTCTCCTCGACGCCTTTCACACAGTCCGGGTGCACGGTCGCCGGCAGGAGCGGCTGTGTGGTGAAGGCGATGCGCAGACGGCCGGGGTCCTTGCCCACCTCCTCGAGGAAGGGGCGGGCCGGCGGCGGCGCGAAATAGGGCGCGCCCACGTCCGGGCCGGCGGTGGCGTCCAGCATGGCGGCGCTGTCCCGCACAGAGAGGGTCAGCACATGGTCAATGGCCAGCCCCTGCCAGGCCTCGCCCAGGTCCGGGCCGATGGGGTTGCGGCCGCGCGTGGGTTTCAATCCGAACACCCCACAGCAGGAAGCCGGGATGCGGATGGACCCGCCGCCGTCGTTGCCGTGCGCCATGGGCACGATGCGGGCGGCCACGGCCGCGGCGGAGCCGCCGCTGGAGCCGCCGGCGGTGCGTGATAGGTCCCAGGGATTGTTGGTGGGGCCGAACAGCTCCGGCTCGGTGAAGGGGACGAGGCCGAGTTCCGGCGCGTTGGTCTTGCCCAGGATGATGACGCCGGCGGCCTTGTAGCGCCGCACCATCTCGCTGTCATGGTCGGGGACGAAGTCCTTGAAAAAGCGACTGCCACAGCGGGTGGGGACGCCGGCGTAATGCACCAGCAGGTCCTTTAACAGGAAGGGCACGCCCTGGAACGGGCCGGCCGGCAGTTCTCCCTGGGCCTGCCGGCGCGCCAGGTCGTACATCGGGTGGATGACCGCATTCACCTGCGGGTTGACCTTCTCTATCCGGGAGATAGCCTCCTCTACCAGCTCCAGAGGGGTGACCTCTTTGCGGCGCACCAGCTCCGCCAGTCCCAACGCATCGTAGCGGTCGTACTCCGAGAACCCTCCCATGGCGTTCCTCCTTTTGCACCTCGCTGTCGGCTGACATCAGCGTCGGATAGCGGCCGGCAGGATATACGGATACTGCCGGCCGGTCAGGCGATGCAGTTCGCGATCCACCTTGCGAAACGCCAGGTACAGCCGCCATATCCAGGCATCCTCCTGGTAGTAGGAGCGGATCTCCTGTACCGTGAGAGGGGCAAGCTGGAATTCGGCGGCCTCGCTCGCCAGGAAAGCGTTGGCGGTCTCCACCATCGCCGGCACCATCTCCGGCAGTTGCTCCTTGTAGAAGTTGGCAATGAGGTCAATGATGACCTTGCGGAAATCATAATACCGGCGCATCACATCCTGCAAGAAGAGCAGTCGCAGTAACCATACCAGGAAGGAGGGGGCACTGCGCAGGAACAGCTCAGGGTTCAACTGCTCCACGCCCTGGCGGGTGAGCAGAGGGGTGGTCGTGTCCAGGTACACCAGGTGATACGTGCCCGCCGGCCGGCCGGCGGACTCATCAAACGGCACTACCGCCCAGTTGGATATCTGCCCATCAATGCCCAGTTCCAACGCGCCGCGGTGCTGGCGGTTGAAGGCAAAGACCTTGCGCAGTTCGCGCAGTACCGCCAGCACCAACTGCCGGCGCTCCTCCATATCGAGACGGTGAATGAGGGCGTTGCCGATGGAGCCGGCGGGGAAGCGCTCCTGCACCAGGTACACTACCAGCCGGCCGGCGTACGTCCCGGGCAGGCGCACCATCTCGCCGGCGGCCACCCGCACGCCGATGTCCTCCTGCAGGACCCGCACATATTCCTCGTATAGGCCCACATACCCCTGGATTTCATCCTCGTCCTTGAACATGGGCATGCGCTTGAAGGCCAGGTGTGCCTGCTCCGGCCGGTCTATGGCGATGACGGTGCTGATCTCGCCGTAGCCCAGCACGCGGGCGGGGATGGCACTGCGCTCCGGATGGCGGGGGTCCAGGCCGGCCTCGAACCGGCGCAGAAGTTCCACGTCAATCGTCAGCTCCTTCATGCCTCACCTCCGGCGGACAGCATGCGCTCCACCATGCCCAGGCTGGCGTCGACGCGCTCCAGGATTTCGCCGGCCAGCGCCTCGTCAATGACCAGCGGAGGCAGAAGCTGGGCCACGCGAGTGTCGTTGTTGGCGTACACCGAGAGCAGGCCGTGATCATAGGCGGCCTTGCTGAACAGCGGGCCGGCGTATGGGCTGACCATCTCGATGCCCATCATCAGGCCCAACTGCCGCAGGCGCACCAGCAGGCGCGGGTGCCGTTCTCTCAAACGTTCGAACCCTTCGGCGAAGACGCCCGCCAGCTCCTGCACGTGCTGGAGGAAGGCCGGCTGGGAGGAGATCTCCAGCACCTTCAGCGCCACCGGACAGCCCACCTCTGCCCCGCCAAAGGTCGAGATATGGATGAAGGGGTCGGGATGAAAGACCGCTTCCAGCTCCGCCCGGAAGCAGGTAGCGGTGATGGGATAAATGCCGCCGGAAAGCCCCTTGCCGATGACCATGATGTCGGGCACGACATCGTAGTGCTCGACGCCCCACAGCCGGCCAGTGCGTCCCAGGCCGGTCTGCACCTCGTCCGCGATGAACAGGGCGCCGAACTGATCGCACAGCTCCCGCACGCGGGGAAGATAATCGGGGTCCGGGACAGCGATGCCGTAGGTGGCCGGCACGGTCTCCAGGATCACGGCCGCGGTGTCGGCATCCATTTCGTGGCGCAGGGCGTCCACGTCGTTGAAGGGCACCTGGACGAAGCCCGGCGCCGGCGGGCCAAAGGGGGCGCGGTACTTCTCGTCGCCGGCGGCCAGCGCCAGGCCAGTATGACCGTGGTAGCCGCCGCGTGCGGAGATGATCTTTGTGCGGCGCGTGAAGCCGCGCGCCACCTTAATGGCCAGGTCTATGGCCTCGCCGCCGCTGACGCCGAACACGGTGTAGCGCAGTGCGCCGCCGGGGCTGAGCTCCGCTAACCTCTGAGCCAGGAGGGCGCGCTGTTGGCTGATCAGATGGTGGTTGCCGATGTCCAGCGCCCCCAGGCTCTCCATCAGGGTCTGGACGACGGCCGGGTGACGGTGCCCCAGGTTGAAAACGCCGCCGTTGCAGTGGCAGTCAATGAGGCGCTTTTCGCCGGCCAGGTCCCAGAGGTACGGCCCCTCTCGCTTGCCCAGCACAAAGTCAATGCCGGCGGACTCGAAGAACGCCACCTTGCCGGAAGAGACGTGCCGGGCGAACAGCTCCATCACGCGCGCCTTCTCGTCCGCGCCGGATGCGGCGGAAATGCTTTCTTCCATCTCCCTTCCCTCCTGTTGAAATCGGCAGGACGTGGAAATCTCGGCTATGATAACCCGCCGCCGGCGCAGTGGTGACAGGGATGATGGAGCGCGATGGAATAGGATGGGCTAATGGCGGAAATGGCGCCGGCCCGTGAACACCAATGCCATGCCCAGTTCGTCGGCGGCGGCAATCACCTCGTCATCGCGCACCGATCCGCCTGGCTCGATGGCCGCCGTGGCGCCGGCCTCTGCGGCCAGGCGCAGGCCGTCGGCAAAGGGGAAGAAGGCATCGGATGCCACCACACTGCCGCGAGCGCGCTCGCCGGCCTTGATGCTGGCGATGCGCACCGCATCCACCCGGCTCATCTGGCCGGCGCCGATGCCGACCGTGGCGCCCCCTTTGGCAAAGACGATGCTGTTGGATTTGACGTGTTTGGCCACCTTCCAGGCGAAGCGCAGGTCAGCCCATTCCGCCGGGGTGGGTTCGCGCCGGCTGACCACACGCCACTCCTCGCCTTCCCAACCCTCGTCGCGGGTCTGCACCAGCAGGCCGCCGCGCACCGCCCGCATCTCGAAGCGGTCCTCCACCGGCTGGGAGACGTCCACGGCGATCAGCCGGCAGTTGGGGCGTGCTTTCAGCATCTCCAGGGCCGCCGGCGTGAAGGCCGGCGCGATCATCGCTTCCACGAACAGATCGCCCATGGCCCGTACGGTCTCCGCGTCCAGGGGGCGGTTGACCGCGATAATGCCGCCGAAGGCGGAGACGGGGTCGCAGGCCAGCGCGGCGCGGAACGCCTCTGCCAGGGTGGCTCCGACTGCCAGGCCGCAGGGGTTGGTGTGCTTGATGATGGCCGCGGCCGGCTCATCGAAATCGCTTGCCGCGCGCCAGGCGGCGTCCAGGTCCAGGATATTGTTGTATGAAAGCTCCTTGCCCTGAAGCTGTTGTCCGCCCAGCGGCAGGCTGTTCCCGCCCAGGCCGTACAGCGCGGCGGACTGGTGGGGATTCTCGCCGTAGCGTAGGGTGCTGATGCGCTTCGCCGGCAGGGGGAACCGCTCGGGGAAAAGCTCTGTCTCGCCGAAGCGCAGGGCCAGGGTGCTGGCGATGGCGGCGTCGTAGCCGGCGGTGTGGCGGAACGCCTTTAGCGCCAGGTGCTGACGCCGTTCCAGAGGGACCTCCCCGTACTGTTCCAGGTCCGACAGCACCGCCTCGTAATCGTCCGGGTCGCAGACTACCGTCACCGATTCGTAGTTCTTGGCGCCGGCGCGCAGGAGCGCCACCCCGCCGATGTCGATCTGCTCCACCAGCTCCTCGAGGGAGACGCCGGCGCGCGCCGCGGTCGCCTCAAAGGGGTACAGGTTGACTACCAGCATCTCGATGGGCACGATGCCCAACGCCTGAAGCTCCGCCATATGGCCCGGATGCTGTCGGCGGGCCAGCAGTCCACCGTGAATATGCGGATGCAGGGTCTTGACCCGCCCCTCCAGGATCTCGGGAAACCCCGTCACAGATTCGACGCTGATGACCGGCAGGCCGGCGTCCCGCAGTGCCTGTGCCGTGCCTCCTGTGGACACCAGCTCGAAACCGTGCGCCGCCAGCCCCTGTGCGAACGCCGGCAGGCCGCGCTTGTCCGACACGCTCAACAACGCCCTTCGGGTGACCATGCCGCTTCCTCCTCCACAACATTGTCCGGTCCGGTGGTTCAGGGATGATACCGCTCGCGCAGAGCCGCGTCCACCTCCGCCCATTCGATATCATATGCCAGCAGGGCGACGTTGAGATGATACAGCAGATCGGCGGCCTCTGCGATGAGACGCTCACGGGGTTCGTTCTGCGCGGCGATGATGACCTCGACGGCCTCCTCGCCGACTTTCTGCAGGATGCGGGCGGTGCCGGCCTGGAACAGCCGGCTGGTGTACGATGTTTCCTTGGGATGGGCCTTGCGGCCGGCCAGCAGATCGCTCAGACGCTGGCGGAAGGGTTTGGCCTCTGCGTCGGTCTCCCCGTCCAGCCGGCGGTAGAAGCAGGTGCGGTGACCGGTGTGACAGGCCGGGCCGGCGGGGTCCACCAGCAGGAGAAGCGTGTCCCCATCGCAGTCTATATGCACGGCGCGCACCCGCTGGATATGGCCGGAGCTTTCGCCCTTATGCCATAACGACTGCCGACTGCGGCTCCAGAAATAGGCCTCCCCGGTCTCCAGCGTGCGTTCCAGCGCCTCGCGGTTCATATAGGCCAGCATGAGCACCTGGCCGCTCAGGTCGTCCTGGACGATGGCCGGCACCAGCCCCCGCTCGTCCCAGCGGATCTGCCCTATCAGGGAAGCGGCCTCGGGTTCGGGTGCATCAGGGGATGAAGGAGTAGAAGCGGACATGCTGGTATCACCTTTCCGGAAGCGGTTCTGTCAGCCGGACGGGCACGCCGCGCTCCGCCAGGTAGCGCTTAACCTGGCCGATGCTCAGGGTGCGGTAGTGGAAAAGGGAGGCGGCCAGCGCGGCGTCGGCGCCGCCGGCGGTGAGCACCTCGTGGAAATGTTCGGGCCGGCCGGCGCCCCCCGAGGCGATCACCGGGATGGAGACTGCCTCTGCCACGGCGCGGGTCAGAGGCAGATCATACCCGTCCTGCGTGCCGTCCGTGTCCATGCTGGTGAGCAGTATCTCGCCGGCGCCCAGACGCTCGGCCTGGCGCGCCCATGCCACGGCTTCCAATTCCGTGCGCACCCGCCCGCCGTCAATGTATACATCCCAGCCGGAGCCATCCGGCCGGCGCTTGCCGTCAATGGCCACAACGATGCACTGGGAGCCAAAGCGTCTGGCCCCTTCGGTGATGATGGAGGGATTGCGCACCGCCGCGCTGTTGATGGAGATTTTGTCGGCGCCGGCCATCAGAATGGCGCGCATATCCTCCACCGTGCGGATGCCTCCCCCCACCGTCAGCGGAATGAAGACCACATCCGCCACCCGGCGCACCACATCGGCCATAATATCCCGCCGCTCCGGGGAGGCAGTGATGTCCAGGAAGACCAGCTCATCGGCCCCTTCCTGGTCATAGATCAGGGCCTGCTCCACCGGGTCGCCGGCGTCGCGCAACTGCAGGAAATTGACGCCCTTGACCACGCGGCCGTCGCGCACGTCCAGGCAGGGGATGATGCGTTTGGCCAGCATGTCAATCCTCCAAACCAAGCCCCACGCGGATGGCCTGGGTCAGGTCGATGGCGCCGGTGTACAGCGCGCTCCCGATGATGGCGCCCTCGATCCCGTCCCCTTCATGCTCTCGCAGGGCGCGCAGGTCGTCCAGGGAGGAGATGCCGCCGGAGGCGATGACCTTCAGGCCGGTCTGGCGGGCCAGTTCGGCGGTGGCCTCCACGTTGACGCCGGCCATGGTGCCGTCGCGGGTCACGTCGGTGTACAGACAGCGGATGACGCCGCGCTCCGCCATGCGCCGGCCCAGCTCCACCGGGCTGAAGGCCGAGGTCTTCTGCCAGCCGTGGGTCACCACCTTCCCCTCGCGGGCATCCAGGCTGACCACGATGCGCTCCGCGCCGAACTCCCGCACGGCGCGCTCCACCAGCGCCGGCCGGCGCACCGCCGACGTGCCCAGCACCAGGCGGTCCACCCCCTTCTCGAACAGCATTTCCATGTCTTCCAGGGAGCGGATGCCTCCGCCAAACTGCACCCATACGTCCACCGCTTCCAGGATCTCCTCCAGGGCGCGCAGGTTCGGGGCATGGGCGGATCCCAGCCGGCTGGTCAGGGCGCCGTCCAGGTTGACGACATGCAGCCAGAACGCGCCGGCCATCACCCAGCGGCGCGCCATCTCCGCCGGCTCCTCGCAGAACACCGTCTCTTTGCCCGGGTCCCCCTGAAAAAGGCGCACACAGCGGCCTTTCCGCAGGTCAATGGCGGGATACACGATCATCTTGCACCACCCATTCCACGAAATTGCGCAGGATGCGCAGTCCCACTGCCTGGCTCTTCTCCGGGTGAAACTGCACCCCGAGCAGGTTTCCCCGCCCGACGATGGAGGCGTAAGCGATGCCGTACTCGGTGACGGCGAGGATATCATCGGGGTCCGCCGGCTCCACGTAGTAGGAATGGACGAAGTAGGCGTACGCGCCGTCGGGGATGCCGGCCTGGAGCGGATTCGGCCGGCGCCAGAAGAGCTGGTTCCAGCCGATCTGCGGCACCTTCAGCTCGACGGCAAAGCGCCGCACGCGTCCGCGCAGAAGGCCCAGGCCCTGATGTATCCCCATCTCCTCGCTTTCCTCGAACAACAACTGCATGCCCAGGCAAATGCCCAGCAGTGGCACGCCGGCCTCGACCGCCTGATACAGCGGCTCCACGAATCCCGCCTCCCGCAGGTTGCGCATGCCGTCGCCGAAGGCGCCCACCCCCGGCAGGACGATGGCGCGCGCCCCCTCTAGCTCCGCCGGCGAGGAAATCAGCCGCACCGGCGCCCCCACGTGTTCAAAGGCCTTCTGCACACTGCGCAGGTTGCCGATGCCGTAGTCCACAATAGCGATCATAGCACCCCCTTGGTGGAGGGGATGCCCGCGCGCCGCGGGTCCATCTCGACCGCCTGCCGCAGGGCACGTCCCAGCGCCTTGAACAGCGCCTCCGCCCGATGATGATCGTTGCTCCCGTACAGCACCCGGGCGTGCAGGGTCATGCGGGCATGGGTGGCCAGCGTCTCCAGGAAATGCGGGATCATCTCTGTGCTCAATGCGCCCACCGCCGGCCGCGCGAACGCGGCCTCAATGACCGCGTACGGCCGGCCGCTCAGGTCCACCGCCGCGAACGCCAGCGCCTCATCCATGGGCACGTGCGCCTCGCCCATGCGCCGGATGCCTTCCCGCCGGCCCAGCGCCTGATCCAGCGCCTGCCCCATCACGATGGCAATGTCCTCCACCGTGTGATGCTCGTCTATCTCCAGGTCGCCCTCGGCCTGCACCCGCAGGTCCAGCAGTCCGTGCACCGCCACGTGCGAAAGGAGATGGTCGAGGAACGGGACCCCGGAGTGAATGTCCGCCTCGCCGGCGCCGTCCAGGTTGAGCCATATCTCCACGCTGGTCTCGCGGGTCTGGCGCTGGATATGGGCTGTGCGCGCGGTGGTCATCTTCCGCCTCCATTATAACCTTTGCAGAGCGTCGAGCAAAATATCGGTGTGCTCCGGCCGGCCGACGCTGAAGCGCACGCAGTCGGACACGCCCGGCTTGTCGAAGTGCCGGATCAGGATGCCCTGCCGGCGCAGGGCCAGCTTGACCTCGACCGCCGGCCGGTCCAGCACCCGGCATAGGATGAAGTTGGCATGGCTGGGGAAGGGCCGGAGCCAGGGGATGGCCTGCAGGCCGGCCAGCATGCGCTCCCGTTCCTGTACCATACGGCGCACGATGTCCATCAGCTCGTCGGCGTGTTCCAGCGAGACGATGGCGGCGACCTGGGCGGCGGCATTGATGTTGTAGGGCTGTTTGATCTTCCACAGGTGCGGCATCAGCGCCGGCGGGAACACGCCGTATCCCACCCGCAGGCCGGCCAGGCCGGCCCATTTGCTGAAGGTGCGCAGGACGATGAGATTCTCGTGCGCCGGCACCAGGCCGATGAAGCTTTCGCCGCGGAACTCGGCATAGGCCTCGTCCACCACCACTAATAGGGGCAGGGCGAGAAGCCGGCGTAAGGTATCCGCGTCAAAGACACTGCCGTCGGGGTTATTGGGGCAGGCCAGGAAAAGCAGTTTGGGACGGTGCCGCTCGACGGCGCGCTCGATGCCGGCCAGGTCCAGGGAGAAATCGGGCCGGCGCGGCACCGCAATGACCCGGGCGCCGTGCAGTGCGGCGTCGAAGGCATACATGCCGAAGGTCGGCGGACAGTTCAGGATATAATCTCCCGGCTGGAGCACCAGCCGCATGATAAGGTCAATCAGCTCGTCGGAGCCGGCGCCGGCCAGGATGATATCGCGCGGCAGGCCGAGGAAGGCGGCAAGGGCATCGCGCAGGCGGTTCTGCATCGGGTCCGGATAGATGTGCAAGGCATCGCATTGGGCCAGGGCCTGGCGCACCGCCGGCAGGGGGCCGTACGGATTCTCATTCGCGTCTAATTTGACCAGCTTTTCCGCCGGGATGCCCAGCTCCTGGCTGAGCACGTCCAGCGGCACCACTGGCTGATATTCCTCCATGTCCAGGATATCCGGGCGTACGAAGGGCGCGGACATATCAGCTTTCCTCCGGGGAAGGGCTGGCCGGCGGCCGGCGGACATAGACCGCATGGGCGTGCGCGGTCAGGCCTTCCGCCGCGGCGATGCGCGCCGCGGCCGGCCCCAGCGCGTCCAGCTCGGCGCGTCCCAGCGCCACCAGGCTGGTGACCTTGACGAAGTCCATGACGTTCAGCGGGGAGGCGAAGCGGGCGGTCCCGCCGGTCGGCATGACGTGCGACGGGCCGGCGACGTAATCTCCCAGTACTTCAAACGAGTGCTCCCCGACAAAAATGCCGCCGGCATGGCGCACACGCCAGACATATTCCCACGGTTCCGCCACCAGCAGGCAGAGATGCTCCGGGGCGTACTCGTTGGCCAGCTCAACGGCCTGTTCCAGGTCGCGCACCAGCACGATGCCGCTCCGGTTGGACAGGGAGCCGGCGATCGTATCCTGGCGGGAAAGGCGCGCCGCCTGCCGGCGGACCTCCTCCTGGACCGCACGCGCCAGGCGTTCGGAAGGGGTGAGCAGTACAGCCGAGGCCAACACGTCGTGCTCCGCCTGGGCCAGCAGGTCCGCCGCCACCACCGCCGGCGGGGCGCTCTCGTCGGCGATGACCAGCGTCTCTGTCGGCCCATATATCCCGTCAATGCCGACCTGCCCGAACACCATACGCTTGGCCAGGGCGACGAACAAGTTGCCCGGGCCGACGATTTTGTCCACGCGCGGGATGCTCTCCGTGCCGTATGCCAGCGCGGCGATGGCCTGCGCCCCGCCGGCGCGAAAGACCCGCTCCACGCCGGCGATGGCGGCCGCGGCCAGGATGACCGGCGCAATCTCCCCTGTCCGGCGGTGCGGCGGGGAGACAACGACGATCTCTTCCACGCCGGCGGCGCGCGCCGGCACGGCCGCCATCAGTAGGGAGGACGGCAGGGGGGCCGTGCCGGCCGGCACGTATACCCCCACCCGCTGGAGCGGCCGCACGATCTGCCCCAGCATGCCGCCGGCGTCGAACGCCGTCCAGGAGTCCACGTGCTGGCGCTGGTGAAAGCCGGCGATGCGCTCCGCCGCCAGCTCCAGCGCCTGACGCAGGTCTGGTTCCAGGACATCACGGGCGGCCAGCCAGGCTTCTCGCGGCACTTCCAGCGCGGCGAGTTCGACGCCGTCAATGCGGCGCGTCCATTCCATCAGCGCGGCGTCCCCGCGCTCCCGCACGTCCCGGATGATTCTCTGCACCGCCTCGGCCGGCGAGATGGGCCGGCCGAACAGGCGCTCCAGGCTGGCCGCCAGCGCCGGCGGTATCTCTACCTCTTCCACATCGGGCCGGCGCAGGATGGTGCGGCGGGCCTCCTCCACATTGTCGTATATCCGCATCACGTACTCCATATTCCCTGTCCTGGTGCTGATGATCATCAATTCTTCCCGAGCGCCCGGCGCAGACGCCCGACCGCTTCCGATTCCGCGCTGAAGATATATTCCACCGGCGAGACGATGACCTCCGTACTGCCGAGCCGGCGGAACTCCTGGATGGCCTGGTGCAGTTGCTCCTCGCGCACCACGATGCTGACGGTGACCGCCACGCAGTCACCGTTGGCGTCGTAAATGGGGAGGAACGAGGGGCCGCGCAGGCCGGCGACGACCGGCCGGTCGAGCATCTGCCGCGCCAGCGCGGCCGGCTCATGGCAGGGGATGTTCGCCAGGATGGAGCGGTAGCGCCGGCCGCGGTGGTGCGCCTCGATGAACTCCAGCATCTGCTCCGCCACCGCCAGGGCCGGCCCGCCCCGCGCCAGCATGCTCCGGTTGCCGATGAAGCAGGCCTCCGAATGCAGGATGACGCCGTCGTCCAACTGCTTGAGGCGGTTCTCCCGCAGGGTGGTGCCGGTGGCGGTGATATCGGCGATGAGATCGGCGTATCCGATGGCCGGCGCGGCCTCGATGGCCCCCGAGGCCTCGACCAGGGTGAAGTGGTGGATATCCTTGCGATAGAGGAACTCCCGCACCAGGTTGGGGTACTTGGTGGCGATGCGCAGGGGCCGGCCCTGCTCCCACCACTCCAGCGCCAGGTCCGCCAGGTCCGCCAGACAGTTGACGTCCAGCCATCCCTCCGGCACCGCCAGCACCAGGTCGCACCCGCCGTAGCCCAGGTTCTCGTACAGGACCAGGGTCTCATCCCCGTCCGAGCGGCCTTCCGCGACGACGTCAAAGCCGGTGATGCCCAGGCAAACGTCGCCGTCGCGCACTTTGGTGAAGATATCCGCCGGCCGCTGGAAGAGCACCTCCACCTGAGGGAAGGCCGGCATGCGCGCCAGGTACTGGCGCGGGTTGGTCTTGGAGACGCGCATGCCACAGCGCTCCAGGAACGCCAGCGTCGGCTCCTCCAACTGTCCCTTGCTGGGCAAGGCCAGCCGCACCGTTTCCACTGTCCCTCTAAACATGGGAACCCTCCTTCGCGTCGCGGGCCGGGCCGGCGCCCCGCACCGCCGCCGCCAGCGCTTGAACATCGGTCATGGGGACGGACTGTTTCGGGGCGCTCACGGGGGCAAGGTGATATTGGGGGGCGGTGGGCGTGCCGTCCACGATGATGAGGTGGGTGATACCCCGTTTCAACGCGTAATCCAGGTTGGCGCGCGGGGAGCGGTTCCGCAGGTCCAGCTCCACGCGCAGGCCCTCCTGGCGCAGTTGGCGCATCAGCGCCAGGCCGGCGCCGTGGAGCGCCGGCGACGCCGCACACACCAGCGCCTGGGGCGGTTGGCTCGTCCATTCCCCCTGCGCACAGGCGGCCAGCCGCTGGACCCCGTAGGCCAGGCCGCACGCCGGCGTCCTCTGCCGGCCGCCCAGCGAGACGATCAGGTCATCGTAGCGGCCGCCGCCGCACAACTGCGGCTCATCCCCCTGCGGCAGGGTGGGGTATATCTCGAAGATCATGCCCGTGTAGTAATACAACCCGCGGCCCAGGCCCAGGTTCACGATGATGCGCTCCTCAGGCATGCCGGCGGCGCGTAACAGTTCGACGATGTCTGTCAGGTTGCGAAGCGGCTCCTGGCTGAGGTGGTGCTGTTCCAGCAGGGCGGTGGCCGCCGGCAGTGCCTCCCGGGGTGGGCCGGCAGCGCGATGCAGTTGCTCGGCCAGGGCCAGCGCCTGCCGGATAAGCGGCACCTGGTCCGGGCGCGAGAGCTGGTTGAGCACGCCGTCCACCACCTCGTCCACCGTGCGGCTTCCCAGGGCGGATTCGGCGTTCAGCCGGCCCAGCAGGGCGCTCAGCACGGCGCGCGCCTCCTCCCGTTTGGCGCCGCTCACCAACTGCTGGTGCGCGGCGCTGTGCTCCGCCGGCGGGTACAGCTCGCGCAGGCGCTCCTCCACATAGGGCAGGCCGCGGTCGGGCCGGCTCAGGTTCTCCAGGTTGCTGAGCACGAAGTTGCGCGCCCGCCGGTCCAGCTTCAGCCGCTTGAGCAGATCCAGCATGGCGCCGATATGCCCCAGCACGACGCAGAAATTCCCGATCCCCACCGCTTCCAGTCCCTCGCAGGCGAGGAGGATCAGCTCCGCATCGGCGAGGGGGCTTTCTCCCCCGATGATCTCCAGGCCGAACTGGGTGAACTGACGCCGCCGGCCCCGCTGGGGCTTCTCGTAGCGGAACACCGGCCCGTAATAATACAGGCGCTGGGGAAGCGGCTCATCCTGCAGACTCTCCACATACAGCCGGCCGACCGAGGCGGTGAATTCCGGCCGGGCGCAGATACTGCGGTTGTGAAAGGTGAAGGAGTAGAGCTTGGGCGCCAGGACCTCCCCCGATTTGCGCAGGAACAGCTCGGTGTACTCGAACACCGGCACATCCACGGGGCGGAACCCGTGGGATTCCGCGACCTGGCTCAGCCGGCCGATGATGCCGCGCTGGCAGACGGCGGCCGGGGGCAGGAGGTCATCCATGCCCCGCAGGCGTTCGATGCGCCGGCTTCGGCCTGACGGTGTTTCGGGCCGAAGCTCCTGTTCCATACCCTGTTCTTCCTCAGAATCTCGCACCATCTTTCCCTCGCTGTATGCATCGGGGAGACACCTTATCGGGAGGCGGTGACCGTCACCGTCCTCGTGTCCCCTGCGGATTGTCAAGCGTCCCAGAAACGGTTATAATGCCGCTGTACGCTGTCCGGAAGCACGGGATCGATGCATGAACAGACGCCAACTGGCACTGGTCATCCTCATCAATGCGGTGATCGCGGCCGCCGTCAGCTTCGTCGTGGTGCAGGTTACCCTGCGGCAGTGGGAGCGGGGCCGGCCGGCCTATATGGCCCTGCCCTGGCCAAGCCCCACGCCGTCGGCCACCCCGCCCCAGAGCGAGATACTGTACGTCGTACAGCCCGGGGACAGCCTGACCTCCATTGCCCTGCGCTTCCGCGTGCCCCTGGAGGACCTGATGCAGGCCAACGGCATCACGGACCCGGATTACATCAGCGTGGGGCAGAAACTGCTGATCCCCGCCGGCGCATCCGCGGTCATCACCCGGGTGCCGGAGGCCACCCACACGCCGGCCGCGCCGCCGACGCCGCTGTTCACCAGCACGCCGGCCGAACCGGCGCCGCGGCCCCAGGGAGCGAGCCTGGAGGTTGCCGCCGTCATCGGCGCCGGCGATATTCAGAACGAAGCGCTTTTTCTCACCAATGCCGGCGCGGCCGCGCTGAACCTGAAGGGTTGGTCAGTGAGCGACGGCCGCGGCCATGTCTATTCGTTTCCGGACGTGACGCTCAACGGTCACGGCACGATCATCCTGCATACCGGCGCTGGTCAAGATGATGAGGTCAATCTCTATTGGGGGCTGGACGCTGCCCTGTGGGAAGAAGGGACTACCGTGTTGATCAAAGACGCCGGCGGGCGCGTTGTCCTGCGGCACGAAGTGCGGTGAGCGGGATGAGGGCCGGAAGCCGGCGTCCCTAGCCCAGATGCGCCAGATGGTGGGTGTCGTTCAAGCGATCCACCGTGAACCGGTACGTAGCAGGGTCGTAATGAAAGACGTTGATACAGCAGGTATCCTGGTTGATGCGCCAGTAGGCATCGGTGCCCAGGCCCAGCACCGCCGTTAACAGCACCCGGTTGACCGCCTGATGGGCGACCAGGCAGACTTTCTGTTCCGGGAACATCTCGGCCACCTTCAGGACGCCCTGGACGAAGCGGGCGCGTGCACCTTCCAGGCTCTCGCCGCCGGGGAAGTGCACGAGGTGCGGGGCTTCCAGATAGCGGCGGTACAGCTCCGGATATTCCTGTTCCACTTCGGCGGGGCTTTTGCCCTGCCACTCGCCGAAGTCAATGTCCATCAGGTCCGGCAGTGGGCGGGCGATGAGGCCGGCGGCCTGCGCGATCAGCTCGGCCGTGTTGAACGCCCGCTTCAATGGGCTGGCAAAGACCGCCGCCAACCCGACGTTGGCCAGCGCCTGCGCCGTCGCCCGGGCCTGCGCCAGACCGGTCTCGTCCAAGGGAAGGTCCGTGCGTCCGCGGAAGCGGATATCGCGGTTCCAGACGGTGTTGCCGTGGCGTACCAGGTAGAATGTCGTCATGATGCAGTGCCCTCCCACCTTCGGATAGCGTCCATTGTACCCGAAGGATGGGGGGATGTCAAACCCGTGATAAATTTCGCAGGATGATGAACAAGGCCATCGCGGGCCAGGTTGAACCGTATGGATACCAGACAGGATCAGGAACATGAGACCGCGGAGCAGTGCTCCGCCGAGGAAATCCTGGAAGAGGGCATTCGTAAAATCGTGACCAGCCGGGAGCGCACGCCGCGCAGTCCGCAGTGGAACCGCGCCTGGTGGCGCACGCTGGTGCGCTATACTGCGCGGCTTTCCGAACTGCGCCGGCAGTCCTCGGACGCCGGCCAATCCACCGACCAACCTACACAGGAGGACCAGACCCACCGATGAATATGGAGATCTCCGAACGCGCTCGGAACCTGCACGCATCTGCTATCGTCTTTGATGGGCACTGCGACACACTGCTGGACATCCTGGCCGGCGAGCGGCCCTGGGACCGCTACGAGGGTAAGGGACAGGTGGACCTGCCCCGCCTGCAGGAGGGCGGCATCACGGCACAGATTTTCGCCGCCTACGTCCGCCCGGAACTGCGCCATAAGGCGGCATGGGAGACCCTGCGCCTGATCGAGACCATGTACGAGATCGTCGAGGGCTGGCCGGCGCAGGTCATGCTGGCCACGCGCGCCGAGCATGTGCGCCAGGCCAAACGGGAGGGCAAAATCGCCGGCATCCTGGGGCTGGAGGGCGCGGACGCCCTGCAGGGCGATCTGACCGTTCTGCGGGCCTTCTACCGGCTGGGGGTGCGCAATATCGGCCTGACCTGGAACCACCGCAACGAGGTTGCCGACGGTGTGGGGGAGGAGCGCACCGGCGGGGGGCTGACCGAGTTCGGCGTGCGGTTAGTGCAGGAGATGCGCAAGCTGGGCATCATGGTGGACATCGCCCATCTGGCGCCGGCCGGCGTGGCCCATGTCTTTGAGGTGTACGAAGGGCCGGTGGTCTGCTCCCACGGCAACGCCCGCGCCGTCTGCAATCACCGCCGCAACCTCACGGACGCCCAGCTCGAGCGGATCGCCGCCAGCGGGGGTGTGGTCGGGGTGACGTTCGTGCCGGCTTTCATCGCGGAGAACCCAGAGGAGGCCACATTGGACAAGCTCATGGACCACATTGACCACATCGTGCGGGTGGCCGGCATTGACCATGTGGGCCTCGGCTCCGACTGGGACGGCTTTTTCCAACCGACGGCGGAATTCCTCCAGCACGTCGGCCACACGCCCATGATCACCGAGGCGCTCCTGCGGCGCGGGTATTCGGAAGAGGCGGTGCGCAAAATCCTGGGGGAGAACTGGCTGCGCGTCTTCGAGCAGGTGGCCGGCTGAGATGAAGCTCCTGATGTTCACCGCCCGGCGCTTCTGGTACCGCACGTTCGAGAAGACGCTTCCCGAAGCGCCGGACCAGGATAAGGAAGAGGACCTGCGCGACGTTGTGCTGGCCTTTATCCATGTGGAGCCGGCGGATGCCGGCGATTGGGCCGGCGTGCGCACCAAGCTGGTCAAGAATATCAAGTGGCTGGCTAACAAATGGGGCTTCCGCAGGGTTCTCCTGCACTCCTTCACCCATCTGGCGGAGGAGAAGGCGGAGCCGGCGCTGGCCCAGCAGATGATCGAGGAAACCGCGGAGCGCCTGCGCGGCGCCGGCTATGAGGTATCCGTTACGCCCTTTGGGTATTTGTGCGAATGGGACCTGCACGTCTACGGTGAATCGCTGGGGCGGGTGTTTAAATCGCTGTAGGTGAGGGGCTATGGAATCACTGCGTGAGCTGTTCCGCATTGGCGTGGGACCATCCAGCAGTCATACGATGGGGCCGCATCGGGCGGCGAGTGCCTTCCGAAAGCAATACCCCCATGCGGCGCGCTATCGGGTGACGCTGTTCGGCAGTCTGGCGGCCACGGGCAAGGGGCACCTGGCGGACCGGGCGGTGCATGAGGCGCTGGCGCCGGCCGCCGTGGAGCTGATCTGGAAGCCGGACGAGTACCTGCCGGCCCATCCCAACGGCATGCTGCTGGAGGCGCTGGATGATGCCGGCAGTGTTATCGGCGCCTGGCAGGTCTACAGCGTGGGCGGCGGCGCACTGCGCGGTGACGGTTTTCCCCCATCACCACAGGTATACCCGCTCACAACGATGGAGGCCATCCTGAACGAATACTGCGGGCGCGAAGGCCAGCCGCTCTGGGCATATGTCGAAGCCTGCGAGGGCAAGGAAATCTGGGATTTCCTTGCCGAGGTGTGGAAGGCCATGCGCGCCGCCGTCGCCCGCGGGCTGGAGGCGGAAGGGGCACTGCCGGGGGGCCTGGGCCTGACCCGTAAGGCCTGGTCCATCCACCGCAAGGCGGTGACCGGCGGCCGGCATTTCCGCCGCACCGGCCTGCTGGTGGCCTATGCCCTGGCGGTGGCGGAGGAGAACGCCGCCGGCGGTGTCATCGTTACCGCCCCGACCTGCGGCTCCGCCGGCGTCCTGCCGGCGGTCCTGTCCTACCTGCAGGAGGTCATCGAGCCTTCCGAAAAAGCGATCCTGCGCGCCCTGGCCACCGCCGGCCTGGTGGGCAACCTGATCAAAGAAAATGCCTCGATATCGGGCGCCGAGGTGGGCTGTCAGGGCGAGATCGGGGCGGCCTGCGCCATGGCGGCCGCCGCGGCGGCGCAGTTGCTGGGCGGCACGGCGCGCCAGATCGAATACGCCGCCGAAATGGGGCTGGAGCATCACCTGGGCTTAACCTGCGACCCGGTGGCCGGCCTGGTGCAGATCCCCTGCATCGAGCGCAATGCCCACGCCGCCACCCGCGCCCTGACCTGTGCGGATTACGCCCTCTTTTCGGACGGCACCCATCTTATCCCATTCGACGCTGTGGTGGCGGTCATGCGCGAGACCGGGCATAACCTGCCCTCTCTATATCGCGAGACCGCCGGCGGCGGCCTGGCGGCGGCGTACGCCCGCGAGCGGCGCGCCGGCTCCTGAGCGGAAACGAGGGAATTCCCGCCATGGCCGGCCACGCCAGCCCCTCTGCTCCCTCACCGACACGCCGCGCCGCGTCGGGGCAGGTGCTCCTGCTCGGCGCTGTCATCCTGGCCGGCTTTTGCCTGCGGCTGGGCCGGCTGGGGGCGCAAAGCATCTGGTACGACGAAGGGGTCAGCCTGTACCTGGCCGGCCTGGATATCCCGGCCATGATACGGCACACTGCCGGCGACATCCATCCCCCGCTCTACTATGCGCTCCTGCATTATTGGAGCCGGCTGGCCGGCGATGGGGAGTTTGCCGCCAATTTCCTTTCGCTGTTCTTCGGGGTCCTGCTCATCCCCATGGTCTATCGGCTGGCGCGCGCCCTGGGATACCGGCGCGCCGGCCTGTGGGCCGCCTTCCTGGTGGCCATCTCCCCGTACCATATCTGGTATGCCCAGGAAGTGCGCATGTACACCCTGGGCGCTTGGCTGGGATTGATGGCCGCCGGCGGACTCTGGCTGGCGGTGCACGCGCCGCGGCGCCAACCCCTGGGATGGACGGTCTATGTCCTGGCCTCCGCCGCCGGCCTGTACACCCTGTACTACTTCGCCTTCCTGCTGGTTGCCCTCAACGTGTGGGCGCTGGCCGAGATCCTGGCGCGGCCGCCGGCACAGCGCCGGCGCCTGTTCATGTCCTGGGCAGTGGCGCAGGCCGGCGTCCTTCTGGTCTATGCCCCATGGCTGCCGGTGGCCTACCGACAGGCTACCAACCCGCCGGTGCCACCCTGGCGGGAATGGACGCCGGTCGGCAAGGTACTGTTGGAGTCGCTGACCGCATTGAGCTTCGGCCAATCGGTGGAGCCGGCGCAGGTCTGGCCCTTCCTGCTGGTGATCCTGGCCCTGGCGCTGGCCGGCGCGTGGAGCCTGGCGCGGCGGAACGGCCGGCATCTCCTGCTGGTCGCCGGCTATTTCCTCATCCCCCTGGCGCTCATCGAACTGCTGTCCATCTGGTCGCCCTTGTATCACGTGCGCTATCTGTTCACCTACGCGCCGGCCTTTGCGGTGCTGGTGGGCATCGGCCTGGAGGAAGCCGGCGCGAGGTGGCGTCTCGCGCCCTGGCTGGCCGGCATCCTCATCGCGCTCGTCAGCACCTTCTCCCTGGCGCAGTATCACTTCCTGCCGCGCTATGCCCCCGACGACCACCGCGCCGCTGTGCGCTTCCTGGCGGAGCACTGGCGCCCGGGCGATGTGGTGCTGGTGAACGCCGGCTACGCCTATCCCACGCTCCTCTACTATCTGGACATGCCGGTGGCCTGGCGCGGCCGGCTGAGCGAGTACGGCGAGGCATTCCGCCGCGCGGACGCGCCGCAGGGGCTGGCGCTGGTGCAGACCGGCACGGTGGACGGCCCTCCCTCCCTGGGCTGGGGGGACCCGCGCTCCGACTTTTATGCCCTTCCCCGGCCGGAAGCGGATGAGAGGCTCCGCCGGCTCTTCGCCGACTACGAGCGGGTATGGGTGTACCGCATCTATGACACCGTCACCGACCCGGACGGCTATATCCGCGCCTGGCTGGAGGCCCACGGCCGCAAGTTCGAGGAGACGCCGGCCTTTGCCGGCCTGAGCAACATGCGGGTGCAGGGCTACCTGACCCACCCGGCGCCGGCCTCCCTGCCCGCCTCGGCCGAGACCCTGGGGGCGGTGTTCGGCGGCCGGCTGGAGCTGGCCGGCGTAGAGGCGCCCTCCGCGGAGCTTCACGGGGGTGTGCCGCTGGATGCGGTGCTGTGGTGGCGCCCGCGGGAGGATGGCCTGCCGCGGCTGGCGGTCACGGTCCGGTTGGTGGATGATGCCGGCATAACATGGGCACAGACGGACGAACAACCGCTGGGGACGCTCTATACCACGGACCAATGGCCGGCCGGCGCGCTCGTGCGCCATCCAGTGCGGCTTCATCCTCCGCTGGGCCTGCCGCCCGGCACGTACCGCCTGATGGTCGGGGTGTATGAAGCGGAAACCGGCGCGTCGTGGCCGGCCGGCGAGGGTCGTCTCCTGGCGCAGGCCGCGGAGCTTTCCGCCCCCGGGGACCGGGCGCCGCAGGGCCTTCGGCCGCTGGCGGTTTTCGATGGGAGGCTGGCCCTGCTGGAGATGAGTTTGCCGGAAGGGCAGGTCCAGGCCGGCCGCTACGTGCACCTGACCACCTTGTGGAGCGCCCTACAGCCGCCGGCGGAGGAGCTGGTGCTGTTCGTCCAGCTTCTGGACGACCGGGGGCAGTTGGTGGCCGCGCAGGAAGGGCCGCCGGCGGGCGGCCGCTTCCCGACATCGCGCTGGGGCGCCGGCCAGGCGGTGCGGGATATGCGCTCCCTGCATGTGCCGGCGGATACGCCGGCCGGCCGCTACCGGCTCATCCTGGGCTGGTACCGGGCGGCGGACGGCCGGCGCCTCACGGCGCGGCCGGCGGGCTGGCTGGCCGGCACGCGGGATTACGTGGAACTGGGACGCGTCATGGTGACGACCCGCCGGCCCCAGCGGACACTGCCGATGACTCCGGCGGAGCCCTCCGGCGCTCAGCCGGCGCCCGGCATTGAGCTTGCCGGCTTCACCCTTTCATCCCGGCAGGCGCGGGCCGGCGAGACGCTGGAGCTTACCCTGGTGTGGCATCGCATCGGCCCTATCCCCGGGGAGTATCACGTGTTCTGTCACGTGGTGGATGCCGCCGGCACCATTTGGGGTCAGGCCGATGGGGTGCCGGCCGATGGGAAAATGCCCACACTATCCTGGATGGATGGGGAATATATCCTCGATCATTACCGCATCCCGGTGCGGGCCGATGCTCTGCCGGGCACCTACCGCCTGCTGGTGGGCTTCTACGACCCGCAGACGGGCCTGCGGCCGGCCGAGCCGGCGGACCTGGGGGAAATCACCCTTCTGCCGTAGCCCGGGCGCGCTCCGCCGCCGCGCCGCCGGCGACGTAGCCAGTGGAAAAGGCCGCCTGCAAATTGTAGCCGCCGGTGTCCGCGTGCACGTCCAGCAGTTCCCCGACGATGTATAGGCCTTTCACCAGCTTTGACTCCATGGTGCGCGGGTCCACCTCGTTGACGTCCACGCCGCCGGCGGTGACCATGGCCTCGCGGAAGGAGCGGGAGCCGGTGACGGTCAGGCGCAGGTCGCGCAGGACGGCGGCCAGCCACCGGCGCTCCGCGGCGGTGATCTGCCCGGCGACCTTATCCGGCGGGATGCCGGCCAGCTCCAGCACGGGCGGGATGAGCCGCTGGGGCAGGAGGTTTTTGGCGATGGTCTTTATGGCCTGCCGGCCGTGTGCGTCCAGCTCCCGCTGGAGGCGCGCGTCCAGCTCCTCATCGCGCAGGGCCGGCTTCAGGTCAATGGATATCTGCACGCGCCCTTCTGCCAGGGCATCCACGGCTAGCGTGCTCATGGAAAGGATGATGGGGCCGGAGACGCCGAAGTGGGTGAAGAGCATTTCCCCGAACTGGCTGTGGCGCTTCTGGCCGTTCACCAGCAGGGTCACGCGCACGTTGCGCAGGGTCAGGCCGGCCAGGGCGTGGGACCAGGGTTCCTGCGTTTCCAGCGGCACCAGCGCCGGCCGCAGGGGATGGATGGTATGCCCCAGCGCCTCCAGCCAGGGGTAGGCGTCGCCGGTGGAGCCGGTGCCGGGATAGGACATGCCGCCGGCGGCCAGGATCACGGCGCGGCCGGCGATGGAGCCGGCGTCGGTCCGCACGCCGGCGACGGCATTATCCCGTAGGAGGAGGCCGCGGGCCGGCGTGTTCAGACGGATCTCCACCCGGTTCGTCCTCATATAGCGCTCCAGGGCGATGACCACATCCACCGCCTGGTCGGAGAGGGGGAAGACGCGCCCGCCGCGTTCGACCTTGGTGGGCACGCCGAAGCGTTCCAGCAGTGCGCGCAGGTCCTCGGAGAAGAAGCGGCCGAAGGCGTTGTTCAGGAAGCGTCCCTGGGGGCCGAAATGGGAGATGAACACCTCCCGGCTGGCGATATTGGTGAGGTTACAGCGGCCTTTGCCGGTGATGCGGACCTTGGTGCCCAGGCGGGGCATTTTTTCCAGCAGGAGGGTTCGGGCGCCGCATTCGCCGGCGCGGCCGGCGGCCATCATGCCGGCGGCGCCCCCGCCCACCACAATCACATCGTATATTGGTTGGGACATCGCAGGATTCACTCATGCAGGATGCCGGCCCGCCGGCATAAAAATGTGGTCGTGCACCCCTCTTCGAGCCATATCCCCTGACTTGCCGCAGGCACCCAGCTCAGACCAGGCTCCCCTACGGCACCCGGAAGTGACCGCTTACCGTTGCTTCCTCTCGGACCTGGCGGGGTTCACGGGCTTCCGCCGCGTAGGACCCAATCCTCAACGCCAGATGCCAGGGCAGTCTCAGAAGCATCTGGCCCTCGGAGGGGAATTCGACCCCGCTATAGCGGATTGCGGGTACAGGGCACCGCTAGCTCCCCGTCTAGCACGACCACGTTATATATTATGCCTGCCGGCG
>JAPWUQ010000108.1 GCA_028275445.1 Anaerolineae bacterium | reverse complement strand
AGGTGACAGTCACCTTTGAGGTGACTGTCACCTTAGGCTGTTGACGCCCGCCGGCGGATATGCTATAGTCCTTGCCAGCAGGGGAATCTGTGGGAGGTGGGAACAATGCTCAAGCTCGGGTTCCACGTCAATCGCGTCAGCGAGGAGGTCTTCCAGGCCATCCTCAAGGTGCGGCCGCCGGTGATCAAGACCCTGGACCACGACGTGGGTTTCTGGCGGCGGGTGCGGGAGGCCCTGCCGGACGCCTTTATCATCGGCCGGCTGTATGAGCCGAACCAGGTGTTTATGCCGAACCCGGAGGAGCGCGGCCGGGCCTTCGCTGAACGCGTTCTGAACATCGAGGTCAACCGCTATAAGCTGTTCAACGCCTGGGAATCCTTCAACGAATGCCTGGCCCACTCCAGCTCGCCGGAGGAGTACGACGCCTACGACCGGTTTCAGGTGGCCTTCGGGGAGCGCATCAAGGCCGCCGGCATGGAACCCATCGCCATGAACTTCGGCACTGGCCAGTATCTGGGCGAGGACTGGCTGCGCTATTTCCCCCGCACCCTGCAGTTGTACACCTATTTGGGCTTTCACGAGTATGACTGGCCGACCATGTGGCGACTGCACCAGGAGGGGGTGCAGGCCGGCAACGGCGGCATGTGGCTGGCCCTGCGCTACCGCCGCATCATGGAACCGATCCGGCAGGCCATGGGGCCGAAACATATCGCCGTCATCACCGAATGCGGGCTGACCCAAGGGGTGTATCCTGGCCGGCCGGACGTGGGCTGGCGCACCGGCGTCAGCGAGGAGCAGTACTGGGAATCCCTCAAATGGTACAATGATGAGTTGGCCAAGGACGATTATGTGCTGGGCGCGGCCATCTTCGTCGTTGGCGCCGTCGCCCCCTGGCACTCCTTCGAGACCCTGGGCGGCATCATTGACCGGCTGGCGACGCTCACGGTGAAGCCCGCCTCTTACCGCAGTCACTATGTCCTGTTCCCACAGGGCACGCCGTGGGCATGGTACGACGCCTGCCGGCACTATTTCCTGCGCTTCCGCTGTACCCGCGGCGAAAGCCCGGACGATGCCGCCAAGGTACACGGCGACCTGGGCCACACCATCACCTGCATCAACCCCTCGGAAGAGGTGCTGGCCTATCTGCGTAAGCTGAACCCCACCGCCCAGATCGACCGTATTGACGTGCAGTCGGTGGCAGAGCTGTTCGCCATTATGAAGTGGCGCGCCGACAACAACCGCCGCTTCGGCTGAGGTTTACTGGGAGATCAGCCAGCGCGCCGCGGCGATAAAGCCGGCCGCCGTCTCCTCCGAGACGCCCAGGATCCCCGCCACCTGCCCGGCATCGGAGCCGGCCAGCGCCGCCAGGTCCCCGATGCCGGCTTCAGCCAGCCGGCGCGCCCGCACCGCTCCGATGCCCGGCACCTCGGTCACGGAGCGCGCCGCGGCCGGCTCCTGCGGCGCCGGCGGCCCGGCCGGCACAGCCGCCGACCGCACGTCCACCAGCGCCGTCATGATAATGCCGGCATCGCTGATCTCCCGCACCGCCACGAACGTGGGGGCTCCCGCATGGGAGCGGCTGGAGGGGTTGGAGGCATCGTCAAAGGTGCGGTTGTTGGTGGAGCCAGGGAAGGGATCGCCGGCGTCCCCGCTGTCCGCCTTCGTCTCCAGCTCCATCAGCCCATCCGCCTGCATGAGTGCCACCTTATAATGGGGCTCCTTGGCGTTGGAGCTTTGTGTCTCGTCCACATGGTAGATGAGCAGGCCCTCGCCGGGCAGGTAGGCGTCGAAGCCGTGCCGGGCGCGGTTCTCCAGGAGGAAGTACTCGGTCTGCGGCAGTCCATCGGTCCACAGCTTGTAGATGCGCTGATACTCCGAGGCGCGCGGGATGGCGATGCGTTCCTGGCCGGTGATGACGGCCGTGTCGGTCCACCCTTGGGACATGCGGCACCAGGCGCAGGGGAGCGCCGGCGTGCGTCCGCCGTTGTTCCAGCTCCCGCCGGCCATCAGGCACCAATTGCCCAACCCGGAGGAGGAATAATCGGTGTCGTATAAATCGGGCCATTGGAAGAGCAGGTGCCCCAGCTCGTGCGCCCAGACCCCCAGCCGGCCGTCCTCCGGCACGGTCAGGTAGGCGTACAGGTTGACGCCGTCGCGCGACTGCTTCTGGCTCAGCACCCATTTGTGGGACCAGATGTGATGGATGCGGTCGGCGGTGGGGATGGATTCTGCGCCCGGGCCGGCATGCACGATGACCAGCGCATCCACATAGCCGTCGCCGTTGGGGTCGAAGCGGGAGAAATCCACATCCGGGTCGATCAGTTCCAGCGCATCCTCTGTCATCCGCTGTGCATTGTTCGGATACTCCCCCATGCCGGAGCGCTCGCCGGTGTAAAAGCGGTAGGGCTGGGGCAGGGTGTAGGGGCCGATAATGGTGCCGTCAATGAGCACCTTGCCGTACGAGGCCTGAGTGTAGTAATCCCGCAGACTGCCGGTGGGGAAGGTGCCGCTGGAGAAAAGCAGGGAGCGGTAGTAGGCTGGGTCTACGGAGAAGGACAGGTCCGGGAACTGCACCAGCGCCACCAGGATGTTGACCACGCCGCGCACCGGCCCTGGCCCCAGGGGCGCGCCGGCCGGCGCCGCCGGCGCCAGGCGGAGCACCCGTTCCGGCACCTCCCCGGGCGGATAAATGACCCCGTCGGAAAATCCCGGCCCGCGCGGTTCGAACTCTCCCAGCCGGATGTGCGGCCGCAGGCTGAGCGGCGCGCCGGCGATCAAGGCCTGGAACTCCTCCCGCATGGCCTGTAGGACCTCGGGGCTGGGCGCCACCGGCGCCGGCCGCATCGCATCATGAACCGTGCATCGCGTTTCCATGCGTTCCTCCTCTGGGTCTGGTTTTCACCCGCTGTCACGTGTCCGCACAGGCGGACGACTCGCCTGCCGGCCCCAGGACCCGGCATTCCCAGGCGTTGGCAAAGAAGCCGCCGCCGTACTCATCCCCCTCGAAGCGCACGGTGAGCTGGATGCGGTCACCAGCGCGCAGGCCGGCCGCCCCGCCGCGCCGGAGCACCACTTCTACCTCTTTTCCCACTTCGGAAGCGACAAAGTTGGGTAGGTCGGGGAGATCATCGGCGCGCTCCACATGCAGGCGCAGGACCACGTCCTGCTCCCGCCGGGGGTGTGCGGTCAGGGCATGAATATGGCCGGTGACCAGGCCGGCGTTGGGCATGGCCCGCACCGGTAACAAGGGCCTTTCCATTCCGTCGCCTCCTCAGGGCCTCCGCCCACAATTACTGCGCCTCTGCTTCCAGATAGACCGCGAAGCTGGCCGCCGGCTGGTGCTGAGAGAAGGCACAGTCGAACGCGCCGGTTTCCCCTGCCTCCAGGGTGTCCGGCCGCACGAAGCATACGGTGGCGTCCTGGATCCCGCCGTCGGGGCCGTACAGCGACACGATAGCCCGCACCTTGGTCAGGGAGCGCCGGCCGGCGTTGCGGACATTTCCTGTGACCCGGTAGGTACTGCCGTCCTGGTACCCGCGCCGATACAGCAGTTCCAGGGCCGGCAGTTCCAGCGCCGGCGCCGGCACCGCCGCAGCGCGCACGCTGATGCCGCCCAGCGTGCCCCCATAGGGGAAGACCAGCGCGAAGGGGCCGCGTCCTCCCGGCGGCAGTGCCCGCACCATGGGGGCGACCACCACGCGATCCACTAATCGAGAGCGCTCATCGTAGAAAGTGACCTCTACCCGCGGGTCCTGGACCGGCACGCTTTCATCGTTGCGAATCTCCCCGATCACCAGGTACGCGCCCGACCCATCCTGGCCGAAGTGCGTGCTCACCACCCCCAGCACGACCGACTGGCCGGCAGGAGGGGTGAGGGACGGCTGGGATGCAGGCGTCGCGGTCGCGGTCATCCGGGAAGTGGGTGTTGGGGTTGCGGTTTGCCGCGCCGGCCGCTCCGCGGCAGTTGGCGTTGCGGTGGGCGGTGGCGTGGGGGTATTGGCCGACGTCCGCGTGAAGGTAGGGGATGCGGTGGGCGTACGCGTGAGCGTCGCGGATGGGCTGGGCGTCGGGGAATGCGTCGGTGTGCGCGTGGCTGTCGGAGTATATGTAAGGGTGGGGATGACGCCGGTAGCCACAGGGAGGAGCACCGCCGGCAAAGGAAGTGCCGCGTATTCCGCCGCGATCCAACCGTGCTCCCGGTTCGGCAGGATCACCTCCAGCCACTGGCTGTCCTCTGACCGGCCGACGATGGCCACGGGCGTATCCCGCGCCACCTGGGCGCACACGGGGAAAGCGGGGCCTGGCCCATGCCGCACCCGGAGATTGTCCGCCAAGATCGGGACGCGAATGGTGGGAGAAGGGATGAGGGTCGGGGAAGGGGTTGCGGTCGCGGCCGGCCCCCTCGGTACAGCCGTCGGAGTGTCCGCACGAGTTGTGCCGGCCGCCGGCGCGAAAGTCGGGGAGGGCAGTACCTCCCCCGCTATGATGGTGGGCCGGCGCGCCGGCACTGCCGTCTCCTCGCGCCACAAGGCCAGCAGACTGCCGAACGCCAGGACGTTGAACAGGAGCAGGATGCCGATGAGCACTCCCCACTGGGAACGGGACCAGGCGTTCACTGCGTCCTACCCCTGGGCCGCCGGCGCGGCTTCCCTGTTCACACACGCTGTCGCAGTTTCGCGATCTGCTGGACGAGGGCGACCGCGGACATCAGCACTTTGAGGATATCGCTGGCGGAGAGGTCGCGCCGGCCGTGACCTCTGCCGGCCGGCCCCGTTTCCACCCCCTCCTTCTCCTCCAGGATGATCCAGGCCGCCAGTGCCCCCAGCAGGGCCCCTACCAATCCGCCGATCAAGACACCAGTCGTTCGGGTGCGCACTTCTTCCTCCTTAATGCCATCGTATGAATCGCGGATAATACCGCTGGAAGTCAGGAGAACAGATCGCCGGCCAGCCATTTCCGCAGGCCCTGCCACATGCCGCGCACCTTTGCCAAAAAGGATTCGACCGCGGTGATGGGCGAGATGAGGAGCCGGCAGGCCAGTTCGACGTAGCCGCGCGCTTGCTCCAGTATCTGGTGCGCCTGCCGCAGGTAGGCCGGCACGGCTTTCAACACCGCGTTCATCCCCCGCACCAGGAAATAGGCGATCAGCAGGGCCAGGGCCAGCAGTACCAGCGCTTCCAGGCTCAACACGATTTGGGCGATGTAGCTCCATCCCCGCAGGTTCATCGGCCAGTTCCTTTCTACTCGGCGTAGGTCAGGACTTCCACGAGCAGGGCGCCGGCATCCGCCCGGAGGAACAGCTTGGCAAAGCGGCCGGCTCCCGTGCGCACAGCGACCAGGGTATGGGTCGGCGTCGAAGCGCCGGGGCGCGGCCCGACGGCGACTTGGGGAAGCCAGCCGGTGGCAGCGCGCACATCCCGGTAGCTGATGGCCTCGATGGCCGGTTGGACGCCCAGGCCCACCAATTGTCCGCCGTTGACACCCTGCAGGTTCCAGCCGTCCACCGCATCGTAGAGGAAGCGGACATCCATCGCCGGCCCGCAGTCGCCGGCGCTCCCCGTCTCCAGGTCCAGGCATTGTTCCCCGCTCACCCGCACGTCGCGCGCCCGCACGAGCACCGGGATGACCCGCAGGCGGGCCGCCGGCAGGGTGCCCCCCTGATCCGCCTGCACGCCGGCGTTGGAACGGGCGTTGGCGCGGAAAGTCAGCTCGCCGTTGACCTCCGTGCGCACATCCCAGCCCTGCGAGCATTGGCCGGCGCCCTGACAGGGATAGGCGTGCACCGCGTCCAGCTCCGCATCGCCCGTCCCTTCCCCCCACCACCAGATGGAGTTCAGCCCGCCCTCGGCCTCGCCCGACACTGTGATGCGGAACGGCTCGCCCTGGCCGACGGTGTCCGGGGAGATGGTCAAGCGCACGGCCGGCACGCCGGCGGCCCCTTCCCGCACCGTCACCGTGACGCGCGCTTCCACCGTTCCCAGCTCGTTCACTGCCACCAGCCGATAGGTGGTGGTCTGCGTCGGGGAGACCTCCATTTGGCCCGGCGCGACGACGCCGGCCTCACCGCCGGGGAAGATGCGCGCCTCCCGCGCCCCTTCCAGGTCCCAGCGCAGGAGCGCCTTCTGGCCGGCCGCGATCTCCGCCGGCTCCGCGGTGAAGTAGTGGATGACCGGCAGGCCGGCGGCGCAGTCCGGCGTTCGCAGGGTCGCGCTGGCGCCCGGCTCCGACTCGCCGGCCTGGTTGTACGTCCTCACGATGAAGCGCACTTCCTGCCCGCAGGGCACATGCTGGATGCGGGCCTCGGTGACGTCGGGGGTGGGGATATCGGCCAGGAGGGTGCGGCCGTCATCGGTATATATGCGCACGCCCTGCTCGTTGTCGGACTGGTCCACCCAGCGGAGGATCACCAAGTCAGGCGGGGCAAACTCTGCCTCCAGGCGCGCCGGCGCGGCCGGCGGTGTGAGGCCGGCCGGGATAACCACGATGATCACCGTTGCCCGCTGTCCGAAGAACTGTCCGTCCGGGCCCTGCATGCGCCAGCGGCCGGTATAGCGGCCGGGTTGGGCCGGCGCGGTCATGGGCACGGCGATATCCGCATCCGCCCCTGGAACCGTCGGTGGGACCTCCACCGCCCGCCGAGCGGTCATGGCCTCGCCGGATTCGAAGACCCAGGCATAGCGGCTGTCCCAGGGGCAGGTGCCGCTGTTGCGCATGCGCCAGACTTTATCGAAGGTGTCCCCGGGGCGGAAAGGCGTCTCATCCGGCACGGTGATGTCGGCGACAAAGGTCGCGTTGTTCAGGCAGGCGGCCGGCGGAGGCGTGGGGGAGGGCTGTTCCTGGGTGGGAGGGGACGTTGCGGTCGGTGTGGGGGTGGCCGGCATGCTGATGGCCTCGGCCGGCACCACGTCCACGACAATGGCAAAGGGAGCGCTGGTCACGCCGGCGCGGTTCACCGCCTGCACCGCCAGTTGGTGCCGGCCGGCGGCCCCGGGCGTCCATCGGAAGCTCGTCTCCCAGGCGGTCGGTTCCTGGCTGGAGTCCGGCGAGATGTTCTGCACCCGCACTCCATCCACCCACAGCTCGATGTGGTCGATCCCCCGCGTGTCGAGCGCCACCGATTTGACCTCGACCTCCTGGCCAACGGTCAGACGCTGGCCGTTCTGGGGGGACAGGATGGTGACGGCCGGCCGGACGGGGCCGCGCCCCAGCGCGCACCCGCCGCTGATGACCACTGCGATGGCCAGGCAGATGAGTGCCAGCACCAGGCGGGGATGACCTCGGAGCATGCGCTTTCCTCCCGAGCGGATAGCCCTCCATGCGCGCGTGTACGCCGCTTCGCCGTCTGCATTGTAACATATGCCGGCGAGCCTGTCCAATCGCCGGCGAAATTCGAGGCAACGAAGAGGTCTACGCCGCATGCCGGGCATGGAAGCCATGCTACAGAGGGGCCGGCCCCCCCCCAGACATTAGCGCCCGGAGGGGGTATCCTCCCAGGCCTGCAGGGCAAGACAGCCGTTCTGTCCGCCGAAGCCGAAGGCGTTGACCAGGGCGCGGCGAACGGCCGCCGGCCGGCCCTGCCGCGGCACGTAATCCAGGTCGCACTCGGGGTCGGGATTCTCCAGGTTGGCGGTGGGCGGGATGATGCCGGCCCGCATGGCCTGCACAGCGATGACCGCCGAAAAGGCGCCGGCGGCCCCCAGCATATGCCCGACCTGCGCCTTGTTGGAGCTGACAGCGGCGCGATAGGCATGTTCCCCCAGGGCCTGCTTGATGGCGTGCGTCTCGGCGGCATCGTTCAGGGGGGTGCCTGTGCCGTGGGCGCAGATGTAATCCACCTGCGCCGGCTCCCAGCCGGCTTCATGCATGGCCAGGACCATGGCCCGCGCCGCCTGTGCCCCGGTCGGCTCGGGCATCACCTGGTGATAGGCATCGCAGGTCAGGCCGTAACCGACCACCTCGGCCAGGATGCGGGCGCCGCGCCGTTGGGCATGCTCCAGCCTCTCCAGGATCAGGATGGCGGCTCCTTCTCCCACCACGGTGCCGTCGCGCTGGGCGTCGAACGGCCGACATGCCAGCGCCGGCTGGTCATTGCGGGTGGAGAGCGCGCCCAGCCGGCCGAAGCTCGCCAGGGCGATGGGGGAAATGGCCGCCTCCGTGCCGCCGGCGACGGCCACATCGGCCTCGCCGCGCTGGAGCAGGCGGAAGGCGTCGCCGATGGCCACGATGCCGGTGGTGCAGGCGGCGGCCGGCGTCAGCACCGGGCCAGTGGCGCCGGCCTGGATAGCAAGCTGGCAGGCCGGCATGTTCACCAGCACCGCCGGCACGAAGGTCGGGTTGATGCGGCGCGGGCCTTGGGCATGAAGGATGACGGACTGTTCCTCGATGATGGGCGTTCCCCCCAACGCAGATCCCACTGATACCGCCAGGCGAGACGGGTCAGGCAGGGGGCAATCCAGGCCGGCCTGCCGGCGTGCCTCTTCGAACGCGGCCAGCGCGAACTGCGTTTGCCGCGCCGTGCGGCGCGCTTCTTTGGGGTTCATGTACTGCGTGGGGTCAAAATCGCGCACCCGGGCGGCCAGCCGGCAGGGAAAATCCCCAAGCTCCAGATCATCGAGGGTGGAGATACCGCACTGGCCGGCGAGCAGGGCGCTCCATGTATCGGGCAGGGTTAATCCCAGAGGGGATACGGCCCCAAGGCCGGTGATGACCACGCGCGATGCAGGCTGATGATGCATGGGCTGGCTTTCCTGGGCGAAATCGGTGCATGTATCCTTGAAATTATACCTGCAAACACTTCCCGGCCCAAATCCAGCCGTTCCCGACAATCCCGTTCTGGTGGCTGTCACCTAACTAATGAGCGGCGCGCCCATGCGCTGGAGGACCTCCCGCACATGCCGGCGCTCCTCTTCGTTCAGCGTGCGCATGGGACCGCGGTCCGGGCCGCCGATAAAGCCGGTCAGCTCCGCGGCGCGCTTGACCAGGAAGGATTCGCCGCTGGAGATATGCTGGCCGGCCCAGACGCGCAAGGTCACCCACTGCCAGTACACGCTGGTATATTCCCGCAGGGCGCCGGCCAGGTCGCCCTGCTCCAGCATCTCCCAAAAGCGCACCTCATGCTCCGGCCAGACGTTGGCCAGGTGCGAGACATAGCCCGTGGCGCCCAACAGGAAGCTCTGCACGGGCTGCCAGGCGTTGTCGATGATGGCCATGCGCGGCGCCAGCCGGATATAGGCGTCCACATGCTGGAACTCGTTCACGCCGACCCACTTCAGCGCCCGGATATTGGGGAAATCGCCGGCCAGCCGCTCGATGAGATCCACCTCCATAGTGCATCCGAGCCAGGGTGTATGGTACACCATGATGGGGATGTCTACGCTGGTGGCGACGGCGCGAAAGAACTCGTACACCTGCTGAGGGAGCGGCGCGTAGTACCACGGTGGGCTGAGCTGTACGGCGTGACAGCCGGCAGACTGGGCGTACTGCGCCAACATGACCGCCTCGCGGGTGGAGGGGGACTGCGCGCAGCCGATGACGACGGCGCGGCCCCGCGCTGTCTCGCAGATGGCGCGTATAATCGCTTTGCGCTCCTCCGTGGTCAGCAGGGGGAAGTCCCCGCCGGCGCCGGCGGCCAGCAGGGTGCCTTTGCCGGCGACCAGACCCCGCCGAATCTGCTGGTCCACGTTGGACTGAATGGCGTCCAGGTCTACCTCTCCGTCCTCGTCGTACACGGT
>JAPWUQ010000080.1 GCA_028275445.1 Anaerolineae bacterium | reverse complement strand
TTGACCCCATTATCTTCGACACCATCCAGCAGGAGCGCTACCGGCAGAAGTGCGGCCTGGAGATGATCGCTTCGGAGAATTACGTCAGCCGCGCCGTGTTGGAAGCCCAGGGGTCCATCCTGACCAACAAATACGCCGAGGGCTACCCGGGGCACCGCTATTACGGTGGGTGTGAATTTATTGACGTGATAGAAAGCCTGGCCATTGAGCGGGCCAAACAGCTCTTTGGGGCGGAGCACGCCAATGTCCAGCCCCATTCTGGCTCCCAGGCTAACGCCGCGGCCTACCTGGCCTTGCTGTCGCCGGGTGACATCGTGCTGGCGATGGAACTGAATCACGGCGGCCACCTGACGCACGGCCACCCGCTGAACTTCTCCGGCCAAATGTATCACTTCGTGCACTATGGGGTGAAGCGGGAGACGGAGCGCATTGACTATGACGAGGTACGGGAGAAAGCGCGGCAGTACCATCCGCGGCTGATCGTCGCCGGCGCCAGCGCCTACCCGCGCATCATCGAGTTCGACACACTGCGGGCTATCGCCGATGAGGTGGGGGCCTATTTGATGGTGGACATGGCGCACATCGCCGGCCTGGTGGCCGCCGGCCTGCATCCCAGCCCCATCCCCTACGCCCATGTGGTCACTACCACGACGCATAAGACCCTGCGCGGGCCGCGCGGCGGCATGATCCTCTGTCAGGCCGATTTCGCCAAAGCGGTGGATCGCGCCGTGTTCCCCGGCATTCAGGGCGGGCCGCTGGAGCACGTCATCGCCGGCAAGGCGGTGGCTCTGGGCGAGGCCCTGCGGCCCGAGTTCAAGCTTTACCAGCAGGCGGTGGTGCGCAATGCCCAGGCGCTGGCCGATGAGCTGATGCGCGGCGGGTTCCGGCTGGTTTCCGGCGGCACGGACAATCATCTTATGCTGGTGGACCTGAGCCGCGAGCCGATCACCGGGCTGGAGGCCGAGCAGTTGCTCCATGCCGTGGGCATCACGGTGAATAAGAACGTCATCCCGTTCGACCCGCGCCCGCCGAAGATCACCAGCGGCATCCGATTGGGGACGCCGGCGCTGACGACGCGCGGCATGGGCGAGGACGAGATACGGCGTGTGGGCCGGCTGATCGTGCAGGTCCTGCGCCATCCCGACGATGAGCAGGTCAAGGAGGCGGTGCGCGGCGAAGTGGCGGAGCTGTGCGCGCAGTTTCCCGTGCCGGCGTAATCATCCCCTTTGGCCAGTCCCTTCTGCCAGCGGTGCGTTCCATAGGGAACGCACCGCTTGTTTTTTCCGCCTGCCCCCATGCATTGTGCGGCTTTGTCGCGCAGTATCGTGCGAAATTGCGCGAACAGGACTTTACAAATCTCGCGTTTTGTGGTAATATGGGGTTCGGCGCAGGGAAGAGGCTATCCAAAGTCGGATTCATCGAGGAGAGTCGGCCGTGCAGCACTACGTGTTCATTGGCTTATTCCTGCTCGTCGCCGTGTTGTTCCCCATCATCGCCGTCGGCGTGGCGTATTTCCTCCGGCCGAAACGTCCCACCCCTGAGAAATGCAGCACATATGAATGCGGCCTTGAGACACGGGGCCCCACGTGGGTGCGCTTCCGCGCACAATACTACCTCTATGCCCTGGTCTTTGTGGTGTTCGACGTCGAAGTGGCCTTCCTGTATCCGTGGGCGGTGGCGTACAACCGGCTGGAGCTGTTCGGGCTGATCGAGATGCTGATTTTCCTGGGCATCCTGGTGGTGGGATTGGCCTATGCCTGGCGGAAGGGCGCGCTGGAGTGGATGTGATCCTCGCCGGCGCGTTTTTGTTGCCTTTCACCAGGTGATACATTATCCATCCCGGCGGTGCCGAAGACTGTGACACAGTGAGGTGGACATGCCAGCTATGAACGATGAAGAAATCCCCCGCAATATCCTTTTGACCACGGTGGATGCCGTCTACAACTGGGGCCGGCGCGGCTCCACCTGGCCCGTCATGTTCGGCCTGGCCTGCTGTGCCATCGAGATGATCGCCGCGGCCTGCGCCCGCTATGATATCGCCCGCTTCGGCATGGAGCTTTTCCGCCCCTCTCCCCGCCAGGCGGACCTGCTCATCGTCAACGGCACGATCACCCAGAAAATGGCCCCCCAGGTGCTCCGCATCTACAACCAGATGGCAGAGCCGAAATATGTGATTGCCATGGGGAGCTGTGCCATCTCGGGCGGGATGTTCACCTCGTACGCGGTGCTCCAGGGCATTGACGAGATCATCCCGGTGGATGTGTACGTCCCGGGCTGTCCCCCGCGCCCCGAGGCGTTGGTGTACGGGTTCATGAAACTGCATGAGAAGATCATGAAGCAGTCCATCAAGACCGTGCCGTGGTTCGCCAAAGAGCCGGCGGTTCGGCCGGCGCCTCAGCCCCAGCCGGCGAGCGAATGAGGGATGACCATGCTGACCCACGAGGAAATCCTCTCCCGTCTGCGCGAACGCTTCCCCGAGGCGGTTCTCGATGTCCCCGAGGGCATGATTGACTTCACCATCGTCATCGCGCCGCAGGCCTGGCACGATGTGGCCCTCTTCCTGCGGGACGAGCTGGGATACGACTTCCTGACCAACGTCACCGCCGTGGACTGGCCGGACCGCTTCGAGGTGGTCTATCACCTGTACGGGGTGCAGGCCGGCCACCCCCTGCTGACGATCAAACTGCCGGTGACGGACAAGGAGAACCCCGTCGTGCCCTCCGTGGTGGATGTCTGGCGCTCCGCCGATTTCCAGGAGCGGGAGGAATATGACCTGATGGGCATCCGCTTCGAGGGCCATCCCAACCTGAAGCGCATCATGATGTGGGAGGGCTACGAAGGCCATCCCCTGCGCAAGGATTTCCAGAACCGCACCTATTCTTATGCTGAGCTGGAGCCGACCCGCAAGGCTACCCCAGACTGGTGAGTGAGACTATGAGCGTGCAGATACCTCCCACAGAACGCCTGCGCACCGATACCATCCAGATCAACATGGGCCCGCACCATCCCAGCACCCACGGCGTGTTCCGCATGGTGCTGACCCTGGACGGCGAGACGGTGGTTGATCTCGAGCCGCGCTTCGGCTATCTGCATCGCGGCATCGAGAAGACGGCGGAGGAGCGCACGTACGTGCAGAACGTGCCCTTCACGGACCGTCTCGATTACATCTGCGGCATCACCAACAACTGGGCCTATGCGCTGGCGCTGGAGAAGCTCGCCGGCATCGAGGTGCCGGAGCGCGCCGAATACATCCGCGTCATCCTGGGCGAGCTGACCCGCGTCATGAACCATATGCTGGCCATCGGCTTCCTGTGGAACGACCTGGGTGCCACCACCTTCACGCCGGTGGTCTATGCCTTCCGCGAGCGCGAGCGCATCCTGGACCTGATCGAGATGGCCGCCGGCTCGCGCATGATGCCCAGCTACATCCGCGCCGGCGGCGTCGTGGCCGATCTGCCCGAGGAGTTCATGCCGCGCCTGCAGAAGCTGGTGCCGCACCTGAAGCGTTTCATTGACGAGATGGACACCATGCTGACCAAGAACGAGATCTTCCGCGCCAGGGCGGTGGGCGTGGGCGTGCTGAAGGCCAAGGATGCCATCAACGCCGGCGTCAGCGGCCCGGTGCTGCGGGCCTCCGGCGTCCCCTACGACATCCGCAAGGTCGATTCCTATTCCATCTACGACCGCTTCGATTTCGAGGTGCCGGTGCATACCGCCGGCGATGTCTATGCCCGCTATCTCCAGCGCCTGGCGGAGGCGCGGCAGAGCCTGCGCATCATCGAGCAGGCCATGCGCGATATCCCCGAAGGGCCGGTCACCAGCCTGCCGTACAAACAGCTCTCTCGGCTCAAACCGCCCAAGGGCGAGGCCTACGGGCGCATCGAGTCGCCCAAGGGCGAGCTGGGCTTCTACCTGGTGAGCGACGGGAGCAATAAGCCCTACCGCTTCCGCATCCGCTCCACCAGCCTGTTGAACCTGACCCTTCTGCGGGAGATGTGCATCGGCCATAAGGTGGCGGACGTGGTGACCATCCTGGGGAGCATTGACATCACCCTGGGCGATGTAGATCGCTAGCACGGCGAGAGGATAGGGGCGATGGAGAACGTCTGGACCATTGAGAACGTGTGGAACGCCATTGGGATGGCACTGCAGAACTGGCTGGCCGGCTTCCTGCCGGCCTGGTTGGTGACGCTGATCATGGACCTGCTGGTCATCGTGGTACTGCTGGCCATCGGCATCGTGGCAGTGCTCATCCTCTCCTTCCTGGAGCGCAAGGTAGCGGCGCGCGCCGGCGATCGCTACGGCCCCAACCGCTGGGGACCCTACGGCGTCCTCCAGCCCTTTGCGGATGCCATCAAGATGCTCATCAAAGAGGACATCGTCCCCCATGTGGCGGACCGCTTCTCCTTCAACCTGGCGCCGGTCATCGTCACGGTGGGCGCGGTGATGACCTACGCCGTCCTGCCCTTTGGCCGCAATATGGTGGCGGCGAACCTGAACATCGGCATCCTGTACTTCGCCGCGGTGGGTTCGCTGAGCATCATCGGTCTGCTGACCGCCGGCTGGGGTTCCCGCAACAAATATGCCCTCATCAGCGCCTTCCGCTCTGTCGCCCAGCTCATCACCTATGAGGTGCCGCTGGCGCTGTGCATCATCTGCGTGGTCATGCTGGCCGGCTCCCTCTCCACTCAGGACATCGTGCTGGCGCAACAGGAGCGCGGCTGGTTCTTCCTCCTGATGCCGGGGATATTCATCCTGTACTTCCTGGCGGCCTCCGCCGAGATGATCCGCTGTCCCTTTGACCTGCTGGAGGCGGACTCGGAGATCGTCGCCGGCCACTTCATCGAGTACAGCGGCATGAAGTTCGCCCTCTTCTTCCTGGCGGAATACATCCACCTGTTCGCCGGCTCGGCCATGATGGTCACCCTCTTCTTCGGCGGATGGCTGGGACCCTGGCTGCCTTCCTGGCTGTGGTTCCTCATCAAGACCTTCGTGGTCATCTTTGTCTTCATGTGGATCCGCAACACCTTCCCGCGCATCCGCATTGACCAGGTGCTGAAGATCGGCTGGAAGGTGATGGTGCCGGCGGGGCTGGTGGGCTTGGCCATCACCGGTTTCGTGGACAAGCTGATCGCGGATACGCTGATCGCCGGCGTCGTGCTGTTCGTCTGCAACATCGCGCTCATCGTCGGGGTCTCGTACTTCATGGGGCGCGCTCAGCGGCAGAAAGAGATGGCCGCCGAGGGCGCCGCACTGCGCTGATGGAGCCGGCTGTCATTCCAGGGACATGAGGTGAACATGTACGGGACGGGCTTGCTCAAGGGACTTTCGGTGACACTGCGCCACATGATCGGCACTTTCGTCACAGATGTGCGCAAATTCCCCCGCCGCTACTTCCGGGATGGGGTCCATCCGACGCGCTCCCCGGAACCGTATCTGCATGGGGCCTTCTCCATCCAGTATCCGGAGGAGAAGGTGCCGATGTGGCCCCGCTTCCGCGGGCCGCTGGTGCATCTGCGCGACCCGGAGACCGGCCAGCCCCGCTGTACGGCCTGCGGTATGTGCGAGCGGGCCTGCCCCCACGGCTGTATCAAGGTGGAGGGGGAAGGGAAGGGCAAGGAGCGCAAGCCGACCCTGTATCAGTACAACGTGGGGCGCTGTATTTTCTGCCGGCAGTGCGTCGAATCCTGCCCCTTCAACGCCATCGAGCTGAGCCGCTTTTACGAGCTGGCCTGCTACGACAAGGACACGATCTGGGACCTGCCCCGCCTGCTGGAGCTGGGTGACAAAGAGGAAATCAAGGAGCAGGGTCAGTTCTGGGGCGAGACGTAATGCTCGTTCGATCTAGGGGCGCGAAGTTCATTCACCTGAGGATGCTGACATGGCACAAGCAATCTTCATTATCCTGAGCCTGTTCACACTGGGATGTGCGCTGGTGGTGGTCACCAACCGCAACCTGTTCCACAGCGCCCTGTACCTGGCGTTCGTTTTCATCGGGGTGGCCGGCCTGTACTTCATGCTCCAGGCGGAGTTTTTCGCCGGCATCCAGGTGCTCATCTACGTGGGCGCTATCCTCACCCTGATCATCTTCGCCATCATGCTGAGCCGCGACCTGATGAACCCGAACGTGCGGGGCTTCAACCGCCAGTGGTGGGCGGCGGCGATCGTCGCCGGCCTGCTTTTCCTGGCGCTGGCGGTGGTGCTGGTGCGGGCGCCCTGGCCGGCGGCCCCCGCGGGGGAGCCGTCGCCGGCGTTCATCGCCGAGCTGGGCCAGGCGCTGGTCAGCCCGGCCTATGTCCTGCCCTTTGAGGTGGTGTCCATTCTGCTGTTGGCGGCGCTGGTGGGTTCCATCCTCATCGCCCGCGAGCGGTAAGCAAGGGAGGAACGCAGGGATATGGTGCCATTATCCTGGTATCTCATCGTGGCGGCGGCGCTGTTCTGCATCGGCCTGTACGGCGTGCTGGCGCGGCGCAACGCCATCGGCATCCTGATGGCGGTGGAGCTGATGCTGAATGCCGTGAACATCAACCTGCTGGCGTTCTGGCGCTATCTCACGCCGGCGCATATGACCGGGCAGGTCTTCGCCCTGGTGGTGCTGGCGGTGGCGGCCGCTGAGGCGGCGGTCGGCCTGGCGCTCATCGTGGCCATTTACCGCACGCGCGATACGGTGAACGTCGAGGAAGTCGACCTGATGAAGCTGTAAGAGGCGCCCATACCTCGCACATCCATGGAGTGGGGTCGATGCTCAACCTGACCTGGCTGATTCCGGTTTTCCCGTTCCTGTCCTTTGTGCTGATCGTGCTGTTCACCAATCCGAATAAGAAGCTGAGCTCGGGCATTGCCATCGGCAGTGTGGCCGTGTCGTGGGTGCTCTCGTGGGGCGTGTTCTTCCAGAGCATCGCCGGCCACATCGGCATGGGCGAAGAGGCCTTCCGCCTGCATGTGCCCTGGCTCCCGACGGGCACCGAATGGTTCCCCATGGGCGTGAACGTGGACCCGCTGTCCGCCATCATGCTCTTCATGGTGCCCTTCGTCTGTCTGATGATCTTCATCTACTCCGTCGGCTACATGCATGGGGACCCGCGCTATTCCCGCTTCTTCGCCTATATCTCGCTGTTCGCCTGCGGGATGCTGGGGCTGGTGGTGGCCGATAACCTGCTCATGCTCTTCATCTTCTGGGAGATCATGGGCCTGTGTTCGTACTTGTTGATCGGCTTCTGGTTCGAGAAGCCCTCGGCCATGAAGGCCGGCCTGAAGGCCTTCCTGACCACGCGCGTGGGCGATGCCTTCATGCTGGCCGGCATGCTCCTGCTCTACAGCCAGACCGGCGAGCTGACCTTCGCCCATATCTTCGCCCCCGAGACGCTGGAGAAGCTGGCGCACACCCAGGTGAACCTGGGCTTCCTCGGGTCGCTTCCCTGGGCCTCCCTGCTGGCCATGCTCATCTTCGGCGGGGCCGTGGGCAAGAGCGCCCAGTTCCCCCTGCACGTGTGGTTGCCGGACGCCATGGAAGGCCCCACCCCGGTCAGCGCCCTCATCCATGCGGCGACCATGGTGTCCGCCGGCGTTTACCTGGTGGCGCGCTGTTTCCCGCTCTTCACCGCCGTGGAGGCCGGCCCGCAGTTAGGATTGGTCGCCTTCATCGGCGCCTTCACCGCCCTCTTCGCCTCGACCATCGCCGTGGCGCAGGATGATATCAAACGGGTGCTGGCATACTCGACCATCAGCCAGCTCGGTTATATGATTGCGGCCCTGGGCATCGGCGCCTATGTGGCGGCGGTGTTCCATCTCATCACGCACGCCTTCTTCAAGGCGCTCTTGTTCCTGGGTTCCGGCTCCGTCATCCACGGTTCGGGCACGCAGGACATGATGGAGATGGGCGGACTGCGCAAGCACATGCCCATCACCTTTGCCACGTTCCTGGTGGGGACGTTCGCCCTCGCCGGCGTGCCGCCCTTCGCCGGCTTCTGGTCCAAGGATGAGATTTTGGCGGATGCGTTCCATCAATTCACGGAGCTGGGCGCGGCCTCGTGGCCCTTCTTCGTCTGGCTGTTCCTGACGCTGGCCGCTTTCCTGACCGCCTTCTACATGGGCCGGCAGATATTCCTGACCTTCTACGGCGAATCGCGCCGGCCGCATGCCCACGCCCACGAAAGCCCGAAGAGCATGACCTATCCGCTCATCGTGCTGGCGGTCTTCGCCGCCCTGTTGGGGTTTGCCGGCGTCCCCGAGGAGTTCCCGGTGCTGGGGCATCTGCTGGGCAATCCCTTCCATCACTTCGTGGGGCATGGGTTCCCCGCTACGCCGCTCAACGGCCTGGTGATGCTGATATCGGTGGCCATGGCGCTGGGCGGGCTGTTCGTGGCCTGGCTGGTGTACGGCCGCAACCCACTGAAAGAGGGCCAGCCCGACCCGCTCATCCAAGCCCTGGGGCCGGTGTATACCGTCCTGCGGCGCAAGTACTATTTCGATGAGCTGTATCAGGCCACCTTCATCCGGCTGGCGCTGTGGCTGTCGGAGGTCTGCTTTGCCTTTGACAACAAGTGGGTGGTGGACCCGCTGGTGAACCTGGCCGGCAAGGCCGGCGTGGCGCTGTCTAACCTGGGCGGCTGGTTCGACCGCACCTTTGTGGACGGCGCGGTCAACGGCGTGGCGGCGGTCGTCGGCTGGATGGGTGGGGCACTGCGGCAGACCCAGACCGGCCGGGTGCAGAACTATCTGCTGGCGGCCGCGCTGGCCGTGTTTGTGCTCCTGGTGATCTCGGTAGTGGTTTGATATCACTGCACGGCAAACATGGACGTTCATCTTGCTCGAGCTGAGGAGGAAGCACAACGATGAATTTCCCGATTCTCACGGTGATAACCTTTGTGCCGGTGATCGGTGCGATCGTGGGCCTGCTGATCCCGAAAGAGCAGGAGAAGACCATCAAGTGGTACTCGGTCGCCGTCAGCCTGATCCCGCTGGTGCTGTCCATTATCCTGTGGGTGACGTATGACAATGCCGCCGGCGGGATGCAGTTCGTCGAAAAGGTGCCGTGGATCCCCACCCTGGGCGTGACCTACCATGTCGGGGTGGACGGCATCAGCGTGCCCATGATCTTCCTGACGGCGCTCCTGACCACGCTGAGCCTCTTCTACTCCGCCTACACCATCCACACCCGGGTGAAGGAATACTTCCTCCTCTTCCTCCTGCTGGAAACGGGCATGTTCGGCGTCTTCGTGGCGCTGGACTTTGTGCTGTTCTACGTCTTCTGGGAGGTCGGCCTGGTGCCGATGTACCTGCTCATCGGCATCTGGGGCGGCCAGAACCGGCTGTATGCGGCCATCAAGTTCTTTATCTACACCCTGGTGGGCAGTGTGGCGATGCTGTTGGCCATCCTCTACATCTACTTCAACGTGGGGTCCTTCGACATCCTGGAGGCCACAGCCCGCTTCAGTCAGGTGCGGCCGTTCATGCAGAACTTCACCGCCGTCAGCCTGGCGTTCTGGGCCTTTTTCCTGGCCTTCGCCATCAAGGTGCCCAGCTTCCCCTTCCACACCTGGCTGCCGGATGCGCATACGGAAGCGCCCACCGCCGGCAGTGTCATCCTCGCCGGCATCCTGCTGAAGCTCGGCGCCTACGGCTTCCTGCGCATCGTCCTGCCCATCTTCCCCGAGGCCTTCAGCTACTACGCGCCGGCGGTCGGGGTGCTGGCCGTCATCAGCATCGTCTACGGCGCGCTGGTGTGTATGGCGCAGTGGGACCTGAAGCGGCTGATCGCCTACTCCTCCGTCAGCCATATGGGCTATGTCATGCTGGGATTGGCCGCCGCGGCCGCCAGCCTGACCCGCGGCGAGGCGGTGACCAACAGCGCGGCCATGGCGCTGAACGGCGCGGCCCTGCAGATGTTCAACCACGGCATTATCACGGGTGGATTGTTCTTCCTCGTCGGGGTGATTTACGAGCGGGCGCACACGCGTGACCTGCATGTGTTCGGCGGCCTGGGCGCCAAACTGCCCTATTATTACGGCATCATGGCGGTGACGGGATTTGCCAGCCTGGGCCTGCCGGGCCTGGCCGGCTTCTGGAGCGAGTTCTTCGTCTTCCGCGGCACGTTCGCCATCATCCCCATCTATGCCGTCGTCGGCGTGCTGGGCGTCATCTTCACGGCGGCCTACATCCTTTGGAAGATCATCCAGTACATGTTCCTCGGCCCCTTCAACGAGGAGCGCTGGGGCAAGCTGACCGACATGGAGCTGTTCGAGAAGGTCACCATGTGGCCGCTGGTCATCTTCATGGTGCTGTTCGGCATTTACCCCACGCCGATCCTGAACCTGTTTAACGCGGCGACGACCGCCCTGATGGGCCGGCTGCTCTGATGCGGATGAACGGATGAGGCGACTGACTGGCAATCATGGTGGAGGTGCGCGTTGACCCTGGCGCAAATCATTGAACTGCTCTTGCCGCAACTGATTCTGCTCATCACCGTGCTGGCGATCTTCATCGCTGATCTGGCCGACACCCGCAAGGAGAAGGGCTGGGCACCGTACGTGGCCCTCGCCGGCATCCTGCTGGCGCTGGTCGTCTCTTCCCTGCATTGGGGCCGCGAGGTCGCCCTGTTGGGGAATATGCTGCGGGTGGACCGTTTCAGCGTCTTCTTCAACGGCGTCGTGCTGGCCGCCTCGGCCCTGTCGGTCCTGCTGGCCGTCTCGTACATGCGGCCGCGCACGCCCTACCGCGCCGAATTTTACGCCCTCTTGACCGTGGTGGCGCTGGCCATGACCCTGGCCGCCGGCGCCAACAATATCCTGATGGTCTACCTGGCCATGGAGTCCATCAGCATCACCTCCTACGTGCTGGTCGGCTATCTGCGGCAGGACGCCAAGGCCAATGAGGCCGCTATCAAGTATTTCCTCTACGGGGCGGCGACCAGCGCCATGATGCTGTACGGCATGTCCCTGCTGTTCGGCATCAGCGGGACGCTGGACCTGAAGGAGCTGGCGGATTTCTTCGCCGCCGGCGTCCCCGAGACCTCGCGCTGGATCGCCTTCCCGGCCATGGTGCTGTTGCTGGCCGGCTTCGGCTTCAAGACCGCGCTGGTGCCCTTCCATCAGTGGTCGCCGGACACCTACGAGGGCGCGCCGACGCCGGTCACTGCCTTCCTGTCGGTGGGGCCGAAGGCCGCCGGCTTCGCCATCCTCATGCGGGTGTTCATCACCGGCCTGCCACGCTTTTACACCGATTGGGCGGCACTGCTGGCCGGCATCTCCATTGTCACCATGACGCTGGGCAACCTGGTGGCCCTGCGCCAGAGCAATATCAAGCGCATGCTGGCCTATTCCAGCATCGCTCACG
>JAPWUQ010000079.1 GCA_028275445.1 Anaerolineae bacterium | reverse complement strand
TTTAACCTTAAACTTTACATAGCATTATAGCGATCCATAACCTGTTTGTCAATATGTTATTGTCAAAATATTATGACAATTTTTTCATGAAATTGACAAGATAGCTCGGATGCTGTATCATGTATGCAATATCTGTGCTCACATGGAGGACCCCATGTCCCCTACATCGCAAGCGAAGACCGGGTCTCCACCCTCCCCGACTGCGAGCTTTGGCCGCGTGCTGGAGGTGAATCTTTCTACTGGCGAGGCGCGGCGCTGGCAGGTGCCGGCGGAAACCCTCCGCCTCTACATCGGCGGGCGGGGGCTGGGCGCCCGACTCCTGCTGGACATCCTGCCGGCCCACACCGATCCCCTCTCGCCGGCCAATGTGCTCATGTTCGCCACCGGTCCGCTGACCGGCAGTCCGTTCCCCGGCTCTGGCAAGTACGTCGTCATCACCCGCTCGCCGGCCACCGGCACTTTCCTCGACTCCTACTCCAGCGGCCTGCTGGCCGCGCAGATGCGCTTCGCCGGCTTTGACCTTCTCATCCTCAAAGGGAAGGCTCCCCAACCATCCTATCTGCTGGTGGAGGATGCGCGCGTGGAAATCCGGCCGGCGCAGGAGCTGTGGGGCACAGACGCGTTTGAGGCCGAAGACATCCTGCGCCAGCGCCACGGCCACGATATCGGCATCGCCGTCATCGGTCCTGCCGGCGAGAACCTGGTCAAATTCGCCGCTATCGGCAGTGACTATTTCCGGCATGCCGGCCGGGGCGGCGGCGGCGCGGTCATGGGCTCCAAGAACCTGAAGGCCATCGTCGTCTCGGGAAGCGGCAGTATCCCCGTGGCGCACCCGCATGCAGTGCTCATGCTCCAGCGCCGGCTGTTGGAACGGCTTCCGAACCTGCCAAAAGCACAGACTTATATCCGCTACGGTACGACCTCGACTTTCCCCATCACCAACTCGGCCGGCATGCTCCCGACGCGCAATTTCCAGCACGGGACCTGCCCTGAGGCGGTGAACCGCCTGGACGCCGAGGGCATCAAGAAAATCACCATTGGCAACGCCGGCTGTTACACCTGCATCGTCCCCTGCTCCCGGCTGGTGGAAGTGGAGCGCAATTCCCAGAAACTTCGCTTAGAGGGCCCCGAATATGAGACCCTCTCCATGCTCGGCCCCAATGTCGGCATCACTGACCCGAGCTTCGTCGTGGCGGCCAATCTGGCCTGCGATAAGCTGGGGCTGGACACCATCTCGGCCGGCGCAGTGCTGGGATTTGTCATGGAGTGCATTGAGCGCGGTCTGTTGGATCATCCCGATGTCGCCGGCCTGCGTTTCGGCGCCCAAGAAGCGGCCCTGAAGGCGCTGGAGGATATCGCGTTCCGCCGAGGTTTCGGGGACCTGATGGCCGAGGGAGTGCGAACGCTGGCCGCCCACATCGGGAAAGGGAGCGAGCGCTTCGCCATGCATGTCAAGGGGTTGGAGTTCCCCGGCTATGATCCGCGCGCGGCCTTCGGCGCCGGCCTGACCTATGCCGTCGCCCCGCGCGGTGCCTGCCACCGCCGCGCCTGGCCCCCTCGCGAGGTGCTCGACGGCTTGAACCCCTACACCATCGAGGGCAAGGCGCAGTACATCAAACGGCTCTTTGATGAACGCATCATCATGCACTCTCTGCTGGTGTGCGACTATGCCGGCTCCGGCATGCAGTTAACCATCGAGGAGTACGCGGAGTTCCTGGAGGCCATCACCGGCCAGCACTATTCCGCGGAGGAGCTGTGGCAAGCCGCCGACCGCATCGAGACCACCATCCGGCTGTTCAACGTGCGGGAGGGATTCACGCGGGAGGACGATACCCTGCCGGCCCGCATCTTGGAAGAACCCCTGCCGGACGGTCCCGCCAAGGGGCAGTTGTTCGGGCGCGCCGGCCTGGAAGCCATGAAGGACGAGTACTACCGCCTGCGCGGCTGGGACGAGAAAGGCGTCCCACTGCCGGAGACCCTGCGCCGTTATCACATCACCTGGCAGGAGGGAGAGCTGTGAGCGCACCCAAACATCCCGCCGTCAAGATCAATGCCGCTATCTGCACCGGCTGTCGCGCCTGTTCCGTCATCTGCGCCCTCTCGCACGAAGGAGCACTGGAGCTGGCCGGCGCCCGCATCCGCATCGAAAAACACCTTCCCGATATGGACAAACGGCCCATCTTCAAGCCTATTGCCTGCCGCATGTGCGCCAAGGCGCGCTGTGTGGCCGCCTGCCCTACCGGCGCGCTGGTTCAGCGAGAGGATAACGGCCTGGTGGTGCTCCATACCATGCTGTGCGATGGGTGCGGCCAATGCGTCGAGGCCTGCCCCTTCCATGCCATCTGGATGGATGAGCGCCATGGGGTAGCCATCAAATGCGACCTCTGCGGCGGCGATCCGATGTGTGTGCGCTACTGCTCGCCGGGGGCGCTCAGCTTCTCATATGCCGGCGAGAATGAGTCCGGCCGCGGGTAGGGAGATGGCGATCACGGTTCTGCTTATGGGGGTTATGCAGTCAGCGCTTCCTGGCCGGCTGGAGTACCAACCCGCCGGCGGGGGAGCTCCCACACTGCGGGAACTGATCGAGGCGCTGTCGGGGGACAGCGCCTCGCTTGCCGGCATCCTGCTCGACGAGCACGGGGATCTGAGGCCGGATTACGTCGTGCTCATCAACGGACAGAACGCACGTCTTCTGCAGGGGCCGGAGACCCCCGTGCCGGACGGCTCCACGGTGATCATCACCGCCCCTATCTCGGGCGGATAGCTTAGCGCCCGGGAACCGCCTCGCGCGCGGCGCAGGGGATGGATTCCGGCGCGATCTCGTGGCGCGGCCGGCACTCCCGCACCAACTGCGGCGCATGCAGGATGACATCCACGCCAATTTGGGCGCCAGTGCGGTAAATATGGGAGCAAGAGCCATCAGGCGTCTTCGGCACCCAGATCTCCCGCAGGAACTTGCACTCGTTGTGCCCTAACTCCTCCTGGAAGCGGCGGTGAAGCTCATAACACAGCTCATCCACACAGGTCAGGTCATCATCGGGTGAGGTGCGGCCGTAGAGCAGGCTGGTGCACATGATGCAGGCCGCCAGTGCCCCGCAGAGATGGCGCACCTGGACGATGGGCACGCCGTCATCCCCCACCTCCTGATAGCCGGCCGCCACGCCGGCCAGCAGTTTGGTCATGTCCACGTTCGGGTCCAACCGATGGCTCCCCCCACCGCCGTGAAACCCGGTGATCGCCTTCACCATCCTGGGGTCCGTGATCTGGAGCACCTCGTTGATCGCCAGGAACACCGATTCACTGCAGTGAAAGCCTTTCTCCTTGTATTCCAGCGCCTTCCTGCCGGCCAGCTCCACTTTCTCCCGAATGGCCTCTTCGCTCAACATGCCGCCCTCCACACAGATAGGACCAGGGATAGATGATGGATACATTATACACGAATTTGTGAAAAGGGCAACTAGTGGAGATACAGCGTTACGGGCGCGGGAAATTACCAGGCGCGGCGCCAGTTGACGATGTGGACACAGGCGTCCCGGAAGGGGCCTTCCTGATGATGCGGGACCACCACCACGGGGCTGAGCGGCTGGCCGGCATTGTCCACGACCACCACATGCCAGATGTTCGGGGTCGGGCCGAGGACGATATCCCACTTGCCGATGTCCACTCCACCCTTGGAGGTGCTGTACGCCTCGTTGCCCCAGATGTCATAGACCCGGATGCGCACGCCCTCCAGGGGATGGCCGGCGCGGTCCCGCACTTCCCCGCGGATATACTGTGCCATACAGCCGGCGCTCAGGTCATGCTCGACCTCATCTTCCAGATAGAACGCATAGCGGCCCGGCTGGGTGGGCGTGGGCGAAGGGGCTATGGGAGTGCGGACAGGGGTGGTATCCGCCGGCGTCGGCGTACGTGCGGGAACCAGCCACGGCGTCGGCGTCGCCACCTGTATCGTGGGCTGGGCCGTAACCGCCGGCAAGGTTATGATGACGGTGGGCACGGGGGTAGCCGGCGGCAGGGTCCAGGTCGGCGTCGCAGTCGGCGGGAGGGGTTGCGGTGCAGGGGTAAGTTCGGCCAGGGTTTCGGCCGGCGCCGGTGGTGCCGGCGGCCGCAGAAGCTCCTGCCGGACGTTGGTATAGATGACAAAGCCGGCGACCATCACGAACAACAGAACCAGCACAAAGGCTATGGCTGAGAGCTTATTGACCTGCACCTTGCTTCAAGCCTCCTGTTCCACCAACGTTCACGCCCCATGATAGCACAGCGGTGTTCGACGCGCAACCACATCCGCGCAACTGTCTGACAATAGACGTCGGAACAGGACATGCGGTTCCCGATATAACAAAAACGGCAGGCTGTGGTCAGCCCGCCGTAGCACCGCCTGTGAAGGCGCCGGCTCATGCCTTGCCGTAGAGCATCTCCGCCACCCATTCCAGGCCCAGCTCTTCCAGCTTGCCACGGGTCGGCCGGCCCTCCTCATCCCAGCCGGCCATGCGGTAATACTGGGCGCGGGCCTGCAGGAACTCCTCCGGTTTGATCACCAGGCCGGCGGTCGGCCCGCCAACGATCGGCTTGAACATCTTGGGCGGGAGCGTGTCCTCCTTCGAGGTGAATCCCTCGCGGGCGTTAAACGCCCTCTGCAGGTTGACGGTGCGCTCGCCGACCTTCAGCAGTTCCCAGAGGCTCATGTTCCAGCCGGTGACCGCCTGTACGAGGGTAGCGATCTGGCTGGTGTGATAGAGCTGCCAGGCCGGCCCCCACACGAACTGGCACAGGCTCAAGGCGTTGGCCAGGTTATACACCCATTGCGTATAAATGGTGAAGCGCAGTTTCTCGGTGTTCACGAGCTGGATATCCTCAATCGGCTCCAGCAGTCCCAGCTCCGCCATGCGGTCATCGTACGCGCCAGGCACATAGGCGGGGTCATGCTCATGAGACTGATGGTCCGCGCCGTATGGGTTAATGGCATAGATCACCTCGAGGGTGCGCTTCACCCGCGGCATATGGGCCGGGAACTCATGTGCCTTGGTCGCCACCACCAGCTCTTCCGCGCCTTTGCCGATCTTCTGTGCCGCCCGCCAGGAGCCTTCCGCCAGGAGGTTGCCGAAGCCCTCGCGTTCGCAGATCTTCCGCACCATCTCCACCATGGCCGCGGCATTGCCAAAGGTCAGCTCGATGCCGTCGGTATCCTCTTTCGTCAGGATGCCGTGCTCGTAGCAGTCCATGGCCCAGGCGATGACCGCTCCCGTGGAAATGGTATCCAGACCGTACTTGTTGCACAGCTCGTTGGCCTTGCAGATTGCCGCCAGGTCGCTGACACAGCAGTAACTGCCGAGAGTGGAGAGGGTTTCATATTCCGGCCCGCCGTAGCGCGGGTCAACCGGGTAGGGCCCTTCTTTGATCTCCACCACGCGCTTACAGCGCACAATACAGCCGAAGCAGGTGTCGTTTTCCTTAAGGATGGTCTTGGCCATGGTGGTGCCGTCAATGGCCTCCCAGCCATCGAACACGCCGGTCTCCCAGTTGCGGGTGGGAAGCCCACCGACGGCCTGCTGGGCACCGATGGTGGCGGCGGTGCCGTAATCGCGCATGGGGGCGACATCCGACTGGGGGAAGCGCTGGGCGCCCCATTTGGCGAGCTGGGAGAGCGTCTCGCGGTCCTTGATGGGCGGCCGGCCCTTGGTGCCGCGCACTGCCACCGCCTTGAGGTTCTTCGAGCCCATCACCGCGCCCATGCCCGTGCGGCCGTTGGCGCGGTTGCACATGTTCATGATGGCAGCGTAGCGCACCAGCTTCTCGCCGGCCGGCCCGATCTGCAGGACCTCCACCTTCGGATCGCCCAGCTCGGCCTTGATGATATCCTCGGCCTCGCCGGTGACCTTGCCCCAAAGGTGAGAGGCATCGCGGATCTCCACCTCGCCGTCATGGATCCACAGGTAGACCGGCTTGGGAGCACGTCCCTTAATGACGATGCCCTCGAAGCCGGCGGCTTTCAGCTCCACCGGCCAGAATCCGCCGGCCTGTGCGTCGCCGATCGCGCCGGTGACCGGCGACTTGGCGTTGGCCGAAACTCGGCTGGTGCCGGAAATGGGCGCGCCAGTCGTGACGCCTACGAACAGGGTGAGCACGTTTTCGGGGGAGAAGGGATCGACGCCGGCGGGCGTTTCCTTGAGCACGTAATAGGTGCCCATGGCGCTCCCGCCCAGATACATGCGGAAAAACTTCTCGCCTGGCTCCTCGATGTGCCAGGTTCCGTGGGTCAGGTCCACATGCAGGATTTTGCCGTTGTAGCCGTAGGGCATAGTCGTTCCTCCAGCAAATGAGATGGGTTCGGTCAGAGAACGGCCGGCGGAGGGCCTCCGAGGGCCGCAGGACGTCTGTGCATGGGCGTGTGAGACATGTATTGGGCTGTCACATCCCCCCTTTCCATTCAGACCAGCGACGATGATGAGGGCGATGGCGAACGCGGTTCGACTTGTGATATATTTCTATTATATCATAATCTGTGCAGAGGACAAATGGGCGGAAAGAAGCGTAATCTCAGGGCGGCGGATGCTGTCGACATGCTTCACCACTGGGATACAAAAATGGCCCCTGCTTGCCCCATTCCGCATGCGGGAACGGGGATCGAGGCCACCGAAGACTGGTGAGCCGTGCGCGATTCGAACGCGCGACACCCTGCTTAAAAGGCAGGTGCTCTGCCGGCTGAGCTAACGGCTCGCACCACGTATTATACTGGATTCCGCCCGAAAAGCAAATTTAGGGGGTTTGCCCCGAGAAACCAGCCGCCGGCCGGGCGGCAAACACCATCCGGCCGGCGGCAGTCCCCCATCAGCACGCCCTCACACCCAGAAATTGTGATGCCAGGCATGCGCCTTCAACCGCTCGATGACCTCTGGCGCAAACGGTCCCTTGTCCGACGCCCGGATATTGGCATCCACATGATGAAGCTTGCGCATCCCCACGATCACACTCGACACCGCGTCGAAGCTCAGGATATAGCGCAGGGCCGCCTCGGGCAGTGATTCCACATCGGGCATATCCAACAGCCATTGCAGGGCCTGCACTCGCTCGTACACCTCGCGCTTGCGGTCGCCGCGGAAGTAATCGTTGCGCCAATCTCCCTCAGGGAAGGTGGTTTCCGGCGTGATCTTCCCCGTCAACGCCCCCTCGTCGAACGGACAGCGCACTACCACTCCCACGTCATGGGCCTTGGTCAGCGGGAAGAGTTTGTCCGCCGCATCCTGTTCGAAGATGTTGAAGACCACCTGACAGGCATCGATCAGCCCTGTGGCGATGGCCTTGGCAGGCACATGGGGATCATCCAGGGGGAAGACCAGGGACAGGCCAAAGGAAGCGATCTTGCCGGCCTCCTTCAGCCGGCGAACCTCTTCCTTCCACTCGTCGTAGTCCGCCCACGAATCCACCCAGACGTGGAAGTTTTGCAGGTCAATCTGCTCCACCCCCAGATTGCGCAGGCTGTTCTCCGTGCACTCGGTCAGCCAGCCGGCGGGATAGGCCTCCAGGAATGAATCGCCCGGCGAGGGCACGAAGTTGAAATTCTTCGGATACACCTTGGTCGAGATATAGACCTTCTCGCGCCGGCTCCGCACCACATGGCCCACGATCTGCTCCGAATGGCCCATACCGTAATTGGCCGCCGTGTCAATAAAGTTGACCCCCAGATCAATGGCGCGGTTCATGGCGGCGATGGAATCCGCATCGCAGGCGTCCTTCCACCAGTCCCCGCCGCATCCCCAACTGCCGAAGCCAATCTCCGAGACCATAAAGCCTGTCCTGCCCAATTTGCGGTACCGCATCTTCCTGCCTCCTGTGGGAAATTGTTCTTATTGCACCAGCTCGCGCAGCCAGTACTGATGCCGGCCAAACTGGCCGCCGAAGTTCATCGCGCCGATTTCTAACACCCCGTCTACATGACATGCCGCTCGGATCGCCTCTCGCATGGCGATCCGCATCCGCGCCGCATTGACACCGAACATCAGCAGGTTCAGCGCGGATTTGACCCCCGCCGGCACCCGGCTCACCGGCACGCGATGCTTCAGCGCAGGGACATAGTCATGCTCGCGAAACACCTGCTCCAGCCCATACCCCATCGGGGCAGCGCCCCCTACCCGGGTGATGGCCGCCTTGGCCGCTTTCACCGCCATCACCGCCGCCGGCTGGGATTCCGCGAAGCACACGATATGCCCGTCCGTGCCCTCCAGCGATATCGTGATCTGCTTCTCATACCGGAACGAGCCTGTAGTGGTCGGGACCTCGCACATCCGCCGGCCGGCGATCTCGCGCTCCTCCTCATACCCCGCCCAATGATGCGCTGTCAGCGCATACAGGTCCAACGGGGCCGTGGAAGTCACGTCGGACAGCATACCGTCGAACACAGCAACGGTGGGGATGAGCGTCGCCAGCACCAGCCGCGTCGCCAATTCTTCTACGAATTGGTCGTGCCGGCTTGGCGGCATCGCCAACGACACCACCACGCCCGGCCGGCCGTCGGGGGTATCCTGCGGCGGCAGAGCATGCTCGATGCCGGCATTGATGCGCGAGCCCAGCTCGCTGGAGCCTGCCGCGCCGGCGAACTGCTGAGCCGCCGCCCAGGCAATATCCTCCTCCATAGCTGTCAGGATGACCCTGGCGACCTCCAGGTCCCAGGCCTCCGCAAAGGTGTCCTGGATATACACGCCGTGCAGTTTCACCCCTATCCTCCAGGCCTACTGGACCCCTTCGTTATAGACCATGACTTTGATGCCCTGCCGTGTGGCGGCGAACTCGAACGCCTCCTGGATGCGCTCCAGCGGGAAGCGGTGGCTGATGAGCGGGGCGACCCGCACCTGTCCGCCGGCGATGAGCCGCAGTGCGCTCTCGTAAGTGGCAATGGTGGAATCATGACTGCCCACCAGACGGATCTCCCGGTAATGGATGAGGTCAAGATTGACCGTGATGGGTTCTTTCATGATGGCACCGAAGTACAGCACCTGGCCGCGCCTGCCGGCCAGGCTGATGGCCTGGTCAATGATGCGCTCATCCCCGCCGGCGGCACTCACCACCACATCCGCCAGGTAACCTTCCGTCAGCCGGCGCACTTCCTCCGCGACATTGGCTTCCGCCGCGTTGATGACATAGTCTGCCCCCAGCTCGCGTGCCACTGCCAGCCGGTGCGGCTGAGTATCCGAGACCGCCACCCGCAGGCCCTGGGCTTTGAGCATCTGCAGATGCAGAAGGCCGATGGGGCCGGCGCCGATGACCAGGCCGAACCCGCCAAACTCCGGCCGGCTGAGCTGGCGGTGCCCATTGACCACGCAGGCCAGAGGTTCCGCAAAGGCCGCCTCTTCCAGCGCCACCCCCTGCGGCACTTTGACGATATTGCGGTACGGGTAGACCATGTACTGGGCAAAGCCGCCCGAGATATATCCCATGTTCTGGCAGTGGTTGTATTCCCCCCGCCGGCAGTAGCGGCAGTAATAGCACGGCAGGCGGCCGTCCGGCACCACCCAATCTCCCACCTGCAGGCCGGCGTGCGCCGGCACCTTCTCCCCGACCGCATCCACCACGCCGGAAAGCTCATGCCCCATCTGGAAGGGGAAGACGATCTTCCACCCCCGCGGCTTGTGGCCGGCGAAGGCATGCAGATCCGTGCCGCAGATGCCGCAGGCCGCCACCCGAACGCGCACCTCTTCGGGCCCCACTTCGGGTAGGGGCCGCTCCTCCACAATGAACCGGCCGGGCTCGGCCAGCAGTCCGACTTTCATCGTTTTCATCGCTCAACTCCTTGTTCAATCTCGCTGAAAGCGGTAATACGGAGAAACGTACAGGCCGGCCTCGGAGAAGCGCCGGACGATGTACTTCTCCGCCGCGGTATATACCTCTTCCACGTTCATCGTCAGCAGTTCGCCGTTCTCCATCACCAGCCGGCCGTTGACGATGACGGTAACCACATCGCGCGGCGCGCTGGCGCAGTAGACCAGGTTATTGACGATGTTGTTGATGGGACGCAGATGCGGGGCGGTCAAATCCACCAGGATGATATCCGCCCGCTTTCCCGGGGCCAGTGTCCCGATCTCCGCCTCCAGCCCCAGCGCCTTCGCACCGCCTACGGTGGCCAGCTCCAGCGCCTGATACGCCGGCAGTACGCAGGCCTCTTTCATGCGCAGTTTCTGCAGGAACGCCGCCACCCGTGCCGCTTCGAACATGTCCATATTGTCGTTGACCGCACAGCTATCGGTCGCCAGGCTCACGGTGACGCCGGCGGCCAGCATTTCGGCGACCGGCGCCGCGCCGTCCGCGATCTTCATGTTGCATTCGGGGCAGTGCGCCACGCTGGTGCCCGTCTCCCGCAGGATGCGGATATCTTCCTCGTTCAGCCAGATGCAGTGCGCCCCCAGCACATCCGGCCCCAGCAGGCCAATATCCCGCAGGTATTGCACCGGCGTCTTGCCGTACCGTTGGTGGATGTTGTTCCATTCGAACTCTGTCTCGGCAATATGAATATGGATGGCGACGCCCTGCTCCGTAGCCCGCCGGCGCACCTCCTGCATCAGCCCCGTGGTGCAGGAGTTCGGGCAGGCCAGTCCATAGCGAAAGTGAATCATGCCGTCCTTGGATGCCTTCGCCCGAGCGATCAGCGCCTCCGCCAGCGCGAAAGCCTTATCCAGCGGCATGATCATCCCCGGCCGGTTCCATTGGTCGTAATCTGTCATGGTCAGGGTGTGGATGGCGCGGATGCCGGCCTGCTCGTAAATATCCAGCAAGCTGGGATCCGTCGCCCATTCCATGTTCAGCAGGGTGGTGATGCCGCTCCGCAGTGCCTCGGCACAGCCCACTCGCGTGGCGTGATACTGCAGTTCATAGTTGCCGCGCAGGTAATCCCCCACCGCCATGACGATGCGCGGCGCGGAGACGTTGTCGATCCAATCCGCCAGGGTGCAGTCGTCGCGCGAGCCCTTCAGCAGGTTTTGCAGGCAGTGATGATGGGTGTCCACAAAGCCGGGCAGGACCGCCCGTTTCCTGGCGTCAATCCGTCTTTTCGGCGCAAAGCGGCCGGCCAGCTCCTCCGCCGGCCCGACTTCCACGATCCGGCCCTTGTCCACGGCCACGGAGCCATCGTACAGGATGTGCTCCGGCTCATCCATGGGGATGACCACGCCGTGCTCGATGAGGATATCAATCTCCCGAGGCATCGCCGGTATCTGTTCCATGATTCAGCACCTCATTGATCAGAGTGGCCAGCGAGGCCGGCCGGATGGGCCGCCGGCCCTTGCGGATAGACTGCCGGAAGCGCACGTAGCAGTTCGGGCACGAGGTAACCAGGTAGCGCGCCCCGGTGGCCAGCGCCTGTTCCAGGCGGGACTCCACCGTTTTGGCCGCCACATCCTGTCGGGTGAAGAAGACCCCGCCGCCGGCGCCACAGCACAGCGAGTCCGCATGATGAGACTCCATCTCCACCAGCTCCAGCCCCGGCACCTGACGGAGCACCTCGCGGGGCTCCTCGTAAATGCCCTGAT
>JAPWUQ010000078.1 GCA_028275445.1 Anaerolineae bacterium | reverse complement strand
TGCCCTGCAACCCCTCGGTGGGTGGGCCGGGCAAGGGCCATCTGGTGCGGGAGATCGACGCGCTGGGCGGCGAAATGGGCCGGCATACCGACCGCACTATGATTCAGATACGCCTGCTCAATTCCTCGAAGGGGCCGGCGGTGCAGGCACTGCGCGCCCAGGCCGACAAGCGCCTCTATTCCCTGTACATGAAGCTCACGCTGGAGCACACCCCCAACCTGGAGCTGAAGCAGGCCATCGTGGAGGAGGTGCTCGTCAAGGGGGATCGGGTGACCGGCGTGCGGACCGCCAACGGCATGGAATATGCCGGCAGGACGGTCATCCTGACCACAGGCACCTTCCTGGCCGGCCGCATCCTGAGCGGAAAGTTCAGCCAGCCGGCCGGCCGCGCCGGCGAGTTCCCGGCGGTCGGCTTATCCGCTTGCCTGCGCCGGCTGGGCTTTCAGATGGGGCGGCTCCAGACCAACACCCCACCGCGGGTGGATGCCCGCACCATAGACTTCTCCCAGACGGTGATCCAGCCGGGCAGTGAGGTCCCGCTGGCGTTCAGCACGGCATACCCGCCCGACCAGGTTCCGGACGTCGTGCCGGAGTTCTCCCTGCCCCCGAACCCGGTATATCCCCGGCCGGCCGGGCCGGCGTGGCGGCCGCAGTTGCCCTGCTACATGGTGCATACCAACGCCGAGACGCACGCCGTGGCGCGGGCGAACCTGCACCTGTCGCCGATTTCCGGCGGCATCATCGAGGCAGCCGGCCCGCGCTACTGCCCCTCGTTCGAGGAAAAGCTCATCCGCTTCCCCGACAAGCCGTCGCATCAGTTCTTCCTGGAGCCGGAAGGGTGGTTGACCAACGAGGTCTATGTGCAGGGATTTTTCACTGGCCTGCCGGAAGAGGTGCAGATAGCCGTGCTCCATACCATTCCGGCCCTGCGGGAAGCGAAGATCATGCGCGCCGGCTATGCCATCGAGTACGACTATGTGCCGAGCTTCCAGCTCTCCCATTCGCTGGAGACGCGGCTGGTGGAGGGGCTGTTCCACGCCGGCCAGATCAACGGCACCTCGGGATATGAGGAGGCCGCCGCGCAGGGCATCATCGCCGGCATCAACGCCGCCCGCAAGGTACAGGGCCGGCCGCCCCTGGTGTTGGGCCGGCATCAGGCCTATATCGGCGTGCTGATTGACGACCTGGTGACCAAGGAGCTGACGGAACCGTACCGCATCATGACCTCGCGCGCCGAGTACCGCCTGCTCCTGCGCCAGGACAATGCGGATCTGCGGCTGTCCCCGCTGGGCTATGAGGCCGGCCTGCTGCCCTATGAGCGCTATGCCAGGGTGAAGGCCAAGCAGGAGGCGATTCAGCGGGAGCTGGAGCGCCTGAGGAACACCTGGCTGGCGCCTTCGGAGGAGGTGCGGCGGGTGCTGGAGGAGGCCGGCCTTTCCCCCACCGACGAGCCGATCCACCTGCTGACCTTTTTGCGCCGGCCGGAGGTGGATTATGACCTGATCCTGCGGCTGGCGCCGCCGCCCGAGCCGCTCCCTGCGGACGTCATGGAGCAGGTGAACATTGAGGCGAAGTATGCCGGCTACATCGAGAAACAGCAGAAGCAGGTGGAGCGCATGCGCCGGCTGGAGGATCACCGCATCCCGCCCGATTTCGATTACGCCAGCGTGATCGGCCTGCGCAGTGAGGCGCGCGAGAAGCTGGAGCGCTTTCGGCCGGCCACAGTGGGGCAGGCGGCGCGATTGGCCGGCGTGAATCCGGCGGATATCTCGGTCCTGCTGGTGCATCTGGAACGGGGGCGCCGGCAAAGTGACAAAAAAGCCGGCTGATGTTATAATTATGGCTCAAGTGCCGGCCTGGCCGGCGGGGCTCAATCTCTGTACTGAGGGAACCGGTCATGCAAATATCGCCTGATCTGATGAATACCATTATGGTGGCCCTGGAGGTGATCCTGGCGCTGACGGGTGGGTTCCTGGCCGCGCTCTGGATCAGCCTGGTGATATGGACCTTCCGGGACATCCGCTCGCGCACCCGCGACATCTTCGCCCAACTGCTGGCCACTCTGCTGGTCCTTGTCCTCAATATCCCCGGCCTTTTGCTGTATCTGATCCTTCGCCCGCCGGAGCGCCTGACCGAGGCCTATGAGCGCGCGCTGGAGGAAGAGGCACTGCTTCAGGATATCGAGGAGCGGGCCGTGTGCCCCGCCTGCAAGCGGCAGGTGGAGAAGGATTTTATCCTCTGCCCGGCCTGTCATACCCCGTTGAAGAAGCGCTGTCCCGAATGCGGGCGGGTCCTGCAGTTGCGCTGGACGATTTGCCCGTACTGCGGCGCACCCCAGGATGGTGCCGGCAGCGGGGCCGAACAGGCGGCGCCGGCGGAGGAATATCTGCATCCGCAAGCTCCCTTCGACGAAGAGGAGATGGAAACGGCCGCCTGGCCGGCGTCCGGCAGTTCCTCCTCGTTCACTTCTTCCGAGGACTGAGGGCGGGTATCCTTTTCCACCGCTGGGGCCGGCGGCCGTGCGGCTTTTTCATGTTAATACTCGCCGGCGGCGTTGTGATGGCGGTGCCAGGATGATATAATAGCGGTGAATATCCTGGCGCTATCCCCATGGGCGCAGAGAGAAGCAGGCAGGAGCCATGCCGTCCACAGTACTGGAATGGATGCGCCGGCCAGCACGCCGGCGCGATTTCGCACAGGTTCCGGAAGACTGGCTTGCGGTCCTGCGTCGGGCGCAGGAGGGGGATCCGTCGCCGGCGCGGCAGATGCTGGCGGAATACATCAGCCGGCATCCTGACGCAGTGCTGGGCTGGTTCTGGCTGGCGTGTGTGAGCGACAATCCCTGGGAGGTGCTCAGCGCCCTGCGCAAGGTGGAGGAGCTGGGCGGCGATTTGCCGGCGGTGCGCCAGGGCATGACCTGGGCGCAGGAACGCATTGCCCGCGGGGAGCGCGCCGTGCCGATGCAAGCTCCCTTTGTGCCGGCGCTTCGTGTCCCTCGCGCCAACGGCCGGCGCTATCGTCCCGTCGTCCCTGTGCCCTCCTCCCCTCGCTGGCCCCTGGTCGTCGGCTTGATAGCCATCGTGCTGGTGGTGGCGTTGGGGTTCGGCTGGGTGCTGGCGGGGAACGGCGTGCTCTCGGCGGAGGCGCCGGCTTCTTTCCCCGATGCGCCCTCCGCCGGGAAAGAGGTCCCGGTCCTGCGGTGGCTGGCAGCCGGCGCCGGCGCAAGCAGGCCGGCGGAGAACCCGTTTTCGCTGGCGGAGGAACACGCGCATCGCGCGGAGGCACTGCTTCAGCGCGGGGACTTTCGCCAGGCGCTGTCGGAGCTCGATGCGGCGATCGCCCTGCGCCCGTATGATATGCAGTTCCAGGAGGCCCATGCGCTGGCGGCACAGTACTGGACCGGCCTGCAGAGGTACCATGCCGGCGACTGGCCGGGGGCGGTGCAGTCCCTGGAGACGCTGTGGCACACTGCCAGCGGCTATCGGGAGGTGGGCCGCTTTCTGGGTCAGGCGTATTTCGAATGGGGCATGGCGGAACAGCATGCCGGCCGGCTGGATGAGGCGGAACGCCTGTACCAGCGCGCCATGCAGTTACTGCCCGAGTCGGTAGATATTGAGGACAAACTGCTGGAAATCCACCGCATTCGGAATCCCATCCCCACCGGCTGGGACAAGAAAATCGTGGTGGATATTGCCAGCCAGCGCTTTTATGCCTATGAGGGCGAGCGGCTCGTGTATGAGTTCGTCTGCTCCACCGGCGGCGCCAGCAGTCCGACCGTGCCGGGCGAGTATCAGGTGCTGGACAAGATCCCGGTGGCCTATTCCTCGGCCTGGCATCTGGAGATGCCGTACTGGTTGGGGATATACTGGTCGGGCACCCTGGAGAACGGGATCCATGCCTTACCCATCTTGTCCAACGGCCAGGTGCTGTGGGAGGGATACCTGGGCCAGCCCGTTTCGTTTGGGTGTATTATCCTGAGCACGGAAGCGGCCAAGACGATCTATGATTGGGCGGAGATCGGCACGCCGGTGATCATCCGCTGAGCGCCGGCCGCCGCTGTGGAAAGGGGATGGGAAATGCCAAGGGAAACCTTTGCCTCCGAACTGCATGATCTGGAGATGCAGTTGGCCGGCATGGCAGATGCCGTGGACCAGGCCATCGGCAGCGCCCTGCGGGCACTGGTGGATCGCGATCGCGCCCTGGCCGAGCAGGTCATCGCCGGCGACCTGGAGATCAACCAGCGCGAGCGCGAGATCGTCGAGCGCTGTCTGGTGCTCATCGCCACGCAACAGCCCATGGCCGGCGACCTGCGCGTCATCCTCTCCGTCTACAGCATCGCCTCGGAGCTGGAGCGCATGGGGGACCATGCCGAGGGTGTTGCCAACATCTCCCTGCGCTTGATGGAAGAACCGCTCTTAAAGCCCCTTATTGATATCCCGCGCATGGCGGAAACCGCCCGAGAGATGCTGAAGGAACAGATGCAGGCGTTCCTCCAGCGGGATGTCGAGCGCGCCCGACGCGCCTCGAGCCTGGATGACCTGGTGGACAACCTGTACGACCAGGTGTATCGGGAACTGCTCGTGTATATGATGCAGGATCCGAGCACCATCCGCCGCGCCACGCTCCTGCTGTGGGTGGCGCACAATCTGGAGCGCATTGCCGACCGCACCACCAATATCGGGGAGCGGGTGCTGTTCCTGGTGACGGGGCGGGTCGAGGAATTGAATCCGACCCCGAAGAAGCATGAGCGGTGAGGACGGATTACGAGGATGGGGAATGATGGATGCGGCACAGTTAGCACAACAGGTTTCATGGCTGGATGAACAGCGCCGGCGCGACCGCACCGAGCTGGTCGCGCTCCAGCAAAGGGTGGAGGCGCAGAACGCCCAGATCATGGAGCTGGGCAAGAAACTGCAGGAAGCGGAGGGCCGGCTGGCCGGCATGGCCGCCCAACTGACGCGCTTCACGCTGGTGGACCAGGCCATGGCCCAGCTCAAAGAAGAAGTGGTGCTGATGCTGAAACGGGAGGAGGAACAGCGTCAGCTCGCTGAGCGCGAGGCCAGCCATGTGCGCCGCACCGAGCGCGAGGCCATCATGAAGGCGCTCAATGACCTCCGCCTGGAGGTCCAGGCGCTGACGAAACTGCGCGACGAGATGGAACTGCGCAAGGCGGAGGACAAGCGCCTGAACGATGTCCTGCTGGAACTGCGCCAGAACCTGATCGACATAGCTCGCCAGGGGGAGGAATGGTCGAAAAGGCTCTCCTACCTGGAAGAACAGCGCCGGCTGGACAGCAAGCGCCTGGCACAGCTAGAACAGGAATCGGCCGAACTGGTCAAGGCCATGGAGCAGTTGCGCGGGCAGATGGAGCTGACCAACGGGGTGCTGAGCCGGCTGGAAGGCCGCGTGAACACATTGTGGACGGCGCGTGATGATCTCAAGGCGGAGTACGGCCGTCTGCAGGAATCCCTGCTTCTTGGCGAAGAGGAGCGCAAGCGTCAGCTAACCAAGTATGCCGAGGCATTTGAGGCCTTTGGCCGGCAGATGGAGGACTTCACCCGGCAGTTCGTCCAGTTCCGCGAGGTCTTTGATGAGAGCCGGCGAGTGCTGGCGCAGTTCCAGCAGTTGGAGGAGCGCCTGAAGCGCGATCAGGCACAGGTGGCGGAGCTCCAGCGCCTGGCCGAGGAGCGCATGCAGAAAGCCTACGAGGAATTCGTGGCCGAGGATGAGCGGCGCTGGCGCAAGCACGAGATGGCCTGGGACCAGCGCTGGAACGAACAGGAGCGTACCAACGCGCAGTTCAAGGAGCGCTTCGTCCCGCTGGAAGAGCAGGTGAAAAAGCTGATAGCCCAAGTCGTCGAATTGTGGGATGTCCAACAGGCGTTCGCCCGGCATCAGAGCGCGGAGGTGGAGCGCTGGATCGCCGAGTTCACCAAACGCTGGGATGAGCGCACGCGATAGCGGGACCGCTTTGCGGAGGGGACAGCGGTGGGCGTTTTGGGCACAGCCGGCCATGTGGATCACGGGAAATCGAGCCTGGTCCTCGCGCTGACGGGGATTGACCCGGACCGCCTGCGCGAGGAAAAAGAGCGCGAGATGACCATTGACCTGGGATTCGCCTGGCTCGACCTGCCGGATGGCCAGCGGGTGGGCATCGTGGATGTGCCCGGCCATAAAGACTTCATCAAGAATATGCTGGCCGGCGTCGGCGGCATTGACGCCGCCCTGTTGGTCATCGCCGCCGACGAAGGCCCCATGCCGCAGACGCGCGAGCACCTGGACATATTGGACCTGCTTCAGGTGAAGGCCGGCATCGTCGCCCTGACGAAAATTGACCTGGTGGATGATCCGGAGTGGCTGGAGCTGGTGGAAGCGGAGATCGTCGAACTGCTTGCGGGCACCAGCCTGGAAGGGGCCCCTATTGTCCGGGTTTCCAGCCGCACGGGCGAGGGCCTGGACAGGCTCAAGGAAGAAATCAGCCGGCTGATGAAGAGCGTCGGGGCGCGGGAGGGAAAAGGCCGCGGCCGCCTGCCGGTGGACCGCGCGTTCACCATCGCCGGCTTCGGCACGGTGGTTACCGGCACGCTCCTCGACGGCCCTTTCCGCATCGGGGACGAGGTGGAGATTCAGCCCAAGGGCCTGCGGGCGCGCATCCGCGGCCTGCAGAGCCATAAGCAGAAGCTGGAGGTCGCACAGCCGGGGAGCCGCGTGGCGGTGAACCTCAGCGGCGTGGACCTGGAATCGGTGGCGCGCGGCGATGTGGTTGCCGTCCCGGGCACCCTTCGCCCGACGACGATGATAGATGCCTCCCTGCGCTATCTGGCGGACGCACCGGTTCCCCTGCGGCACAATACGCTGGTGGACTTTTTCTCCGGCGCGGCAGAGGTGCAGGCGCTCGTGCGACTGCTGGACAAGGAGCAGGTTACCCCCGGGGAAACCTGCTGGGTGCAACTGCGCCTCATGGAGCCAGTGGCCGTGCTGAAGGGTGACCGCTTCATCATTCGCCTGCCGTCCCCCAGCGTGACCATCGGTGGAGGCGTGATTGTGGATCCGCATCCGCGCCGCCGGCACCGCCGCTTCCGCCCCGAAGTGATCCGTCATCTCGAGACGCTGGCCTTCGGCACGCCGGCGGAACTGCTCCTCCAGTCCCTGCGCACCATCGAACCCTGCACGGTGGCGGAGCTGAAGGCGAAGAGCCAGATGGCGGATGATGTGTTCGCCCAGGCCCTGCAGGAGTGCCTGGAACAGAAGGATGTCGTCCTGCTGACCGCTGGAGAGGGGAGCGCCGGCGCGCCGCGTGCGGAGCCATCCGCGGTAATCATGTCCTTCGCCGGCTGGCAGAACCTGCGCGACCAAATCGCCCAGCTCCTGAGCGATTACCACCGCTCTTTCCCGCTCCGCCGGGGTATCCCCAAAGAAGAGCTGAAGAGCCGCCTGCGCCTGAACAGCAAGACCTTCAATGCCGTGCTCCAGTACGCCGGCGCCCAGGGGGTGGTCACTGAGTCGGATGGCACGGTCTCTCTGCCGGCGCACCGCGTGCAGTTTTCCCCGGAACAGCAGGCCAAGGTCGAAGAGGTGCTGGCCGCCTTCCGCGCCCAGCCTTATACGCCGCCATCTATCCCTGAGCTGGAGCGCCAGCTTGGAACCGAACTGCTCAATGCCTGCTTTGAGCAGAATATCCTGGTCAAACTGAATGAGGAAGTGGCGTTCCTGCCCGAGACCTTCGAGCATATGCGGCAGGCGGTGGTGGAATTTATCCAGCGCAATGGGTCCATCACGGTGGCACAGGCGCGGGACCTGTTCAATACTTCGCGCCGCTATGCCCTGGCGCTGATGGGCTACCTGGACATGATAGGGCTGACGCGGCGTGTGGGGGATGAGCGGGTCCTGCGCTGAGCCGGCGGGAGTGGGGGAGGTGCGTTCGCTGGTCATCGGCGTGAACGGCTGGTTCTGGGGCCAGGAAACGGTCGGAAGCGGCCAGTATCTGCACCAACTGCTCGTTCATCTCGCATCGCTGTATCCCAGGGACCGCTACATCCTTTTCGTCCCCGCCGGCGCACCGGCCGTATCCCGACCACTGCCGGCGGCCAATGTGGAATACGCCGAACTGCACACACCCTTTGGCGCACGGGGGGACCTGGCCAAGCTCTGGTTCGAGCAGGTGAGCGTGCCGGCGGCGTGCCGCACATGGAAGGTCGACCTCCTGCATGTGCCATACTGGGCGACGCCGGCATGGACGCCGGTGCCGGTGGTGACCACCATTCACGATGTCATCCCGCTCATTCTGCCGGAGTATGCCGCTTCGCCGGCGGCGCGCGCCTACACCCGCCTGGTCAGCCTCACGGCGCGCCGCTCCCGGCTGGTGCTGGCCGATTCCCAGGCCACCACCCGTGATGTGTGCCGGTACCTCCGGCTTCCCGCGGAGCGCGTGCGCACGGTCTACCTGGGGGTAGCTCCTGGCCTTGTCCCGATCGAGGACGAGCAGGTGCTGGATGGGGTGCGGGAACGCTATCGCCTGCCCGAACGTTATATGTTGTACCTGGGTGGGTTCGACCGGCGCAAGAACGTGCCCATGCTGATGCAGGCCTATGCCAGGGCGGTGCGCCGGCGTCCGGAACAGCCGGCATTGGTGGTGGGCGGCCGCCCGCCGGAGAAAGGGACGCCCCTGTTCCCCGATCCACGCCGGGCGGCTGTAGAGGCCGGCGTGCAGGAGCGCGTGCACTTCATCGGCTGGGTGCGGGAAGAGGACAAGCCGGCGCTGTACTCTATGGCCTGCTGTTCCCTCTTCCCCTCGCTGTATGAGGGGTTCGGCTTGCCGGTGCTGGAAGCCATGGCCTGTGGCACACCGGTGATTGCCGCACGGGGGTCCTCGCTGGAGGAGATTGTGGGGCCGGCCGGCATCCTGCTGGACCCGGCGGAGCCGGACGCTTGGGCGGAAGCGATGTGCCGGCTGTGTATGGAGCCGGCGCTGGCCCAGGAGCTGGGCGCGCGGGCGCGGGAACGGGCCGGCGAGTTTTCCTGGGAGCGCACCGCCCAGGAAACCCGGCGGGCCTTTGCGGACGCGGATCGGGAATGGACGTCCGGTTGAGAGGAGAGGGGAGCATGACAGAGCGGAGCGGCGTGCTGGTGATCGGGGCGTCGGCGATTGATACCAAGGGCACGGCGGAACAGCGCGTGACCCTGGGCATGATGAACGCCGGCCGCATCCGGGTGCATGTGGGGGGCGTGGCGCGCAACATCGCCGAGAACCTGGCGCGGCTGGGCGTTCCCACCACCTTGCTCTCGGTGGTGGGTGAGGACGAGGCCGGCGCTGAAATCCTGGCCTACACCGCTGACAGCGGGGTGGATGTGCGCCATGTCCTGCGCGTGCCCGGCGCGGACACCGCCACCTTCGTCTCCCTGCATGATGCTGACGGCACGCGCATCCTGGCCATGTATGACATGAACATCATGACGCACCTGACCGCCCGCTATGTGTATGAGCGCCGGCGCCTGTTCCAGCAGGCTGAGATGGTGGTCATTGACGCCAACCTCCCCGAGCGCACCATGCAGACCGTCTTCTCCCTGGCCCAGCGCTTTGACGTGCCCGTATGCGCGGATCCGACCTCCACCTTTCTGGCCGGCAAACTGCATCCTTACCTGCCGTCCCTGTACATGATCACGCCCGACGTGGACGAGGCGCGCGTCCTGACGCGCTCCGATATCACCCTGGGGTTGGGGCCGATTGAGCTGGCCAAGCGGCTGGTGGCCGCCGGTGTGGAGATTGCTATCGTCACCATGGGGGAGAAGGGCGTCTGCTACGCCACCCAGCAGGTGAGCGGACATATCCCCGCCATCACCACCGAGGTCAAGGATTTGACGGGGGCCGGCGATGCCATGACCGCGGCGGTGGTCTTCGGACTGCTGGAAGGTATGGACATTGACGAGGCGGTGCGGCTGGGGGTGTCTGCCAGCTCCCTCACCATCCGCTGTCGCGAGACCGTTTGCCCTGACCTCAGCCTCCAGCAGTTGTACGACAATCTGGTGATATGAGGCCTCCGGTGAGCGTTCCCGCATGGATGGAAATTCGCGGCCCCGTGCGTGAGGCGCTGGCCGCCGGCTCTCCCGTCGTGGCGCTGGAGTCCACGGTCATTGCCCACGGCCTTCCGCACCCTTATAACATCGAGCTGGCGCTGGATATGGAGCGCATTCTCACGAGTTACGGCGTGACGCCGGCCACGATAGGGGTGCTGGGTGGGCGTGCCTGTATCGGGCTGACGCCGGCGGAGATCGAGCACCTCGCTACGGCATCGGGTATCCGCAAGCTCAGCCGGCGCGATATGGCCATCGCCATCGCCCAGGGGCTGGACGGCGCGACGACGGTGGCCGGCACACTGCTGTTAGCCCATCTGGCCGGCATGCGCGTGTTCTGCACGGGCGGTATCGGCGGGGTGCACCGCTCGCGCGCGTTTGATGTGTCGGGGGACCTGCCGGCGCTGGCGGAAACGCCTATGATCGTGGTGTGTGCCGGCGCCAAGGCCATCCTGGACCTGCCGGCGACCCGCGAGTGGCTGGAGACGCACGCTGTGCCGGTACTGGGGTACAACACGGACGAGTTTCCGGCCTTCTTCACCCCGCGCAGTGGGCTGACGGTGGATGCGGTGGTGCGCTCGCCGGCAGAGGTGGCGCGCATCGCTCTGCGGCATTGGGAGACGGGCATGCGAAGCGCCGTGCTGGTGGCCGTGCCGCCGCCGGCGGAGGAGATGCTGGCGCCGGAGGCCGCCGAGGCGGCCATCTCACAGGCCCTGGCGGAAGCGGAGGAGCGGGGGGTGCGCGGCTGGGAGCTGACACCGTTCGTGCTGGATCGGCTGGTAGAGATCACCGCCGGCGCCAGCCTGCGCGCCAACCTGGCCCTGCTCCGCAACAACGCACATGTCGCGGCGCAGATCGCAAAACAAATCAGCAGGGGCGGGATATAATCCAGCCCCTGCTGTGTGCGCTGGTTCGGAATTACCGGCCGGACGGATGGTCCATCGTGATGGGATGCTCCAGCCGCACGCAGTTCGGCTCCGCCGGCCGGAAGACGATATGATCATCCTCCACATCTACGATCACCGCGCTGTCGCGGCAGATATCCCCCTTCAACAGCTTGCGCGATAAGGGGTTCTCCACCTCGCGCTGGAGGGTGCGGCGCAGCGGCCGGGCGCCGAACTGCGGATCGAAGCCTTTCTGCGCCAGCCAGCGCCGCGCCGCCGGCGTCAGCTCTATCTGCACCCCGAATTCCTGGAGCCGCTGGCGAATCTCGTTCATCTGCAGGTCCACGATCTGCTCGACCTGCTCCTGGGTCAGCGGTTCGAAGATGATGATCTCATCAATGCGGTTCAGGAACTCTGGGCGGAAGGTGGCCTTGAGCGCTTCATGAAGCCGCTTCTCGTCCAGCCTGTACGTCTCTTCTTCCTCGCCGGCCGTGCGGAACCCCAGCGATCCACCCTTGCGGGCGAACTCGGTGCCCAGGTTGGAGGTCATGATGATGACCGTGTTGCGGAAGTCCACCGTGTGGCCCTGGCCGTCGGTCAGCCGGCCGTCCTCCAGCACCTGGAGCAGGGTGTTCCAGACCTCCGGGTGCGCCTTCTC
>JAPWUQ010000077.1 GCA_028275445.1 Anaerolineae bacterium | reverse complement strand
TCTGGGACGGGACACTGCTGGTGCGCGACGTGGCAGTCGCCTCGGACGGCACCTTTGTGACCGAATTCCGCGTGCCGAACGCCTCCGCCGGCGAACATCTCCTGCGCGCGGCCCTGGCCGAGAACCCGGAGGTGGGGGTCGAATTCGTCTTCATCGTGTACCTGCCCACCGCCACGCCCACCCGCACACCCACCCCCACCGCCACCGCTACGGCGACCCCGCGGCCCACGAATACCCTGCCGCCCACCAACACCCCGCCGCCCAGCGCCACGCCGTCCCCGACGCTGTCGCCCACACCCGCGCCGACCCTGCGGAGGGCCACGCCCATCCACCTGACGCCGACGGCCGCGCCCTATACCCCGCCGGCGCCCATCAGCCGGCCGTCCTTCACGCCGACGCCCATCCCCTGGCCGACAGCGACGTTCACGCCGCCGCCCACCGCCACGCCGACCCAAACCTTCACGCCTTCGCCCACAGCGACGTTCACGCCGGCGCCCACCGCTACCTGGACACCGGTCCCACCCACGGCGACGTTCACGCCCACCTTCACCCCAGTGCCGGCCCCGCCAACCGCCACACCGGAAGGGGCCATGGGGCCGGCGGCCATGCCCACCCTGCCGCCGCCCACGCCGGCCGCGACATCCTTCGCGGATACCGGCATCGGCCCCATCATCCTGATCATCGCCGGCGCCTTACTGCTCATCACGGGGCTCCTGGGCTTCCGTTACCTGCGCCAGCACGCCATCTAGCGTCGGTGGAGGGAGAAGGCTGGCCGCCGGCCCACCGCACTCACGAGGACGGGAATGGGCAGTCCGAAGGAGAGAATGACCATGGGGAAACGACTCATCCTATGCCTCACCGCCGCACTGCTGTTCGGCATCATCGTCCTGGCATTCGGCTTCGCCATCCAGGCGGCCCCGCCCATCCGCCCCACCCCCACTCCCGGGACACCCAGCCCGGAGGATGTGCTGGCGGAGCCGGCCGCTCCCACGCGACTGCCCGACCTGACGATCACCAGCATCACCCTGGATGGGCCGGCGCGCATTGACATGACCACCACCGTGCGGGTCGTCATCCGCAACCAGGGACAGGCCGATGTGGCGCCGGCCAACAACTTTTACGTGGACCTCTATATTGACCCATCGGCACCGCCGGAAAGCGGCCGGCCAGGCCAGCCCGGCACCCTCACCCAGGGTGTGCAGGGTTATCTCCTGAAACAGGGCGCTGAAGTACCGGTCACCTTCTCCTTCGTCTTCACCCGCACCCGCAACTATGTTCTCTATGCGCAGGTGGACACCGACGGCAATGTGGTGGAGCTGGACGAGGAGAACAATGTCTTCGGCCCGCAGTTTGTGCCGGTGCGGGCATCGGCGGCGTTCGTGGACACGCGGCATGAGGATTTCCAGGCCGGCTTCTCGAACATGGACCTCTCCCATCCCCTGGGCCTGGTGATGCTGTCGGGGCTGTACGAGGAACCTATCACCGCGCCGCTGACGCTCCCCATCTCGGACCCGCTCGCCGGCCCGTACCTGTATAACCCGGACTTCGGCGTCAGCGCATATGCGGGATCGGTCAGCCAGATCGCGCCGGTGATGGCGCGCAATGCCGCCGGCCACCTGTATGTGGCCTGGGAGGACGGCCGCAACGGGGAAATCAACAACCGCGATATCTACTTTGCCCGCTCCACCGACGGCGGCACCACCTGGGGGCCAGAGGTGCGCGTCAACCAGGACCCGCTGTTCCGCAACGTCAATCAGCGCGCGCCGGCGATGGTCTATGACCCGATACACGATGCCATTTACATCGCCTGGCAGGACAACCGTCGCGGGAATTATGATATCTGGTTCGCCCGCTCTACGGACGGCGGATTGACCTGGACCGAGCCGGCCTCCAATCCTGTCAATGACGATGCCGGCACCGCCGACCAGGTAAGCCCATCCATGGCCGTGGACGAGCTGGGCAATATCTATCTGGTGTGGCAGGACCGCCGGCACGGCAACGACGATATTTACATGGCCGTCTCCGCGGACGGCGGGGAAACCTGGACCCGCAACATCTTCGTCACCGATTTTCCCGCCTCCACCGCGCAGTCCCAGCGCTCGCCGGCGGTGACCGTGGTGGCCGGCCGCGTCTACATCGTGTGGGAGGATTCCCGCAACATCGCCGCCGGCGACAGCGGCGATATCTACTTCACCTGGGGCCGCACCTGCACCCCGCCCTGCGACGATTACTCCTTTGACGTTGACCGGCGCATCAACGATGACGAGACCCTGCTCCCCCAGCGGGACCCCACCATCATCCATTCCTACCCCCGCCTGGAGATCACCCGCACGGAGGTCTTCACGCCGGGAAGCTCTGTCTGCGCTTCGCCGCCTCCCGAGACCACCGAGGTGGAGTTCCACGGCATTTACAAGGGACAGGCCATCCACTTCGCCTGGCAGGACTATCGCGGCGGTATGGATGACCCCGATATCTATTATGCCTGGACCTTCGGCCCGTACTTCTATCTGGAGCGCGTCGTGGCCGAGCCGGATTACGGCTGTCCGCCTTCCGAGCCGTTCCCGCCCCTGATAGAAAGCCCCTTCGGCACAAATTACACCATTTACGGCAATGTGCCGGCCAACGATATCGCGCCGGCCATCCCGGAAAGCTGTTTCCAACCGCCGTACGGCCAGGGAGATGCGCTACCCTGTGAGCCGGCGCCGGACCCCACCCTGCCCGGCGAGCGGCGCAAGCAGGTCTGGCACTATGCCGGCGCCCGCCAGGCCTACCCGGCCTTCAGCCCCGGCCCACCCGACACCGACATCGTCTATCTCCTCTGGTCCGACTGGCGCAACTATGATGCCTGGAACGCGGACATCTACGTCGCCCGCCCGTACCGGGAGGACTGGACCAGCCCGGAGTACATCATTGACGAGAATATCATCGTCAACGACAACGCCAAGCTGATCCGCTATCTGGGAGGGGATCGCTATCTGCAGAACGCGCCGGCCTCGGTGCGGCAGTACCGGCCGGCCGGCACCTATCACGACAGCGCCAACCTGCCCTATGTGGTCTGGGACGACGACCGGCGCGCCGACCCGCTGGCCGGCTATGCGCTGGAGCGCAATATCTTCTTCGCACGGCCCGGCGCACCGCCCAGCCCCGGCGTCTACGTCTCGCGCGTGTTCGAGGCCAACGATGACACCCGCTGGAACCGGCTGGAGTGGTGGGGCGTGACGCCGGCCGGCACCAAGATCTTCTTCCAGACCCGCACCGGGAACACTCCCTGGCCGGATGCCTCCTGGAGCGATTGGAGCGGGCCGGTATGGGACCCCAATGAGGGCATGTGGGTCTATCCCGCGCCGGATGAGATCGTGGACGGCGCCGGCGGCCTCTATCCCACCGCCCGCTACTTCCAGTACCGCTTCTGGATCGAGGACTGCGACGGCTTCTGGAAGTTCCCTGGCTCCGATTACTCCCAGCCCCAGCGCATGCCGCAGGCCTGGGTGAGCAAGGTGATAGTGCATTACAGCCCCAAGATATATCCCGTGGGCCTGCCGCTGGTGATGAAGGGCAGGTAAGCGCCGGCACATACTGCACCGCATCCCTTCGCGTGCCGTCCCTGCCGCTGGTTCGCTCGATGCGGCGACTTCGGGTATAATGAGGCCGCCGGCGCGCGAGCGCCGGGGACATCACTCTCTCGAAGGAGCCTGGGTGGGATGAAAATCGCCATCAGTGGAAAGGGTGGGGTGGGCAAGACCACGCTGGCCGGCCTGCTGGCCCATGTGTATGCAGGGCGCGGCCGGCGCGTGATCGCCATCGACGCAGACCCCGATGCCAACCTGGCCTCAGCCCTGGGATTCTCCCCGGAGACCCTGGCGCGGCTGAAGCCCATCGCCGAGCTGGAAGACCTGATCGAGGAGCGCACCGGCGCCAAACCAGGCACCTACGGCGCCATGTTCAAGCTCAACCCGCGGGTGGATGACATCCCGGAGCGCTACTCCGTGGAGGAGCGCGGCATCCGCCTGCTGGTGATGGGCACGGTGGACAAGGGCGGCTCGGGGTGCGTCTGCCCGGAGAGCGTACTGCTCAAATCGTTGGTGACCCATCTTCTCCTGCGCGAGCAGGAAGTGCTGATCATGGATATGGAAGCCGGCATCGAGCATCTCGGTCGCGCCACCGCCGGCGCAGTGGATGCCTTCATCGTCGTCGTGGAGCCCGGCCTGCGCAGTATCCAGACCGCGCAGACGGTGGCCCGGCTGGCCCAGGACATCGGTGTGCGGCGCGTGTACGTGGTAGGGAACAAGATCCGCGACGAGCGGGACCGCCAGTTCATCCTGTCCAACCTGCCGGAACTGCCGGCGCTGGGGTTCCTGCCCCTCAGCCCTCTGGCCATTGAGGCCGACCTGCAGGGCAAAGCCGTCTTCGATATGGACCCCGGCCTGGTGCAGGAGGCGGAGCGCATCGCCGACGAGCTGGAATCTCGCATCAAAACGCTCCAATGAGCAATAGTTTTCACCCGCCCCGAAGGAGGTCCATGTGTCCAAATCCGCTGAGCGCGTGAAAACGGGCATTGATCGATTGGATGCTATGCTGGACGGCGGCGTGCCGGCCGGCTCCAGCGTGCTGATCCAGGGCGCGCCGGGGGTCGGCAAAACGACCTTCGGCCTGCAGTTCCTGTACGAAGGAGCTGTGCGCTACAACGACCCCGGCCTCTTCGTCACCTTCGAGGAGTTCCCGGTATGCCTATACCGGGACGCCCAGGCATTGGGCTGGGATTTCAAGGAACTGGAGCGCCAGCGGCGGGTGCGGGTGGTCTTCACCTCACCGGAGATCTTCCTGGCCGGCCTGCAGGCCCCCGAGAGCCTGATCGCCGACTTCATCCAGGACTGGAACGTGCGGCGCGCCGTGATTGACAGCGTATCCCTGTTCAAACGGGTCACCACGGACCCGGTGCGCCTGCGGGAGGTGTACCATCACCTGGTGAACGGGCTGAAGCGCGAGGGCATCACCTCGTTCCTGACGGTAGAGGACCGCATGCAGGGCATGACGCTGGAAGAAGAGGGCCGGCTGGGCTACGTGGTGGACGGCATCATCCTCCTGCGCTATGTGGAAGTGGAAAGCGCCATGCAGAGGGCGCTGACCATCCTCAAAATGCGCGGCGTGAACCATGACCGCGGCATCTACCGCTTCAGCATCGGTGCCGGCGGCATTCAGATTCACGAGCGCTTCGCCAATCTGGAGGGGATTTTATCCGGCAGTTCGTACCACAGCCAGATCATGCCGGCCAAAAAGCGCGGCCGCTGAACGCCGGCGTCAGGCCGGCGGGGGCCCTGGGGCGCGCGCCAGGCGGTAGCCCAGCCCGCGCTCCGTGAGGATATAGCGTGGGTGCTCGGGGTCCGGCTCGATCTTCCTGCGCAGATAGCGGATGTACGTCTTGATGTACTGATTGGCTTTGCCAGGCATATCCAGCCCCCAGACCTGGGAGAGCAGGAAATCTGGGGGCAGTGTCTTCCCCACATGCCGCACCATACACGCCAGCAGGTCGAACTCGTGCGGCGTCAGATGGATGGGCCGGCCGTCGTACTGCACCAGGTGCGCATCCAGGTCAATCAACAGATGCCCGTCATCGTAGCGGTGGCTCGGGGGCGGCGCCGGCGGAAGGGCCGGCCGGGCACGCCGCAGGATCGCCCGTATCCGCAACAGCAGTTCCGGGATGTCGAAGGGCTTGACCACATAGTCATCCGCCCCCAGGGTCAGCCCCTTGATGCGGTTCTCCTGCTCGCAGTAGGCCGTCAGGATGAGGATGGGGATATCGCTCATCTCGCGAATGCGCTGGCAGACATCCCAGCCGTTCAGCTCGGGGATGCTGATATCGAGGATAACCAGGTCGGGCTGACGCTGAAAGATGAGGCGCAGGGCCTGCAGACCGCTGGTGGCACACGAGACCTCATACCCATGTTCCGAGAGGGTCAGCTCCAGCACCTGCAGGAGCGCCTTGTCATCATCCACCACCAGGATATGTTCGCGTGTGCTCATAGGTCTCCTGGTCTCGCCGGGGAGATTGACCTTCGCCTGCAACATGGTGGACGCCGAACCGCGGCGGATCGCATTCTCCGAAATACTCTTGCTCTTACACATATTATTATAATGAATTCCGTGCCGATTGTCTATCTTTTTGATGGGCCGTGCGCTCGATAACCATGCACGTCTGCCGGCACCGCGCTCCGACGACAGCCGGCATCGGCAGGTGAGAGGGATATGGGAACGCTGTACCTGGTCGCGACCCCCATCGGCAATCTCGAGGATATCACCCTGCGCGCCCTGCGGGTGCTGAAAGAGGTTTCCCTCATCGCCGCGGAGGATACCCGCACCACGCGCAAGCTTCTGGCGCGCTACGAGATATCCACGCCGCTGGTCAGTTTCCATGAGCACAGCCCGCCGGCCCGCCTGGCGGAGCTTCTGCAGGCATTAGGCCAAGGAGATGTGGCCGTCGTCTCGGAGGCCGGCATGCCGGGCATCTCCGACCCGGGGTACCGCCTGGTGCAGGAGGCCCTGGCCGCCGGCTTCCCTGTCGTCCCCATCCCAGGCCCCTCCGCGGTTACTACTGCGCTGGCAGCCTCGGGCCTGCCGGCGGACCGCTTCGTGTTCCTGGGGTTTCTGCCGGCGCGCGCCTCTGCCCGCCGCAAGGCCCTGGCCGATGCCGCCTCCCTGCCCTATACCCTGGTGTGCTTCGAAGCCCCTCACCGCTTATTAGAGACGCTGGAGGATGCGCTGGAGATACTGGGCGACCGGCGCCTGGCCGTCGCCCGCGAGCTGACGAAGGTGCATGAGGAATTCTGGCGCGGCACGCTGAGCCAGGCGCTGGAGCACTTTCGGGCGCAGGCGCCGCGCGGCGAATTCACGCTGGTCATCGCCGGCGCTGGCGAAGAGGACACGGCCGGCCGGCGCTGGAGCGAGGAGCAGGTGCGGCAGGAGCTGGCCCGATTGCTGGCAGAGGGCATTCCACTGAAAGAAGCCTCGCGGCGCGTCGCCGGCCAGGCCGGCTGGTCGCGCCGCGAGGTGTATCAGCTTGGCCTGAAGGGTGCAGAGCAGTAGCCTCCCGCCAGCCGGCCGGCTGACGGGAGGCCCCTTGCCATCAATAGAAGATTTCCGCCAGGTGATACAGCTCCAGGTCCACCGTGCGGTTATAGGCCAGCGCGTCGCGCAGGGGCACGGGGACGATCTTGTTGGCCTTGAGCGCTACCATGTAGCCAAATTTGCCCAGTTGTATCAGCTCTACGGCGCCGACGCCGAAGCGCGTGGCCAGCACGCGGTCGAACACCGAGGGCGAGCCGCCGCGCTGGAGATGGCCCAGCACCACACAGCGGCTTTCGAAGCCGGTGCGGCGCTCGATCTCGCGTGCCACCGTCTCGCCGATGCCGCGGCGGTCCAGGCGCACATGGCCGAAATCATCGCGCGCCCCCAGCTCTTCCTCTTTAGTGACGATTTCGGGGATGCGAGCTCCCTCGGCGACGACGATGATGCTGAACTGTTTGCCGCGGTCCCACCGCCGGCGCACATGCTCCGCCGCCTGCTCCAGCGACATGGGCACCTCGGGGATCATGATCAGGTCGGCGCCGCCGGCCAGCCCGCCCATGGTGGCCACCCAGCCGGCGTCTCGCCCCATCACCTCCACCACGATGACGCGGTGATGCGCGCTGGCTGTCGTATGGAGCTTGTCCAGCGCATCCACCACCGTGCTGACCGCCGTGTCAAAACCGATGCAGTACTCCGTCTCGGCCACGTCGTTGTCCATGGTCTTGGGAATGCCCACGACCTTGGCGCCGCGCTCGTACAGGCCCAGGGCCACGCTCAGGGTATCATCCCCGCCGATAGCCACCAGGGCATCCAGGCCGAACTTCTCGAAGTTATCCAGACAGGCCTGCATGTCCTGCGGCCGCTTGAGTGGGTTGGTGCGGGACGCGCCCAGGATGGTGCCGCCGATGTGCAGGATGCCGGACACCTGTTCCGGGGTGAGGGGTTCGATCTCGCCGGAGACCATGCCGGCCCATCCCTTGCGCACCCCCATGACTTCCCAGCCAAGCTGGTAGGCCCGGCGTGCCACGGCCCGGATGGCCGCGTTCAGGCCAGGCACATCTCCTCCTCCTGTCAGTACACCGATTCGCATCTCTTTCCTCCTTCGTCGCACATCTGATGGTTTCACAATCTTTACGCCAATCAGGGCAAAGGGGCTGTAGGAAGCCCCACAGCCCCTTTGCCACGGTTATCGAAGTGATGTACGCGCTCGATGGTGCGGCGCCGGTGTCACTCCAGCGCGCCCAGGTCCACCGAGCGATGCACCGTCCGGGGGCTGACAAAGCCTCCTGTCGAGTCAATGCGCCCGTTGGAACCGAACAGCCGGATCTTCTCCCGCACGCGCTCCTTCACATATTCCCGCGCCACCTGCAAATGCTTGCGGTAATCCGGCTCGTAGGGCATCTTCTCGATGGTCTCCCGCAGGCCCTGGACAAAGGCCTGGTTCAGGTAGGTCGCCACGTTGATCTTGCAAATCCCGTGTTCGATGGCCTCGCGGATGGAGTCCTCTTTGACGCCCGAGGAGCCGTGCAGGACCAGCGGCACGTTGACCTTGGCACGGATGGCGCGCAAACGGTCAATGTCCAGCTCCGCCTCCGCCGAGCGCATGGCGTGCACGGAGCCGATGGCGACCGCCAGGGAGTCAGCACCCGTCAGCTCGATAAAGAGCTTGGCCTGGTCCGGGTCGGTCATGGCGGCACGCACCTGCTCCTCGCTCACGCCGTCGGTGCTCTGCAGGACCTGGCCCAGCTCCGCCTCCACCGGGATGCCGACGATATGGGCAATCTCCACCACGCGCTTGGTGATGGCGACGTTTTCCTCAAAGGGTTTTTTGGAGCCGTCGTACATCAAAGAGGTGAAGCCGGCGCGCAGGCACATCACGTTCTGCTCAAAGTCGGTGCCGTGGTCCAGGTGCAGGATAATCGGCACATCCACCTGGCTGGCGGCAATCTTGACCAGGCCGGCGGCATAGGCCAGGCCGGCGTAGCGGATGGCGCCCTGGCTGACCTGGATGAAGACCGGCGCCCGCTCCTCCTGCGCGGCTTCGGCAATGGCCTGCACCGCCTCCATATTATTTACATTGAATGCGCCGATGGCAAACCGCTGTGCCATGGCCTGCTTGTAGACTTCGGTCGGTGTGACGAGCGGCATTTGTTCTCCTCCTGTATCAGAGTATCGTCTCGTAATGGAAAAATACCCCGCCGGCCTCGCTGTCTCCGACGGGGTATTCGCAGTCCCTATCCTGGGTGATGCGATCGCGGCGTCAGGTTCATGCCGGCATCCCCATCGCAGGCTACCGCACCGTGCGCTGGAAGGTGATGTAGAAGGTGGTGTGAATCTTCCAGGCCGGCAGTTCCGGCGTCCCCATGCCCAGCCCCACCAGCGTCTCGCTGGGAAGCCCATCCACGCGCACGGAGTAGGTGCCCAGCACGGCGTACATGGGGAAGTTACAGGCGTATTCCGGCGCCGGCTTGTCCTCGGTGCGCAGAATCTCCTGCCCGCCCGGCCAGAAGACGACCACCGGCTGGCCGACGATGCGGTTGCCGGCCTCATCCAGCACTTCGACATAGATATGGTGCTTGCCTTGGGACTCCTGTTCGTTGCCCCACTGCACCTTCACCACCCGCCAGTACGGCTGGCCGGCCGGCACATCCACGCCGGCAATGCGGACGCCCATGGCATCCAGCCGGCCGTCCCACTGCACCGGCGGCAGGGAGGGCTGTTGGACCACGGCGGCCGCCGGCTGTTGCTGAGGGGCCGGCGCCGCGGCGGCCGCGGCCACCGGCGCGCTCTCCTTCGGCGGCAGAGGCGTGAAGGTGGCCGTCGGGGTCGGCGGCACGGGCGTCTCCGTGGGCGTCGGCGGGACAGGCGTGAAAGTCGGGGTCGGCGGCACAGGCGTATCGGTGGGCACCGGCGTGTCCGTCGGGGCCAGGGCCAGCATGGCCGCCGGCGTATCGCTCGGCACGGCGCCCAGCGCGGCATTCTCCATGCCCGCCGGCGCAGAGCTTTCCGGCACCGCCTGCAGGACGGCGTTGGCGCTGGAGCCCAGGTTCACCTCACTGCTCAACAGGGAGATGATGGTCGCCGGCGCCGCCACGCCGCCCAGCCAGGCCAGCAGGAGGACAAGGGCGATGAGGCGCGCTTTGGCCGGCGCACTGCGGGCACCGAACCAGGCGGCGGCGGAATCAAAGGAGCGCTGTAGCCCCTGCACAGCGCTGACGACCGACCGCTGGAGGCCGAAAGCCGGCGAGGGCCGTTCGGCGGTGGTGACGGCCGGCTGGCGCCGCACCATAGTCGGCGTGGTGCGCGGCACCGGTGCGACAGCCGGCTCCGGAGCCGGCACCGGCCGTACGGGCCGGCCCAGCCGCTCGCTGAGGAGCCGGCCGTTGGCCCCGCTCAGGCGCTGGCTGAGCACCTTGCTGAGGGTCACAGTCAGCGTCGGGTACTTGAGCAGAAGCTCGTCGAAATCGGCCTTTTGCAGTGCCCACAGGTCCACATCGGTGACGGCGCGCACGGTAGCAATGCGCGGCCGGCCGGTGAGCAGGGCCATTTCGCCGAAGAAGTCGCCGTCCGAGAGGGTCGCCAGCAGGACGGGCGCATCGGTGCCGGCGGTAACTTCCACCTGGCCCGATTCGATGAGGTACATCACGTCGCCGTGGGTGCCTTCGCGCAGGATGATCTCGCCGGCGCGGAACTTGGCCGGCCGCAGGCGGTCATTGACATCCTCCAACTGCTGGGGGCTGAGGCCGGCCAGCAGGGAGAGATGGCGCATATGGCGGGTGACGAAGGTGCGGTCAGCAGCCGCTAGGCGCTCGCTCAACAGCCGGCTGAGGGCCAGGCTGATGGCCGGGTACTTATTGACCAGCCGCTCGAAGTCCGCCCGGTACAGCACCCATAGGTTGGTATCGCTCTCCGCCTTGACGGTGACGGAGCGCGGCCGGCCGGTGAGCAGTGCGGTCTCGCCGAAAAACTCGCCGGCGCGCAGGCGGAACGATGCGGCGCCGTGCTCTTCGGGCAGGACCCGCACCTCGCCCGATTCGATGAGGTACAGGGCGTCGCCCGGATCGCCGCGCTGATAGACGGTTTCGCCGGCCGGCACATGCCGCAGGACCAGCGCCGCGGCCACTTCGGCCAGCGCCTCCGGCGTCAGGCCGGCGAACAGGGGCAGTTCGCGCAGTTTGCCGGCGGCCTGCTCCTGGTCATCCGCGCTCAGCCGCTCGCGAGCGGTCTCGCTCAACGAGCGGCGGATGGCCGGGTAGCGCTCCATCAGGGCACCCAGGGCCTCGGTGGAGAGGGTCCAGACCAGGGTATCTTCCAATGCCTTGGCAGTGGACATGCAGGGCTTGCCGGTGAGGGCCGGCATCTCGCCCAGCATGTCACCCGGCCCCAGCTCGATATACTCGCCGTCGGCGTCGCAGGAGGAGAAGACCTGGACACGGCCCTGCTCGATGAGGAACAGGCCGGGGGCCGGCTCCCCTTCCCGGAAGAGGATGCTCTGGGCGGGGAAGCGCGCCAGCGCCATGGCATCGGCAATGGCCTTGAGGATTTCGTCGGACAGTGGGGCGAAGGCCGGCACGGGCCGGAGCCG
>JAPWUQ010000193.1 GCA_028275445.1 Anaerolineae bacterium | reverse complement strand
GCCCTGCCGCACATCAGCTTCATCATGTCCATGGCCCTGCCATCCGATGTGCCCATCGCTGTCTCGGACGTGCACAGCTTCGAGGCCATGCTGACCCATTCCACCAAGCCCATCGTCTACACCGCGCACGATGCGTTCGGCCTGGCGCTCATCGTCGAAATGGCCGCCGTCATGCGCCAGGACATGGAGGATCTGCGCCGGCGGCCCTTCCTCATCCTATACGCCGAGCCGACCACGCCGCTACAGCATTCCTTCGAGGCCGTGGATAAGCTCCTGTTCGCGGCGCACCACAACCTGCCGGTCGCCTATGTGCCCGGCAGTATCTCCGGGGCGGCGGCGCCCATCACGCCGGCCGGCGCCATGGTGGTCACCAACGCCGAACTGCTCAGCGGCCTGGTCATCGCCCAGCTCGAGCGGCCGGGCGCGCCCTGCATCTTCGGCTCCGGCACCGGCCCGCTGGACATGCGCACCATGGTCAACATGTATGCCGCGCCCGAATTCATGCTGATGACCAGCGCCATGGCGGAAATGGGCCGCTATTACCGCCTGCCGACCTGGGGTTTCGCCGGCTGTTCCGATGCCAAGCTCTTTGACCAGCAGGCCGCCGCCGAGGGCACACTGTGGATCATGGCCGCCGCGCTCAGCGGCGCCAACCTGGTGCACGATGTGGGGTATATTGAAAGTGGGCTGACCTGCTCGTTGGAAATGCTGGTGACCATGAACGAGGTCATTGACATGGTGCGGCACACCCTGCGCCGCGTGGATATGTCCCCGGAGGCCCTGGCGCTGGAGGTGATTGACCAGGTAGGGCCGGGCGGGGATTTCCTCTCCACCGAGCACACCCTGCGCCACTGCCGCGAAGGGTGGCTGGCGTCCCTGTTCGACAAGTGGGGGTATGCCGAGTGGGAGGCCGCCGGCGGCCTTACCGCCGGCGAACGGGCCAACCAGATGGCCCGCCAGATCCTGGAAACGCACCGGCCGGCTCCCATTTCCGAGGAACAGCGCCGCCGGCTGGATGAAATTTTGGAGCGGGCCGAACGCCGGCGTTCCTCTGCCGCCGGCGCTCCCTCGCCCGCCGCGAAAGAGGAGGTGTAGCAAACGTGCGAAGGTATCTCCTGAAACGGCTGGTCACCACCATCCTGGTGCTCCTGCTGAGCATGGTCTTCCTGGCACTGCTGGTGCATATCGTGCCGGGCGACGCGGCGCGCACCCTGCTGGGGCCGCGCGCCACGCCGGAGCTGATCGCCAAGGTGCGGGCCGAGATGGACCTGGACAAGCCGCCCATGGTACAGGTGGGGCTGTTCATCTGGAAGATCCTGCACGGCAGTTTCGGGACGGACGTTTTCACCGGCCGGCCCATCAGCATGCTTATCGGCAGTGCCCTGCCGCATACCATTATCCTGGCCTTCTCCAGCCTGGGCCTGGCGGTATTGCTGGGCATCCCGCTGGGCGTCTTTTCGGCCACCCATCCCGATTCCTGGCTGGACCGCATCCTGGCGCTGTTCTCCATCTCTTTTATCACCATCCCGTCCTACGTGGGTGGACTGTTTCTTCTGCTCATCTTCGCCGTGCAGTTGCGGGCCATGCCGGCCATCGGCGTGGGGGAGCCGGGCAACATCCCGGATTACATTCGGCACCTGATCCTGCCGGCGGTCGCCCTGGCCATCACCTGGGTAGGGTACCTCGCCCGATTGGTGCGCGCCAGCATGCTGGAGGTGCTGAACGAGAACTACATCCGCGCTGCCCTGGCCGCCGGCATCCCCCTGCGCAAGGTGGTCTATAAGTACGCCCTCAAAAATGCCCTCATCCCCACGGTGGCGGTGCTGGGCGTGGGCCTGGGCAACCTGATGGGCGGAGCGGTGTTCGTCGAGATCATCTTCAGCCGGCCGGGCATGGGCACATTGATTTACAACGCCATCCAGAGCCGCAACTATCCCATCGTGCGCGCCGGCGTGCTGGTGGTGGCATGCCTCTTCATCGTCGCCAACCTGCTGGCCGACCTGGCCTATACCTATCTCGATCCGAGAATCCAACTGGATAAGATGCAGGGTTAAGGACTATGGAATTCGTCATCAGACCTCGCAGTCGGGTACAAATCTTTCTGGACCGCATCCCGGTGCTGGGGGAAGTGCTCCAGCGGCCGCTGGGCGCGCTGGGCTTCTTCATCGTCTTCATGTTCCTGGTGGCAGTGATCTTCGCGCCCATCCTGGCGCCGTACGACTACGCCAAGCAGGATATCCCCAGCATGCTCCAGGGGCCCTCGCGCGCCCATCTCCTGGGCACGGATCACCTGGGGCGCGATCTGCTGTCGCGCATTATCTACGGCTCGCGTATCGCCCTGATCGCCGCAGTGCCCTCGGTGAGCATTGCCCTGATCGGCGGCATCATCCTGGGCCTGCTCGCCGGCTATATCGGCGGCATCGTGGATGACATCATCGTCATTATCCTAGACACCATCAAGGCCTTCCCCGCCGTCATCCTGGCGCTGGCCATCCTGGCCCTGCTGGGCCCCTCGCTGGTGAACGAGATCCTGGTCATCGGCCTGGCCTGGATCCCAGGGTATGCCCGCGTGACCCGCGCCCAGGTCTTCTCCGCCCGCCAGAACCTGTACGTCGAGGCGGAGCGTTCGCTGGGCGCGCCCAGCCGGCGCATCGTCCTCCAGCACATCCTGCCCAACATCCTGGCGCCCCTGCTCATCCTGGCCGCCATGGACCTGCCGGTGGTCATCACCTTTGAGGCCGGCCTCTCCTTCCTCGGCCTGGGGGTGCGGCCGCCCACACCCTCCTGGGGCGTCATCCTCGCGGAGGGCTTCAACTTCATCCGGCAGACGCCCTGGCCCATCACCTGGGCCGGCTTGACCCTCATCATCACCACGCTGGGGTTCACCCTGTTCGGCGAGACTCTGCGCGATGTCCTCGACCCCCGGCTCATCGGCACCAGGAGGGCGTGATGGATCCGGTTCTTGACGTGCGCAACCTGGAAATCAAATACCATGTGCGGGACGGCACCCTCACCGCCATCCGCAACCTGAGCTTCACGGTGGGCGCCGGCGAGATCGTCGGCATTGTCGGCGAGTCCGGCTGTGGCAAGAGCACTGTGGCCTCCGCCATCATGCGCCTGCTCCCGCCTAACGGCGTCATCAGCGCCGGCCAGATACTCTTCAAGGGCCGGGATATATGCCGGCTCTCCCAGGAAGAGATGCGCGATATCCGCGGCAAGGATATCTCCATGATCTTCCAGGACCCGCTGACCTCTCTGAACCCGGTCTTCAGCATCAAGGAGCAGATGCTGGACGCCCAGCGCGCCCATCAGCCCAAAGCGGACACGAAAGAACTGCTGGAGCGCGCCGTGCGGATGCTGGAACGCGTCGGCATCCCCGACGCCGCCGACCGCATCGAGGATTACCCGCATCAGTTCTCGGGCGGCATGCGCCAGCGCATCATGATCGCCATCGCCCTCCTGTCGAACCCGGCCCTGCTCATCGCCGACGAGCCGACCTCCGCGCTGGACGTGACCCTGGAGGCGCAGATTCTGGAGCTGATCCGCGGCCTGCGCGACGAGTTCGGCACCTCCGTGCTGTACATCACCCATGACCTGGGCGTGGTGGCGCAGTTGTGCGACCGGGTCATCGTCATGTACGCCGGCAACCTGGTGGAGGCCGGCGATGTCTTCCGCATCTTCCAAAGCCCCAAACATCCCTATACCCGCGCCCTCCTGCGCTCCCATCCATCGCACAGCCTGCGGGCGGAGCGCCTGCGCACCATCCGCGGCCGCGTGCCCAGCCTGCGCGACCTCCCGCCGGGGTGCAAGTTCGCACCGCGCTGTGACTACGCCACCCAGACCTGCCACCTGGAGGAGCCGGGCTACCTGACCATTGACGGGCAGATCATCCTCTGCCACTCGTACCATCCGGAGCCGGCCGCGGAAGCGGTGGAGCTGATCCCGGATTCGCACACGCGGCGGGCAGTGGTGCAGGCGGTGCGGGATCGCGCCCTGGCGGAAAGCGAGGTGGTGGTGGAGACGCGCGGCCTGCGCACCTATTTTTACGACACCGCCGGCCTGCTGGCGCAGTTGATGGGACGCCAGGCCGGCGCGGTGCGCGCGGTGGATGGGGTGGACCTGCGCGTCCATCGCGGGGAGACCCTGGCCGTGGTGGGGGAATCCGGCTCGGGCAAAACCACCCTGGGACGCACCATCCTGCGGCTGGAACGCCCGACGGCCGGCCAGATCATCGTGGAGGGCCAGGACATCACCCACTGGCCGCAGTCCAAGATCCGCCCCCTGCGGGCGCGCATGCAGATGATCTTCCAGGACCCCATCTCCAGCCTCAGCCCCCGTATGAAGGTCTCCTCCATCCTGCTGGAGCCTTTCCGCATCCACCATGTGCCGGTGGAAGACCCGGAGAAGACGGTGGACGAACTGTTGGAGATGGTGGGGCTGTCGTCGGAGCAGGCCGATAAGTACCCGCATCAGCTCTCCGGCGGGCAGGCGCGGCGCGTGGGCATTGCCCGCGCCCTGGCCCTGCGGCCGGACCTGCTGGTGGCGGATGAGCCTACCGCCGGCCTGGACGTCTCCGTGGCCGCCGGCATCCTCAACCTGCTCAAGGACCTGCGTGAACAGCTCAACCTGACCTACATCATCATCACCCACAACCTGAACGTCATCGGCTTCATCGCCGACCGCGTGGCCGTCATGTACCTGGGCCGGGTGGTGGAGCTGGCGCCCACCGAACTGCTGTTCACCGCGCCCAAGCATCCGTACACGGAAGCACTGATGTCGGCCATCGCCGTCCCGGACCCGAGCCTGCGGGACAAGCGCCGGCGCATCATCCTGCAGGGCGAAATCCCCAGCCCGCGCAACCCGCCGGCCGGCTGTACCTTCCACCCGCGCTGTCCGTACGCGGAA
>JAPWUQ010000194.1 GCA_028275445.1 Anaerolineae bacterium | reverse complement strand
GTTCGAGCAGATGACCGCGCCGGAGGAGATCGCCGCCCAGCCGTCCCGCATCGTGCTGGAGCCGGCCTATCTGGACGGCCTGCTGGGCCTGGACCAGGTGGAGAAGCTCCTGGTGGTGTATTACTTCGACCGGGCGCACGAGGTGCGCCTGCAGTTACATCCGCGCGATGACCGGAGCAAGCCCCTGCGCGGCGTCTTCGCCACCCGCACCCCGTACCGCCCCAATCACCTGGGGGTGACGGTGGTCCGCCTGGTCCGGATAGAGGGGAACGTGCTGACAGTGGAGGGGCTGGACGCGCTGAACCACACGCCCGTGCTGGACATCAAGCCGTTCGAGCCGGCCCTGGATGGGCCGGCGCCCGACCCGCATCACTGAGCGGCGCCCTGGCCGGCCCCCCGCCGGCGCTGGATGAGGCGGATCACTTCCTCATCGCTGACCTGGCGAAAATCCTCGTAAAACTGGCCGACGGCCCAGAACTCTTCGGGCATCAGCGGACATACCACCTCGTCCGCCGCGGCGCGCAGGCGCTCGACCGCCGCCGGCGGGGCAACCGGCACGGCCAGGATGCGCCGGCGCGGCGCTTTCGTCTGGAGCGCCAGCAGGGCCGCCTGCACCGTGGCCCCCGTGGCCACGCCGTCATCCACTAAGATCACGGTGCGGCCCTCGATGGGCAGAGGAGGAAGCCCGCCGCGCAGGCGCTGTCCCTGAAGCCGGCTGAGCGCCTGCTGACGCAGGGCTTCGCCTTCCACATAACTGCGGCTGATGCCCAGGCTTTCAATCAACCGCTCATCAATGTAGACCATATCCTCGGCCACGGCCCCCAGGGCGAACTCGGGGTTCCCCGGCGCGCCGATCTTGCGCGCCGGCAGGATATCCAGCGGCGCCCCCAGTGCCTCGGCTACCTCGGCGGCCACCACCACTCCGCCCCGCGGGATGCCCAGCACCAGCAGGTCTGGTTGGCCCTTCCAGTGCTTCAGATGCTCCGCCAGCACGCGGCCGGCCTCATGTCGGTCCAAGTAATACCCTCGCGACACGCTCATCGCCTCTTCTCCTCCAGCGCCCGCAGAACCTTTTCCACCGCTTCCTCCGGGGACTCTGCGGGGATGATGCCGGCGTCCGGAACGCCGTCCTTCAGCAGGGTCCAGGTATGCAGGCCCACCACCGGCTTCCCCATCCGGAGGGCCAGGGCGATCTCTGACAGGGTGCCGTATTCGCCGGCGACGGCGATGGCCGCCTCGCCGGCACGCACCACCAGCGCGTTGCGCATCTCCCCCATGCCGGTCGGAATGACCACGTCCACGTAGGGGTTGGCGGCGCCCGGCTCATCCCCCGGCAGGATGCCGACGGTCAGCCCGCCGGCGCGCCGCGCTCCGCGGCAGGCCGCCTCCATGACGCCGCCCAATCCGCCGCACACCACGCCCCAGCCCCGCCGCGCCAGCTCATAGCCCACGCGCTCCGCCATTTCGGCGGTGTGCGCGTCGCACTGGCCGGCGCCGATGACCGACATCAACCGCAGGCGCGCCATCCCCCACCTCCTTACCTGCGCCCGGACAAGGGGGCCTCGCCCAGCGGGGTATATATCGGGCCGGCCGGCCGCAGGTCACTGCGGAACAGGATCACCGACGTGACCGCCTGCTCCCCCAACTGCCCGATCTGGGTGCGCTCAATCAACTGGGATATCTCCCGCAGTTCCGCCGGCCGCACCCCATCCCGCACCCGCCCCAGCGTCAGGTGCGGGGAGAAGCCGCGTTCCTCCGGCGGGAACCCCAGGGGATGCAGGGCACGCTCCACCCGCACCTGCAGGGCCTGGAGCTGGCCGGTCGCTTCCCGCACGCCGGCCCACAGGACGCGCGGCCGGCGCACCCCCGGAAAGCATCCGAACCCCTCTACGACGAACGAGAAGGGGGACAGGTCTGCCACCTCACGGCGCAGAGCGGCGAGGATAGGCTCCACCTGTTCGGGCTGGATGTCTCCCAGGAACTTCAGCGTCAGATGGATGTTGGCGGCCGGCACCCACTTCACCGCGCCCGGCGGTGCATCCGCCTGGAGCCGGCGCAGGAGCCTGTCCAGCTCCCGATGCAGTTCCTCTCCCAGAGCAATGGCGATGAACGAACGGATAGGCATATTTCCTTCCTCGTTTGAAATTGCGCGCTATGTGATCAACGCCATGAGCACGGTCAGGGTGAGAATGCTCACCAGTGTGGTCATGAGCACCATGCCGGAGGCGTACTCCGGCGCCGAATGAAACTCCGTGGTGATGATGACGGAGGTGACGGCCGCCGGCATGGCCGACTGCAGGACAGCCACCTGCCAGGCGACACCGCTGAGATGCAGGGCATTGGCCAGAAGGACGCCCACCGCCGGCCCGATCAACAGCCGCACCGCCGTGCCCAGCGCCAGCGTCGGCCAGTCCTTGCCCAACTGGGCGCGGGTGAGCTGCATGCCCAGTACCATCAGCAGGATGGGGACCGAGGCCTTGCCGGCCAGGTCGGTGGCTTTCACCAGGGGATCGGGCACGTGCCAGCCGGCGAGGTTCGCCGTCAGCCCCAACGCCGTGGCGTACAGCAGGGGCAGTCCCAGGGCATCGCGCAGTGCCTCCGCCCAACTGCGGGAACCGCCCCCGCGCGAGGCGATCATCGCCCCCACCGAGCTGGTCAGCACGGCCGAGGGGATGAAGTACAGCGTCCCCAGGGCCAGGCCCAGCTCCCCGAAGGCAAAGTAGCAGATGGACAGCCCGTAGTTGCCGCAGTTGGTGAAGGCCAGCCCGATCATCATGGCACTGCTTCGGTCGCGCTCCAGCCGCAGTATGCGGGTCAACAGCCACCCCAGCGCCAGCATGACCAGGACAGCGAGGACGGAGACGCCGGCCATGCGGGCCAGGTCCTGGCGGGCCACCTGGGCCTTGACCATAGCGCTGAAACCCAGGCAGGGCGAGAGGAAGTAGAGATTGGTGCGCGAGAGGGTGCGCACGTCGATGTCCAGGCGCCGCTGAAGCAGGTAGCCGGCGCCGGCGATGAACACCACCGGGGCGATGACCTCTATCAGGATGGAAAGCAGTTTGCTGAGCACGATGATGGGCTCCTGCAGGGGCTGGGGAGAGGATAGGGGGCCTGTCAGCCGATGGCGTCGGTCGTCTCGCCGGCGGCTTCTCCTGCGGGCTCCTCCATATTGCTGTACAGCTCATACTCCGCCAGCTCGGGCGTGAATACCTCCAGCGCGTACTCGGGATGAATGCCCATGGTGGTGCTTAATTCCGCCAGGAGCGAGTCAATGAGCAGTTCGCGCCGGCGGTCGTCCAGCGGAGCCACGATCTCCTTCCACAACAGCAAGGTGCCATACGTTCCATCCGGGGTGAAATGCAGGTCCAGCTTGCCGATGCTGACCGGGTTCAGGTTCTCGTCCAGGCGGTCCAGGTCGAAGAGGGCATATTGCTCCGATTGGGCGGTGCGCAACAGGCGCTTTTTGTGGAGGTTCATCCCAAATCCCTCACCGTGTGACGTAGGCCCATGATGACCCGCCGGCCAAGAGCTGGATCGGCGCTGCAGAAAGGGGTGAGTTGCCGGCTGGGGCAGCTCACCCCTGTGGTTCGCAAACCTTTAGAAGGCCATATCGGGTTTCCAGACCTCCCAGACCTTGCCGGCCAGCGCCGGGCTGGGCTTCAGGGTGGGTTTGCCAGGCTGCCATCCCGAGGGCATGACCTCCCCCGTGGCGCGGACGTGCTGGAAGGCCTTGATCTGTCGGATCAATTCGGCCACGTTGCGGCCGACCGCCGGCGTGAGCACCTCCATGGCCTGGATCACGCCGTCGGGGTCAATGATGAAGCGGCCGCGGATATCCACGCCGGCGTCCTCATCATACACGCCGTAGATGCGCCCGATTTTCCCGCCGGCGTCGGAGAGCATGGGATACGGCACCCCACCGGGCACCATTTTCGAAAGCTCCTGCTCCTGCCAGATCTTGTGGGTGAAGCGGCTGTCCACACTTACCGCGAGGACTTCGACATCGAGGGCTTTCAGCTCTTCATACTTGACGGCAACTGCCGACAGTTCGGTGGGTCAAACGAAGGTGAAATCCCCTGGATAGAAGCACAGAACGACCCAATGGCCTTTGTAGTCCGACAGACGGATGTTCTTGAAGCCGCCCTGATGATAGGCATTGGCTTCAAAATCGGGAGCTGGTTTACCGACCCGTGCTAGCATGGCTGGTACCTCCTTCGGCGTCGCGCCAGTAGCGGCAGATGTGGGTTCGGGAACAGCGAGAGGCCCCGCGGCCGGCTCCACACACGATACGTTGCCTTCCTCTTCCGCCATACTCACCTCCTGGTAGTAAAGTAGAGTTAGCCCCGCACCGGGGGATCACCAGCGGTCGAGATCATCCTCGTCATCGAGGAAGTCGTCCTCATCCTCATCTTCCCAATCTTCTTCCCAGTCCCAATCCTCCCAATCGTCGGACTCGTCCTCATCGCCGGCGCCGCGCCGCTCCTCCTCTTCGACCAGCCGCAACAGCTCGTTGATCTCCGGGAACTGCGCGCCGAAGGTCAGCTCCTCCATGGCGTCCTGGGCCACGTCAAACAGGTCCTCGTCCTCGCTGGCGATGATATGCTCCAGGATGGCCTTGGCGCCCTTACCGCCCACCTTGCCCAGGGCCAGCACCGCATCCCGCCGGATATCGAGGTCGTCCTCATAGTCCAGGATACGGGCCAGCAAATCGGTGGCTTCCTGCAGTTCAAGTTCGCCGGCCGCGCGCACCGCCTCATGGCGCATCATGCGGTCCTCGCTCATCAGCTCCTGCATGATGATCTTGCCCCAGCGGCGGTCCGCACTGCGGCCCATGGCGACAATGGCGCTCATGCGCATGTC
>JAPWUQ010000090.1 GCA_028275445.1 Anaerolineae bacterium | reverse complement strand
CGGGCCATTGAGAAAGAGATGGCGCTGGAGCTGGCCCGCCGGGATATTGACCGGGTGTGGTCGCTGGATGACGTGGTCATTGTCACCGCGGTGGGGGCCGGCATGCGCCACACCACAGGCGTGGCGGCGCGCATCTTCGGCGCTCTGGCGAAGGCCGAGGTGAACGTCATCGCCATCGCCCAAGGCTCTTCGGAGTGCAGTATTTCCCTGGTGGTAGAGGCCGATGCCGCGATGCGGGCCGTGCGGCAGATCCATGATGAGGTCATCCTGAATGCGAGGGCTCTCGAAGCGGCGGCTGTGCCGGCCGGCGAAGGAGGTGGAAAATGACCTATCGCGCCTGGTTGGAGTGCATCCGCGGCTGTGGCCGGCGCTATTCCGTCTATGATGTCATCTACCGCTGTGAGGACTGCGGCGGCCTGTTGGATGTGGAGCATGACCTGGAGGCGTTGAAGACGCGCAGTGCCGCCGGCTGGATGCGCCTCTTCGAAGAGCGCACCCGCACCAACGAATGGCCCTATGGGTCGGGGGTCTGGGGAAAGAAGGAATGGGTCCTGCCCCAAATTGAGAACGAGAATATCGTCTCCATGTATGAGGGGCATACCAACTGCTTCTGGGCGGAGCGCCTGGGCAAGGAAATCGGCGTGCCGGACCTGTGGATCAAGCTGTGCGGCAACAGCCATACCGGTTCGTTCAAGGACCTGGGCATGACAGTGCTGGTCTCGGCGGTGCGGCAGATGATCGCCGACGGCCGGCCCATTCGCGCCGTGGCCTGCGCCTCCACGGGAGACACCTCCGCGGCGCTGGCCGCCTATTGTGCCGCCGCCGGCATCCCCGCCATCGTCTTCCTGCCGCGCGGCAAGGTGTCTACGGCCCAACTGGTCCAGCCCATTGCTCACGGCGCCACGGTGCTCGCGCTGGACACCGATTTCGACGGCTGTATGCGGATCGTCCAACAGGTCACGGCGGACAAGACCATTTACCTGGCCAATTCCATGAATCCCCTGCGCATGGAGGGCCAGAAGACGGTGGCTATCGAGCTGGTCCAGCAGTTCGACTGGGAAGTGCCGGACTGGATCGTCATCCCGGTGGGCAATCTGGGCAACGTCAGCGCCATTGGCAAGGGCTTTCTGATGATGAAGGAGCTGGGGTTGATCAACAAGCTCCCGCGCATCGCCTGTGCGCAGTCGGCGCGCGCCAACCCGCTGTATTTGAGCTATTTGACCGGCTTCAAGGAATATCGGCCGGTGAAGGCCGGCAAGACGCTGGCCAGCGCCATCCAGATCGGCGACCCGGTGAGCTATGAGCGGGCGGTGAAAATCCTGCGGCAGTTCAACGGCGTCGTCGAACAGGCCACCGAGGATGAGCTGGCCAATGCGGCCGCTCGCGCCGACCGCACGGGGCTGTATACCTGCCCGCACACGGGCGTGGCGCTGGCGGTGCTGTTCAAGCTCATCGAGCGGGGGGAGATCCAACGGAACGATCGCGTGGTGGTCATTTCCACCGCCCACGGCCTCAAGTTCACCGATTTCAAAGTCGGGTATCACGATGGGGTGCTGGCGGATGTGGTGGCGCGCTACCGCAACCCGCCGGTCGAACTGCCGGCGGATTACGATGCCGTGCGCAGGGCCATTGACAAAGCAGTGGGGGAATAGCAGGAGCAGGGCGGCCGGCTGGGGAGACTCAGCCGGCCGTTTCATTTTCCTCCGGACGGCGGAGCATCAGCATGAAATGCATGCCGACGCCGGCGGCCAGCGTGTTGGTAACGGTCCCATATTGGATGGCCAGCTCCTTGAGCCGGCGCAGTTTCTCCTCTGGTTCGGCGCTCTCCAGCGTGAGGGTTACGTCAATGCGCACCAGGGCCGGCGGGTCCTCCCGGCGGTAGCCGGCCAGGTCCACGGTCACCTCGTCCACCTGCAGGTGCATTTTTTCCGCCAGAGAATTCACGTTGGTGATGATGCAGGTGCCAAGCGCGGCCAGCAGGGTTTCGACGGCGTTGAAGCCGGCGGTCGGGTCTCCCCGGCGCACCCCCAGACGCAGTTCATGATTGCGGGTGCTGGCAGTGGCGTGCGCTTCATCCTCGCGGCGCACCTGCACCCGGTAGACCCGCAGGCCCTTTTCTTCGTGGGTCATATGTCTGCTCCGTTGTCCCGCAAACCTGAGTGGTACGGGCCATTATAATGAGGCTGTGCCGAAATTGTCAAAGTCTGGGGTTGGTGAACGGTGGGGAGGTCAGTGTGCCCGCCGGCGGGCCCCGACGCCCAGCCGCCAGCAGAGGTAGGCGCCGAGGATGGAGATGCCGCCGGCGATGCCCAGGGTGACGCGAATGCCGAGCCATTCCGCCAGCGCCGAGCCGAGCAGGGGGCCGGCGAACACCGCCAGGTTGGCGAAGACCGCGTTCAGTGCGGCGAAGCTGGCGCGCTTATCCGGCGGCGTGGTCTCCAGCAGGCCCTCGAAGAAAGAAATGTCCACCCCACCGGTGAAGAAGCCCCACAGGACGGCGACCGGCAGGAGCCACCAGTCCTGATGGATGAAGGCGGTGGCGATGGGGTACAGGGCCACACCGACGGAGCTGAGGATGAGGACCTCGCGATGGCCGCGGCGCGCCGCCAGCCGGCCGAAGAGGAAGTAGCCGGCGACCAGCGAAGCCTGCGCGATGGTGGTGCGCAGGCCGATGATGGTGTCGCTGGCGTGCAGTTCCCGCACCCAGAAGATGCTGAACAGGGCCACTGGCAGGGCCGCGCCCAGGCGGACAAAGAAGGTCGCCCAGTTGTACTTCATGAAGTCCGGCGACTGCAGCATGGGTTGGATGAGTTCGGACAGGCGCTCTCGTAAGGAGCGGCGCGCCGGCGGGATGACCGGCTGGGTCTGCGGCATTTTGATACGGGAGAAGTACCCCAGGCTCACAAAGCCGGCGATGGCCGAGATGAAGAAGACGAACTGGTAATTCCAGGGGAATGGGATGGCGCGCAGGTCCAGCAGTTTGCCGAAGCCGGCCACGCAGACGGCAGTGACGACGCTCAGCAGTGCCCAGCGGCCTCCGTTGACCGCGGGCCGGCGCGCCGGCGGGACGATGGCTCCCACCACCGAGGTCCACGCCGGCACCACCACGGCCGCCGGGAACGCCTGGATGGTCCAGATGAGCACGATCAGCCAGGGCTGTAGCCCAAGGGCCAGGAAGGGCACAAAGGCCACCAGGACGTAGGTCAGCCGGAAAAAGAAGCGAAACAACGTGGTCAGGTAGACGTGATCGCGGTGGCGCTCGACGTACATGCTGGCCGGCAGGGAGAACAGTACCCCCACCAGCGCCGGCAGGGCCGTCAGGGCGCTGATGAAGAAACTGCTGGCCTGAATGCGCGCCAGGTACACCGGCAGGAAGGTGCCTGTGCCGGCGGTCAGGACGCCCTGCCAGGCGGTGTCCCAGTACAGCAGGCGGATATTCTCCTCTTCCTGGGTCGGCGGCAATTGCCGGCGCAGAGCATGCCGTCTCCGCCACCGCCAGAGGGAATACTGCAGATGCCAGTGCCAATATTTCCACGCCGCGGGTTTCATGGATGAATGATGTCCGATGACAGCCTGTCTTTATGATGAGGATTGGGCGAGGTAGCGACTGCGCAGTTGTCCACAGCCGGCCTGGACATCCAACCCTCGCCGCACCCGCACACTGCAAGGGATATGGTGGCGTTCCAGCTCCTCCATGAATACCTGGACCCGCGCCGGCGGGGAGGGGCGGTACGGGCTGTTCTCCACCGGATTGACAGGGATGAGATTGACGTGTATCGGCAGGCCGGCGAACAGCTCCGCAAGCTCCGCGGCCTGTGCTTTGTGGTCGTTCACCTCTTTGATGAGGGCGTATTCGATGGTGATGCGCCGGCCCGTGTGCTCGAAATAGGTCTGGAGGGCCTGCCGCACCTGCGCCAGGGGATAGCGGCGGTTCAGGGGCACCAACTGGTCGCGCAGGGCATCGTTGGGCGCGTGCAGGGAGAGGGCCAGGCGCACCTGCAGGGGCTCCTGGGCCAGGCGCAGGATGCCCGGCACCACGCCGGCGGTGGAAATGGTGATATGGCGGTCCCCCAGGTTGAAGCCCTTGGGGTCGGTCAAGATGCGCAGGGATTTCAGCACGGCGTCCAGGTTCAACAAAGGCTCTCCCATGCCCATGTAGACCACGTTGGTGAGTGGGCGGGCGTCCGCCGGCGCAAATTCCCGCGCCGCGCGGGCGATGAGGATCACCTGGGCGACGATCTCGCCGGCGGTCAGGTTGCGGCGAAAGCCGGATTTGCCGGTGGCGCAGAAGTCACAGCGGATGGGACAGCCGACCTGCGTTGAGATGCAGGCGGTGCGCCGGCGCTCATAGAGCATCAGCACGCTCTCGATGGTCTCGCCATCCGGCAGTTGCAGGAGAAATTTGCGCGTGAGCTGGTCCCGCGAGACCAGCTCCTCCAGGACCTGCAGGGGTTGGAGGGTGGCATGACGTGCCAGATGGTCTCGCAGTGGGCGCGGCAGGTTGGTCATCTCCTCGAAATCCGCCGCCAGATGCTCGTACAGCCACTGCCAGAGCTGTTCGGCGCGGTAGGCCGGCTGGCCCCACTCCTGCAGGAGTTCGGTCAGCTCCGTGCGCGTTAGTTCGTATATATTCAACGGGGCTTTACCTTCCATGTTTCGCTCTCTCTGCCATCTCATTCCGCCAGAGCGGTCGTCGGCAAGTTATGCCGACGTTTCCAGAGGGATAAAAGTTCCACCAGGTCCTCCACGATGAGATGGGGTTGGACGGTGGAGCGTTCGGCGTCCTGCCGGCTGGTACTGCCGGTGAGTACCAGCACCGTGAACAGCCCCAGGCGCAGGCCGCCGGCGACATCGGTGTTCAGCCGGTCGCCGACGATGGCGGCCCGTTCCGCCGGCACCCCCAAGCGTTCCAGGGCCAGGGAGAGCATGGTCGGCTCCGGTTTGCCGATGATCAGCGGGGTGACGCCGGCGGCGGTGGCGACGGCGGCCAGGATGGAGCCGGCCCCCGGGATGAAACCGTCCTCGACCGGCAGGGTGGGGTCCGGGTTAGTTCCGATCAGACGGGCACCGGCGAAAACAGCGCGGGTGGCCAGGGCCAGGTCCTGATAGGTGATGCGGTTGTCGTAGCCCACCACGCAGTAAGCGGCCTCGTACGGTTCCGAGGTGATGCGAAAGCCGGCCTCCTCCAAAGCCTGGCGGATGCCGTCCATGCCGATGACGAAGATGGGCGTCCCGGGCGGGGCATGACGCGCCAGGTACTCCGCGGTGGCCTGGGAGGAGGTGTAGAAGTCCTGGGGGCCGGCGGGGATGCCCATGCGGGTCAGGCGCTCGGCGTACTGCGCCGGCGTGCGCGAGGAATTGTTGGTCAGGAACAGGAAGGGAATCCGCTCCTCCCGCAGGGCGGTCACGAATTCGGGCGCGCCGGCCAGCAGTTGGTCGCCGCGATAGATGACGCCGTCCAGGTCAATCAGCCATCCCTGGATGCCGGCGAGTTGGGCCAGAGGGTTTGAATCATGGGACGCGCACATGGACTGCTCCAAGAAAGTGTATCGTGAAGCGGCTTTTACCCGGCCATCTGCTGGTTTTGCCAGCGTTCCCAGTCGGCCGGGGTATCGATGTCTACCAGCACGCCGGCGTCCTCCATCTCCACCGCCAGGGTCTGGAAGCGCCCGGACGCGATGAGGGCACGGCCTCCCTGGTCGCCGGCCAGCTCCTGGAGGGCCGAAAAAGTACTGCGTGCCATGAGGGCCGGGTTGCCGCGCCGGCCGCGGAAGGTGGGGTAGACGATATCTGCCGGCGTGCGGGCGAAGGCCTCCAGCAGGGCGTGAATATGCTTTGCTTGCAGGCCGGGCTGGTCCCCGAGCACGAACAGCACGCCGTCTGCATCCGGACAGACAGCGGCCAGGCCGGCTTTCAGCGAGGTGCTCATCCCCTCCGGCCAGCGCGAGTTTTCCACCAGCGTCAGGTCTCGGCCGGCGAGCGCTTCCCGCACCGGAGACGCGGATGCCCCCAGCACGACGATGACCCGATGCACACTGCTGGCAAGGACCGCATCCACCACATGGGTGATGAGCGGGCGGGCGGTTGGGCCGGGGAGCGGGAGGAGCAGTTTGGGCGCGCCGAAGCGGTTGGCGCCGCCGGCGGCCAGCACGACCGCATCCACATGCGGCCGGCGGATGATGCGTTCGGATGTTTCCTCCGCGTTTTGCTCGCTCATCACCGTGTGTATATCTCCCAGCGGATCGGGTTGGAGCGGAGATGGGCCACCACCACGTGGTGTACATGCGGGCTGAGCAGGATGAGCCGGATGGCATGGTTCAGGGCGACGAAGCGGGCGTTCGGGGAGTGCGTGGTCAGCAGTGGGACCACGCGCGCGCCGGCCGGCACCCCTTTCAGCCCGCCCTGTGGGTGGGCTATAGCGACTGCCAGCACCTCAGGGGCAACGGCCTGGCCGAGGGGCACGCCGGCCAGGTCCGCCAGCAGGGCCGGCCGATGGACGTATTCGTCGGTCAGCGGCCGGCCGAGCACCTCCGCATCCGCCATAGGCACGACCAGCGTGGCGCAGGGGGGTATGACCGGCTCATGGACGTTGGGGGCCTTCAGCATGCGGTGTGCGGCGCCGTCGGCCTCCACCAGCACCACGTCGGCGCCGCTGTGCCGCGCCAGGGGTTCGACCCACTCCGGGGGAATGCCTTCCAGTTTATACGGCCTCACCGCAATAGGATAGTCCTTGCCCAATGCGGCGACATCTCCCTCTGCTTTGCTCAGCCGCTTCTGGGCCAGGATGACCACTGGCGCCTCTTCGAACTGGGCCGGCACTTCCTGGAGGGCCTCTTCGAGCGATGGAGCCAGCACCAGCCGCTCGTCAGGCGCCGGCTCTGGTTCCAGTATTTTGGTGGTGGTGGTCACCAGGACGCGGTAGTCCCGCCCCACCAGCTCGGAGGCAAGCTTCATCATCGCGGTGGTTTTGCCGCCGGCGCCCACAAAACAGACGATATCTCCTGGTCGAATGCGCAGTGCGTCTGCCAGTGCCACGGAATCCCTCTCCGGAATATAACCTTCCAGCAACAGTAGCAAGTATAACATAAGCCGGCATAAGAGTGCCAATTCACGGCGGTGATATGCCGTCCCAAAGGCGAGGGTCACCCGCCAGGCCAACGGCTACCCGAAGGAAAGCGCTTTGACATGCCATCGTGCGTTTGCTATGATGCCCTCGAGATGCTCAATGGGCTGGGGGTGTATATGGGCACACTGCGAAATGATGGAAGGCGGTATCTGCGGCTGGCCGGCGTGATCCTGCTCTGCTGGGCGCTTTTCCTGCCCGCCGCTCCCGCGAAGGCACAGGAGCCGTTTCACCTTTCTGTGCTGGGACAGGTGGGCGGGGTGGGGCATGCCGCGGCCTGGGATGGTCAGCGCCTGTACGCCGGCATCGGCCCCCGCCTGACCGTCTGGGACGCGGCCGACCCGGATCACCCGGTCCCATTGGGCGAGTCGGGCATCCTGCCGGGCATTGTGCGCGATATCGTCCTGGCCGGCGGTTATGCGTATGCGGCGTTGGACCCCTTTGGCTTGGGTGTCCTTTCCCTGGAGGACCCGGACAATCCTGTCTGGGTGGGGGGATGGGAGGCGCCGGCGCCGGCGGTGGCGCTGGCATATCAGCCGCCGCATCTGTTCCTGGCGATGGGGCCGGCCGGCGTTGCCGTTCTGGATGTGAGCGATGCCGCGCGGCCGGCGGAGGTGACGCGCCTGGATACGCCGGGCAATGCCGCCGATGTGGAGGGGTGCGGAGCTGGCCTGCTGGCCATCGCCGACGGCCCCGCCGGCGGGCTTCGCCTGTGGGATATCCATGACCTGGACGCGCCGGCGGAGCAGGGCTATTTCGACACGCCTGGCGATGCCAACGCGGCGGCATGCGCCGGCGGCATCGCCTGGGTGGCCGACGGCCTGCCCGGCCTGCTGGGGATTTCGGTGGCGAACCCGGGGGCGCCGGCGGAAATTGGCCGCTATAACAGCCCGGGCGATGCCCGCCACGTGGTACTGCGCGGCGGCGTGGCCTATCTGGCCGACGGCTGGCTGGGAGGATTGTCCATTATCTCCCTGGCCGACCCGGCTCATCCGAGCCGGCTGTCCCGTCTGGATACCGACGGCCTGGCGCTGGCGGTGGCAGTAGGGGATGGCACGGCCGCGGTGGTGGATGGGCCTCTGCCGGGCATTCAGCTTGTGGACGTGGCTTCCGTGACCGCGCCGGCCCGCCGCGGCGTCATCTCTACCCCGGGCTATGCCTGGGATGTGGATGTGGCCGGCGGTGTGGCGTATGTGGCGAACGGCCTGGGTGGATTATGGACGGTGTCCGTCGCCGACCCTCACCATCCTCTGCCGCTGGCAATCATGCGGAGCGGGCCGGCCAGCCTGGATGAGTGGGCCAGGCGAGCGGGCATCGTCCTGCCGGCCAACGCCGCGCTGGGGGAACTGTACACCGGGGCGGAGGCCCTGGGCATCAGGGTCGCCGGCCCGCGCGCCTATCTGGCGGATGGATGGGCCGGCCTGCGGGTGATTTCGGTGGCGAACCCCGCATTGCCGCAGTTATTGAGCACCGCCGGCACCGCCGGCACGGCGCAGGCGCTGGATGTGGCCGGAGATATGGTCTATGTCGCCGACGGCACTGGCGGCATGCGGGTCATCTGGGTGGGCGCGCCGACGGTGCCGCAGGAGATCGGCGCTTCGACGGCGCCGGCCGATGCGGCGGATGTGGCAGTGTCCGGGTATATGGCATATGTGGCGGATCGCCTGGCCGGCCTGCGTTCCATCGCCATTGTGCATCCCGAACATCCTGTCCCGTACGGCCTGTTCCCGCTGGCCGGCCCCGCGCTGGGAGTGGATGTCGCGGGAACGTGGGCCGTGGTGGCGGAGGGGCCGGTGGGGGCGCACGTGGTGGATGTAAGCGATCCGACGGATATGCGCCGGCTCAGCACCGTGGCGGGGCACGATGTGGTGCAGGATGCCGAGCTGGTCGGCAGGCAGTTGTTCCTGGCGGATGGCAAGGCCGGCGTCATGGCGGTTCAGCTCAATGAAGATGGTGTGCCGGTGGATACAGCCTGGCTGAGGCTTGCCGGTGAGGCGACGGCTGTGCGGTATGCGGATGGCCGGCTGTATGTGACTACCCGCGAGGGCGGCCTGTGGATCGTGGGCCTTTCGGCACCGGGGGCTCGGGTATTGCTCCCTTTGCTCATGCGGTGAGCCGGCCTCGCGCAAGCCGGCGTTACAGAAGCTATCGCGGCCTCGATTGCCAGGTAGCTGTGTTTGTGGGCTTTTCCGGCACCCAATTTTTTGACAGATTGCTTGACCTGCGGGATAATGTGATATGCAGGCGGACCTGGTTCCGCCTGTTTGATTGTCTGCCGCACGGTCGTACAAAGCACTCCCGCCCAAGCGGGCGGCAAGGAGGAGATAGCCGTGGAAACGATCGAATTGGCCTTGGAGAAACGTACGTTGAAGGGGAAGCAGGTGAACCGCCTGCGCCGGCAGGGGCTGGTGCCCGGCGTGGTATATGGACATCATTTTGAACCGGTGGCGGTGCAGATGCCGGCCAAGACACTGCATCAGGTGTTGAGCCGCGCCGGCTTCTCCCACCTGGTAGACCTGCGACTGCCGGAGTGGCCCAAGCCGGAGAAGGCCCTCGTGCGCGAGGTTCAGCGCGACCCGATCACCAATGAGGTCCTGCATGTTGATTTCTTCCGCGTCAGCCTGACGGAGCGCATTCGGGCAGAGATCCCTATCACCTTTGTGGGCGAGTCCCCTCTGCGGGACAGTGCCAATGCGGTGCTGTTGTACGGTGTGGACAGCATCGAAGTGGAATGTCTGCCTGTTGACCTGCCCGAGGCGGTGGAGGTGAACCTTGCCGAACTGCGGGAGATCGGCCAGGCGGTATATGTGCGGGACCTGAAGCTGTCGGACAAGGTCGAAGTATTGACCCGCCCTGACGAGTTGGTGGTGAAGGTGGAGCCGGCGGAGGCGCCGGAGGAGGTGGCGGAGGAGGCCGGCAAGACCGAGGAATCCTCGCCGGCAGAATAACATCGGCTCTGTTTTCTCAGGGACGTGAACAACACGTCCCTTTCTTTTTTCCTGGAACATGAGCGGCAGGGAGGGTATTTGACTTTTCTGTCATCTTGTACAATACTATAGACAAGCGAGCGGTTCTATACTGCAGTGCGTGCGATGGAGAAGGTGCCTTGAGCGCAAAGGTTGCAGACACGATAGATCGCGATTCTTATATACCTGCCTATGTCCAGTTGGCGGATATCCTGCGCCAGCAGATTGCCGACGGCGTGTTCAAGCCGGGCGACCAGCTCCCGTCCGAGGCGCAGTTGTGCCGGCGCTACAACGTCAGCCCCATGACGGTGCGCCGCGTGATCAACATGCTGGTGGATGAGGGCGTGGTCGTCGCCATCCAGGGACGCGGCACCTTTGTCAAGCCCATCGAGCTGGGCACCGCCTTTTTCTCCCTACAGGATTTTCAGAACCTCTTCATTAATCAGGAGGAATCGCGGGTCAAGCTTCTGGAGACCCGCATTCTCTCGGCGGACCAGCGCACCGCGCAAA
>JAPWUQ010000076.1 GCA_028275445.1 Anaerolineae bacterium | reverse complement strand
TCTATCGGAAGGCAGTACCACAGCCGCCAACCGGACCCTCGGCGTGGGATGTCCAGGTCGAGGTGAAGGGAAACGGCCAAGGGTATGCGCTCTCGGAGCGATGAGGCTTTGGCGGCAAGCTGATCCAGATGACTCCCGCAAGGGAGCAGATGGAGAAGCGAACCCACCAGAGCGGAGCAACGAGAGAAACCGATTAGGCGGAGTACCCCGCAGTACCACGAAGGTGGTACCGGGAGAAAGGCCGAAAGGGGGACGATAGAGAAGGCTGGAAGGTTACTTGGGGCCCCAACTTTTTATGCCCCAGGAACGCCGGCCTCTTACCGGCCCTTGTTCCCCTCCAGCACCTCCGGCTCCAGCACCCCGACGAACGGCAAATGGCGAAACCGCTCGCGGTAGTCCAGCCCATACCCCACCACGAACTGGTCCGGCAGTTCAAACCCCTTGTAGCGCAGGGGGATGTCGATCAGCCGGTGATGCGGCTTGTCGAACAGGACGCAGACCTCCAGGCTGGCCGGGTTGCGCGCCCGCAAGGTGCGCAGGAGATAATGCAGGGTCAGCCCTGTGTCAATGACGTCCTCCACGAACAGGACATGCCGGCCCTCGATGGGCGTCTCCAGGTCCTTGACCAGCCGCACGAATCCCTTGTCGCGCGTCTCCGGCGAATAAGAGGTGACCGCGATGAAATCCACCTCTGCCGGGATGGTGAGATGGCGCAGAAGGTCGGCCATGAAGAAGAGCACGCCCTTCAGCACGCCGACGAAGAGGGGATTTTTGCCGGCGTAATCCTCCGAAATGGCGCGCGCCATCTCCCGGATGCGCTCCTGAATCTGCTCCGAGGTGAGCAGGACCTGCCGGATGCCGGCGGCCGCCTCCCCATACTTCGCCAATTCTCTCTGGTTCTCCATCTCTTACCCTCCGCCTACTGATGGTTATTCGGACGCTGGGGAGCGTGCCCCTGGATGCGCTCCGCCTCTTCCTCCAGGCCGTACTTGACCAACAGTTCGCGAATATCCCGCCGCTTGAACAGCTTGATATGCACGTCAGGGTACAGCTCGCGCAGGCGGCGCAGTTTGCGGTTCTTCTGGGTGACAAGCTCGGGGCGGAGGGTGGTCAGCTCTATATACAGGTTCTGCTGGGGCAGGTAGAAATCGGGGGTAAAAGCCTCCAGCACCTGCCCGTTCTCGTCCCATTCCAGGGGAAAGGTGTGCGGTTCGTACTCCCATTCGATGCCGTAAAAATCGAGGATGCGGGCGAATTCCTCTTCCGAAGGGTGGGCGAAGTGGGGTCGAGGTTTGCCGTCGTTCATGTTGGCAGTACCGCTCCCGTGGAGGATAGTCGCTCTTTCAGCGCAAGACAGATCAGTTCCGCGGCCGCGGGGACGGACAGGCCGGCGGTATTAATAATCAAATGATACAGGTACGGGTCATCCCAGCGCACGTGGTAGTAGCGCCGTAAATAGGCGCGGCGCGCCGCGTCGCTGGCCTCGACCTGGGCGCGCGCCTGCTCCAGGGAGATGCCGTGCCGGCGGGCAATGCGCTCCGCCCGCACGGAAATGGGCGCGCAGATGCGCACATGCAGTACATCGGGCCGGCCGGCGAGGATGACCTGGCCGGCGCGCCCCACAATGACAACGCTCCCCTGCTCCGCCAGTTCGTGCATCACATGGGCTACGGCATCCAGGTAGGCGCGCTGGGCCTGCCGCGAAGGCCGCACGCCCAGCAGACCCAGGTCATCAATGACAGCAAGGGCCATCTCCGGCACGCCGGCCTTCTGCGCGGCGCGGTTGATGACCTCCCGCTGGACGACGCTGAAACCCAGCCGCCGGCCAACCTCCTCTGCGATGAGGGCCCCCAGGCTCCCCAGCTCCCGCGAAATGGTAACAGCCGCCATCTCAACTGATATCCGTTCGCCGCTGTGCCCAGGCCCGTTCGACCCGCCGGCGCAGGGCCTGATGCTCCGGCCGGCTCAGCTCCGGGTCCTGCTCCAGCAGTTGATAGGCCTCGCGCCGCGCCAGCTCCAGCAGGCGGATGTCGGCCAGGCTGGCCATGCGCAGATCGGGCAGGCCGCTCTGCCGCGTGCCGAAGAACTCGCCCGGCCCCCGCAGTTCCAGGTCCTTCTCCGCCAGGGCAAAGCCGTCCTGCGATTCCGCCACCGCCCGCAGGCGCTCCCAGGCATCCTCGCTGTTGCTCTCCGTCAACAGCAGGCAGTACGACGGCGCGCTGCCGCGGCCCACACGCCCGCGGAACTGATGCAACTGCGCCATACCGAAGCGGTCTGCGCCCTCGATGAGCATCACCGTAGCGTTGGGCACGTCGATGCCCACCTCGACTACGGCGGTGGAGACCAGGATGTCCAGCTCGCCGGCGCTGAACCGCCGCATCACCTCTTCCTTCTCCTCGGCCGGCATGCGGCCGTGCAGAAGCCCCAGGCGCAGGTTGGGAAACACCTCTCTGCTCAGGCGCTCATACTCGGCGACCGCCGCCCGCGCCTCAATGTTCTCCGACTCTTCCACCAGCGGACAGATGATGAACGCCTGATGCCCTTCCGCCACCTGGGAGCGCACGAACTGATAGGCGCGTTCCCGCTCGCGATGGGTGACGATATAGGTCTTGATGGGCTGGCGGCCGGGCGGCAGTTCGTCAATGATGGACAGGTCCAGGTCCCCGTACAGGGTCAGTGAAAGGGTGCGCGGGATAGGCGTGGCGGTCATCACCAGCATATGCGGGCTGTACCCCTTCTGGCGCAGGGCGCCGCGCTGGGAAACGCCGAAGCGGTGCTGTTCGTCGATGATGACCAGCGCCAGGCGGGCGAACTGCACGTTCTCCTGGATGAGGGCATGGGTGCCCACGATGACGTCCACTTCGCCGGCGGCTGTCTCGTCATACACCTGGCGCTTTTCCGCCGGCGGCATGCTTCCCACTAACAGGCGCACCCGGAGCGGGCGTTCCTGGCCGTTCGCCGGCACCGTCATCTGCCCCAACAGGGACTGGAAGCGCGCGTAATGCTGGTGCGCCAGGATCTCCGTCGGCACCATCACCGCTGTCTGGAAACCACTGCGAGCGGCCACCAGCGCGGCCGCGGCGGCGATCACCGTCTTCCCCGAGCCAACATCCCCCTGCAGGAGCCGGTTCATCGGCACCGGCTGGGCCATGTCGTGCAGGATTTCGTCCAGGGCGCGCTGTTGTGCCCCGGTGAGGGTGAAGGGGAGCGAGGCCAGGAACTGCTCCAGCGCCGGCCGATCCGTCGGAAGGGGCCGGCCGGTCTGCCGGCGCCATGCCTGCCGCAGGCGCAGGACGCCCACCTGCAGGAGGAACAGCTCGTCGAAGGCCAGCCGCCGGCGCGCCTTCGCCAGCGATTCCTCGCTGGCGGGGAAATGCACCTCGCGCAGGGCCGTGCCCAGGTCGTACAGCTCCAGACGCCGGCGCATCTCTTCGGGCAGGAAGTCCTCGACCCGATCCGCCCAGGTCTCGACGACCTTGTTGATGAGCCGGCGCAGCCAGCGGTTGGTCACCCCCTCGGTCAGGGGATAGACCGGCACCATGCGGCCGGTGTGAATATGCTCCTTGTCCAGCGGCTCCCATTCCGGCGAGTTCATGGTCAGCCGGCCCAGGAACTGCTCCACCCGCCCGCTGACCACGATGGAGGTCCCCGGCGCCAGCCGCTTCTCCAGGAAGGGCTGGTTGAACCAGGTCAGCTCAAGCTGGCCGGTGCCGTCCGTCACGATGCATTTGATGATGGTGCGGCCGCCGTCGAGCTGGCGCAGGGTGGTCTGGCGCACGTTCGCCAGCACCGTCACCTCATCGCCGGGGCGCAGTTGGTGAATGAGCTTGAGCCGGCTGTAATCGTCATAGCGGCGCGGGAAGTGATAGAGCAGGTCCTCGATGGTGCGGATGCCCAGCTTCTCCAGCCGTTTGGCCTGCATCTGTCCCACGCGCGGCAGGGTTGTCACCTCCGCCTCCAGCGCGGCCGAGCGCGCGCCGGCCGGCGCCGGCGGCGCGGCAGGGGGCTCCTCCGGTCTCGGGACAGCGGGCAGAGGTTCCGCCGGCGCGGCGGTGACGCCGGGTTTGGCAAGCGGCGGCGCGCTGACCGGCCCTTTTTCCTCGGCTCTTTCCTCTGGTTCGGCGGGGGCTTGCGGGACCGCCGGCGCCGGCGCCGCGCCGGCCTCCAGCGCCTTCAGGCGCGCCAGCAGGTCGTCAACACATTCCGCCTTCTGCGCGGTGGTCTCCAGCGAGGAGTACGTGCGCAGTAAGTCGCATATTTCCTCAATGGCAGAACGGGCCGCGTCCGTGCTCGCCTGGGACAGCGCCTCCTCGCGCCAGTGGGGCGCGAACTTGTCCAGGCCGCCGATCACGGCGCGGTTCATGTATCCCATATCGCGTTCGAGGTTCAGGATTTTGACGAGCTTGACGATAGCGCTCTGCATATATCCTCCGTCAGGCATTCGCCGACGTCTTGATGGCTTCATAATACCCGCGGAGGCGTCAATTGGCAAGAAGCGCCGCCACTCCTACTGCGCCTGGGCCCACGTGGGAGACGATGGTCGGGCCGGCGTCCATGATGGTGGGGATGGAGGGGAGGAATTCCGCGAGCGACTCGACCAGCTCCGACGCCCAGCCGGCATTATCGGCGTGGATGACTGCCATTTCCTGGATGGGTCCCCATTTCCGCACCAGTTCCACCAGACGCCTGGTGGCCTGGCGCACGGTGCGGCTGAAGCCGAGCAGGGTCACCTGGCCGCGATATACCTCGAACAGGGGCTTGATGTGCAGAAATTCGCCCACCGCCGCCGGCAGGCCGGGTACACGCCCACTGCGCCGCACATGGTCGAGGGACTGCAGGGCGCCGGCCAGCCGAACCCGCGGCACCATCGCACGCGCCATCTGCTCCAGGCGCGCCAGCGGCTCGCCGGCCGCCGCGGCCCGCGCACAGGTCACCACCATCAGCCCCAGCCCGGCGGACATCTGCCCGCTGTCCACCACCGCGATGCGCCGGCTGTCCAGCTCCTCCGCCAGGCGGGCGCACTGCAGGGCGGTGGTGCTGAAGGAGGATGCGAGATGAATGGAGAGGATGTCATAGCCCTGGTCGAGGAGGGCGGCATACCGCTCGGCGGTATGCGCCGGCGTGGGTGCGGCGGTGGTGGGGAAGTGCCGGCTCTCCCGGAGCAAACGGTAGAAGGTTTCGAGATCCGGCTCCCTGCCGTGCAGGATGGAGCGGGAACCGAAAGAGACGGTGATCGGCAGGACCTCGATCGGAAGATGATGCGTGCTGTTCGCCGGCAGGTCAACGGCGGCATCGGTCACCACGTAGACGGGACGAGGGGCCAATGGCAGGTTCCCTCGCAGGATGATGTGCTCTCAGCGAGTGAGAATGCAGAACCCCACCGCACCGGGGCCGGCATGGGTGCCGATGGTGGCGCCGGCCTCGGTCTCAATGATGCCGGAAGGTGGGGCATACGGCGCGAAGAGCCGGCGGACCTCCGCCGCATCTTCGGGCGCGTCGGTATGCAGAAGCGCCACCCGCTCCAGGGGGCCGCTCGCCAGGACATGCTGGATCATGCGCTGGAGCGATTTGCGCCGGCCGCGCACCTTGTCCAGCAGGCGCAGGCTGGCGTCTTTCAGCTCCACCACCAGCTTCAGGTCGATCAGACTGCCGAGCATCGAGGCCACCCAGCTCACGCGCCCGCCGCGATGCAGGTACTCCAGGGTATCCAGCGCCGCCACCAGCCGCAGGCGAGGGAGCAGTTCCTGCAATCGGGCGATGATGTCCCCCGCGGACATGCCTTCGTCGGCCAGCCGGGCGGCGGTCAGCGCCAGTATCCCCGTGCACATGGAGATCTGACGGGAATCCACCAGATGGATGTTCAGCTCTGGCAGGCTTTCGGCGGCCAGGCGAGCGACGTTGTAGATATTCGTGAGGGCGGAGGCCACGTGGATGGAGATGATGGTGCGGGTGCGCCGGCCCAGCTCCCGGTAGGCCTCGACGAAGGTCCCCACCGAAGGCGCGGAGGTGGTGGGGAGGATTTTGGCGGCGCGCAGGCGCTGGTAAAAGGCCTGGCGCGGCAGTTCCACCTCGTCCCGATAGGTTTCACTGCCGAAGGAGATGAGGCAGGGGATCACGGTGATATCCCACTGACGGGCCAGCGCCGGCGGCAGATCCGCGGCGCTGTCCGTCACAATACCTATCTCTCGAGCGCTCACAGCCTGTCTCCCCGGGCCTACAGGCCCTCGTATATCACTGCCCCCACCGCGTATGGCCCGATGTGCGCCGCCAGCGATGGGCCGTAGGTATAGACCGGGATGTTCTGCTTCGGGAAAAGCTCTTTCAAGCGCTCCAGCAGGAGCGGCACATTGTCGAAATAGGGATTGCGCAGGATCACCAGCTCCTCGACCTCGGAGAATTCGGCGATGAATTCGTAGAGCTTTTCCACCGCTTCCTCATGGGAGCGGACCTTCTCCATGGGGATGATCTCGCCGTCCTCCATCACCAGGATGGGCTTGATCTGCAGCATGGTGCCGAGGATGGACTGTGCCGGCCCGATGCGGCCGGTGTGCTCCAGATAGTCCAGCGTGTCGGAGAAGAAAATGGCGTACACGCGCGGGATCATGCCGCGCACCAACCGGATGATGCTGGCCAGGTCCTCGCCGGCGGCCGCGGCGCGTGCCGCAGCGCGCACCAGAATGCCCTGGCCGTAGGAGATAGACTCGGTATCAATGACCTCCACTTTCTGCCGGCCTACCAGCGAGGCGGCCGCCTCCTCGGCGGCGCGCACGGTCTTGCTCAGCCGGCGCGAATGATGCAGGGAGAGGATGATATCCCCCTGGGCGCCGATGGATTCGTACAGGCGGATGAAGTCGCCGGCGCTCGGCGGCTCGATGCGGGGATAGGCTCCCGGCTGTCGCAGTCGCTCCAGGAACTGCTGGGCGCTGATATCCACCCCTTCACGAAATACCTCGTTCCCGAGGCGGATGGTCAGCGGCATGATCGTGATATCCAGTTCGCGCTGGGATTTGGGGTCCAACAGCACGGCGCTGTCCGTGACAATGCGCACCTTCGGCATGGAAAGGCTGTCCTCCCAATGTGGTCCGGAATGATGCATTATTCGCCGGAGATAATGTACGGATAATGCGGCTGGCCGCCCTCTACCACTTCGACTTCCTGGTCAGGGTAGCGTTCGGCAATCCGGTCCGCCAGGGCGCGGGCATCCTCTGCGCTCACCCCTTCGCCGTAATAGAGGGTGATAATCTCCAGGTCCTGGGCGCCCATTTTCTCCAGCAGGTCCAGCACGACGTCTGTGAGGTTCTCGCCGGCGGACACCAGATCGCCGTTCAGCAGGCCGATGTACTGCCCCTCTTCCACCTGCAGGCCGTTGATTTTCACGGAGCGGACGGCCCTCGTCACCTCGGCGGCCTGGATGCTGTGCAGTGCCTCGGTCATCAGCTCGACATTGGTGTCCAGGTCCGATTGATAGTTGAAGGCCAGCAGGGCGCTGATGCCCTGCGGGATGTTCTTGCTGGGCACCACGCGAATCTCGCGGTCAGAAAGGCTCTGTGCCTGTTGGGCTGTCAGGATCACGTTCTTGTTATTGGGCAGGATGATGATTTTCTTGTGCGGGAGGCTCTCGACGGCGCTCAATAGCTCCTCGGTGCTGGGGTTCATGGTCTGGCCGCCCGGCACGATGGCGGAGGTGCCCAGGCTTTGGAAGACCTTGGCCAGGCCCTCGCCCGGCACCACCGCGACGATGCCGATTTCGGAGACCAGCGCCGGCGCAGGAGGCTGCGGCGCGACGGACTGGAAGGGCACCGGCGTGGGGGGAGGCACAGCGGCGCGGCCGGCACTGCGGAATTCCTCGTACTGCTCCTGCATGTTCTCCACAATGACGCGGCTCAATGAACCCAGGCGAGCGGCGTAGTTCAGCGGCGTGCCCGGCTCCGGCGTATGCACATGCACCTTGACGGTGCGGCTGTCGCCCACCACCAGGGTGGAGACGCCCATGGCATCAATGTCGGCGCGGATGCGCTCCACGTCGAGGTTCTCGCCGGTAAGGATGAACTGCACATCGTACCCATACCCTTCTTCAGGGCCTTCCGGATGGTGCAAGATCACTTCCTCCTCTGGTTCTGCTGGCGCCTGCACGCTTTCACCGCGCAGGTAGCGGAGCATGCCCTCCAAGATGATGTAGAGGCCCTGGCCGCCGGCGTCCACCACGCCGGCCTCCGCCAGCACGGGCAGGAGGGAGGGCGTTTCCTCCACCGCTTTGCGGGCGGCCTCCACCACCAGCGCCATCATATCCCGCAGATCGTCGGCCGTCTCCGCGGCCAGGGCGCCGGCCTCCGCCGCCCGCCGCACCACCGTCAGGATCGTTCCCTCCACCGGCCGGATGACCGCCTTATACGCCGTGGCGCTCGCCTGCTGAAGCGCACGCGCCAGCAGGTTGGTGTCCAGCAGGTCGGCATCATGGAGAGCCTGGGCCATGCCGCGAAAGATCTGGGAGAGGATGACGCCGGAGTTGCCGCGTGCGCCCATCAGCGCGCCATGTGCCAGGGCCTCAATAATGGGGGCCACCGAACGTTCGGTCCGGCCGGCGATCTCCTGCCAGGCAGACTCCAGCGTCAGGTACATATTGGTGCCCGTGTCCCCATCCGGCACGGGGAACACGTTCAGGGCGTTAATCATGGGGATATGATGGTTCAGCCATGCCAGGCTCGTCTGGACCATGGCCTTGAACTGCTGGCCGTCACAGGTCTTCCAGTCGGGACTGCCGGCGACCGCTGTTCCACTGGCCGCTGTAGAATCGGGTTGTGCCTCGCGGGCGATATCGTTATTGCTCAAGGCCCCTTTCCTCCCGGGATCGTTCGTTTCTCGCTATTTATTGCTCATGCGGACGCCCTGGATGTGCACGTTCACCGCTCGGATGGGCACGCCCAGGGCCTTTTCCACCGTATATTTCACATTGCTCATGATATTGTGCGCCACTTCGGAAAAGCGGACGCCGTACTCCAACACGACGTACAGGTCAATGACGATCTCATCGCCGTGCATATGGACCTCGACGCCGCGGCGCCAGCTATCCTTCTGCAAGATTTCGGCCAGGTCGCCGGCCAGGTTCTTGTTGGTGACTCCGACGACGCCATAGGTCTGCATGACGGCCATGCTCGCCAGCGTGGCGATGGCCTGCGGCGAGACATGGATATGACCTGCGACTTCGGCTTTGGACATACGATGCTCCTGCTCACTCTTCATGGGCGGGCTGGCGGCGTGCTCCCTGAATGCCGGCCGCAGGCCCGCGCGTCTGTCTCTCACTGCAAGGGTACATGATACGATAAGTTCCCAAAGTTGCGCAAATCTGCATGGTATGGTATGATAATTGTGTTGCGCTGAAGACGGAGAAAGCCGCCCAGCGCTTGCCAATCTTGCAGGAAAGGGGTGATGTACAGTGGCCAAGTGTGAGCTGTGTGGGAAAGGTCCCCAGTTTGGTCACAACGTCAGCCACTCGAACGTTCGCACCAAGCGCATGTGGCAGCCGAACGTGCAGAAAGCTACGGTTGTGATCAACGGAGTCGAGCGCACTCTGCGCATCTGCACCAAGTGTTTGAAGACGCTCAGCAAGTCCAAAGAATGAGCGGGTTTGTACCCTGCACCCGGTGAAAGCCGATAGCATCTGCTGTCGGCTTTTGTTTTTCCTTCCCTGCCCATAGTCACACAGAACGCGCGATCAGTGCGCGTTCCGCGCTGGTCCGCAGCCGGCGGATGGCCGCCGCGATGCCCTCCGGGTCGCTGAAGATGAAGGAGCCGGCCACCAGCACGTTCGCCCCCGCCCGCACCACCTGCTCAGCGGTCCCCGGATGTATCCCCCCGTCCACCGACAGCTCCGCCCGCGCGCGCTGTTCGGTCATCATCTGGCGCAGCCGGCGGATCCTGCTCACAGAGCGCTCGATAAAGCTTTGCCCGCCGAAGCCCGGGTTCACCGACATCACCAGCACCAGGTCCACGTCCCCCAGGATTTCCTCCAGCGTCACCAGCGGGGTGGAGGGGTTCAGGCTGACGCCGGCCCGCACGCCCAGGCTGTGAATCTGCTGGAGCGTGCGGTGCAGATGGGGACAGGTCTCGACGTGCACTGTCAAGATGTCCGCGCCGGCCTGTGCGAACGCCTCCAGCAGGGATTCCGGCTTCTCCACCATGAGGTGGACGTCCAAAGGAAGACGGGTCACTCGGCGCAGGGCCTGCACCACCACCGGGCCGATGGTCAGATTGGGGACGAAGTGCCCGTCCATCACATCCACATGGATATAGTCCGCGCCGGCGGCCTCTGCCTCTGCGACCTGTTCCCCCAGGCGGGCGAAGTCCGCGGAAAGGATGGAAGGCGCGATCTTGATCATAAGAAACACTCCTTGCCGGCCAACGGCTCGCCTGCATTGTACACCTTTCGGGCCAAAACGCAAAGGGGAGATGGTAGGGATGAGGTGACGGTCACTTCGTGTCACAAGGTGACGGTCACCTAACAGGTGACCGTCACCTCATGTCGAAAGTTCCCAGGTGACTGTCACCTTGTGGGATCAATAGCCTTCCTCTTCGAGCACTACCTTGCCGCGGAAAACGTGGTAGATGTACGCGGTATACACCAGCATGATGGGCACGCCGATGAGGGCGATGATCAGCATGGTCTGCAGGGTCAGCGGCGAGGCGGAGGCGTTATAGATGCTCAGCCCCTGATAGCCGGCGATGTCCACGGCGTTGCGCGCCGGCAGGAGATAGGGATAGCAGGCGGCCCCGAAGAGCGCCATCAATCCTGCAATCGTCAGGGAAGAGGCCAGGAAGGCCCGCCCCGGCTTGCCCTGGGCCAGGAGGATACGGGTCCAGGCCATCAGCGCCAGCACTGCCGCCGGCAGTGCCCAGATGACCGCCGGCTTGCCCTGGAAGCGCGCCGGCGCATCGAACCAGGCGGCAACGCCGGTGGCAATGGTCAGGATCAGCAGGGCGAGCCAGCTCCGGGAGGCCCACCGGCCGGCCCGCTCCGCCACCGCGCCGTTGGTCTTGTTCAGCAGATAGATGGCGCCGTGGGTGACGAACATGGACAGCCCGGTCAGGCCCACCAGCAGGGAGAAGGGATTGAGCAGGGTGAAAAAGGTGCCGGCGTATTCCATTGCGGGGGTGAGGGGGACGCCGCGCAGGACGTTCCCGACAGCCACCCCCAGCAGGAGCGCCGGCACCAAACTGCCGGCACACAATACGCCGTCCCATACGGCCCGCCAGCGCGGGCTTTCCACCCGACTGCGGAACTCGAAGGACACGGCGCGCACGATCAGGGCGAAGAGCACCAGCATCAATGCCAGGTAAAAGCCGCTGAACACCGTGGCGTAGACGTGCGGGAAGGCGGCGAACAAGGCCCCGCCCCCGGTCAGGAGCCATACCTCGTTGCCATCCCAGAAGGGGCCGATGGCCTGGAAAACCGTGCGGCGCTCGCGGTCACTGCGGGCTACCAGCGGCAGTAGAACGCCGGCGCCCAGGTCAAATCCGTCCAAAATGGCATAGCCGGTGAGCAGGACCCCGATGAGGACGAACCAGATGTTCTGCAACAGGTCATGGCTCATCGTACCACCTCCTGCGCCGGCACCGCGGCCAAAGGCTCGGGGCCGCGCGCGATCTCCCTCGTCAGCAGGAAAATGAGCAGGGCGAGCAGTAGCGAATATATCAGCACGAAGAGGATGATGGTGGCCAGCACCTGTCCCGCCGGCACCACCACCGACACTGCTTCCTG
>JAPWUQ010000075.1 GCA_028275445.1 Anaerolineae bacterium | reverse complement strand
GTGCGCGTCTGGTTCGACCGGGCACTCACCCGCTTCTTCCTGTGGCTGATCCCGGAGTCGGAAGATACCGCGGCCGCCGGCCTGATCGCCGATTCCCTGGAGGAGGCGGAGCAGGGGTTACAGCGTCTGCTGGCCTCCGAAGGGTTGGAGGTCATCGAACAGCAGGAGCAGTCCTGGGTACCGCTCTATCCCCTGTCCCTGCGCCGGCCCTCAGCTACCCCCGATGGGCATGTGTTTTTGGTGGGCGATGCCGCCGGCCAGGTCAAGGTGACGACGGTGGGCGGCGTGGTGGCCGGCATGCGCGGCGCCCTGGCCCTGGCGCGGGCGCTGTGCGCCGGTTCGACGTATGCCGGCGAACTACGTCCCCTGCGCAGTGAGCTGTTCTGGCATGCCTTTGTGCGGCACATGCTCGATGGGTTCAGCGATGCGGATTATGATTTGCTCCTGCGCCTCCTGAACCATCGGGCGGTGCGGGTGCTGGGCCAGTATGATCGCGACCGTCTGGCGCAGGCGGTGTGGCGTGTCTTCCTGGCACAGCCGGGCTGGTTCCTCCTGGGCCTGCGTGCGCTGGCCCGCGGCCTGCGGTAAGGACGGCTCCTTCGGATGCTGCGCAGGACCGCCCGGTGGATTGCGGATAGGGAGCTGTGGCCGCTGGCAGTTGGCGCGGCGCTAGCAACCTTCTTCCCGGGATATGCCGCCTATGGCTTACTCCTGATCCTCCTCTTGTGGCTGATCCGCTGGGCGGCCCGCGGCCGGCCGACGATCCCCTGCCCCTATAACCTCCCCGCGCTCATCCTACTGCTGATGGCCGGCGTCTCGCTGGTTATCTCGGTGGACCCGATGACCTCTTTCGTCTGGGCGGCGCGGCTGATCGCCGGCATCGCACTCATGCTCGGCATCGTCAACTGGGCGCGGAGCGAGGCCCATCTGGCTGTCCTGGGCATCGTCATGGCGGTGGTAGGTCTGGGCATGGCGCTTCTCACCCCGCTGGGCATCGAATGGCCGCGCACCCTGGAGGCGGCGGCAGAACGCCTGCCGGCCTCGTCCACCTGGCTGACCGCCCTGCGCGGCAGTTTTAACCCGAACATGATGGCCGGCGCCCTGGCGGTGCTGATCCCCTTTCCCCTGGCACTGCTCCTCTTCTCTCCTGTCCGCTACCCTTCCACTCGTGGGGCAGTTTTGCACCCCATTGCCTGGCTCCTGGACCGCGCCTGGGTACGTCTGCCCCTCTGCCTGCTGACCCTGGCGGCTGTGCCGGCGGCGCTGTTCGTCACACAGTCGCGCGGCGGATGGCTCGGCGCCGGCGCGGCCCTGTGGGTGCTCTTGGCGGGCCGCTGGCCCGGCTGGGGCATCCTCCTGCCGGCCGCCGTGGGCGCCGGCGGGTATGCCCTGTGGCATTCCGACCTGCTCACCACCCCACAGCGCTACCTGGTCACCAGTTCGCTGAGCAGTCTGGCCGGCCGCGGGGATATCTGGCTGAGAGCGCTGTATGTCCTGCGCGATTTTCCCCTCACCGGCGTGGGGCTGGGCATGTTCGGGAAAGCAGTGGGATGGCTGTATCCCAAGTTCAATGGCTTTGATGTGGTCCATTATCCCCATGCGCATAACCTTTTCCTGCAGGTGGGGGCTGATCTGGGCGTTCCCGGCCTGCTGGCCTATCTCTGGATGTTGGGGACGGCCTTCTGGGCCGGCGCCGCGGCGGCGCGGGGCCTGGGCCGGCAGGGCAAACGGGGCCTGCAGGGGCTGGCCTGGGCCTGCCTGGCGGGGTTGGCCGGCATGACCGTGCACGGCATACTGGATGCCACCACTTGGGTCGTCGGCAAAGGCGGGTTTGTCCCATTTATGATCATGGGCCTGGCAGCGGCGCTGATGGCATACAGCCGGCGTGGGACAGACGAAAAGGGGTCAGAGATTACCGGCTGATGCGGCATTCCCTCGGCCTCTCACTGCTGTCATGGGGTATGGGACTGCTGTTGCTGGTCGGGATGCCGGCCTGCCGGCCAGCTCCCCCCACCGCGCCGGCGGAGCCGTTGGTGCCCACGCCGCCGGCCGCTCTGCGGCATCCCGCGCCAACCCCCGTTCCAGCGCCCCAGCTCCCCTCGGCTGTGCCGGCGGAGGAACGTCAGCGCTTCGGCGTCGGCGTGCCCATCGGCCCGATCAGTGACTACGCCGTCGAGCAACTGGGCATCGGCTGGTATTTGGACTGGAACGTGCGTCGGGAACCGCCGCGGCCGGCCGGCATCGCCTTCTGGCAGATGGTGCGCCTATCCGAAAAGGGCTACCGGCCCGACGCCTCGACCATCCTGGCCGCAGTGCGGGCCAACCCCGGCTCGGTCTGGCTCATCGGCAACGAGCCGGACGTCATCTGGCAGGACAATGTGACGCCGGAGCGCTATGCCGGGCTGTACCACGAGCTGTATCAGCTCATCAAATCGGCCGACCCTTCGGCGCAGGTGACCATCGCCGGCGTGTCCCAACCCACTCCCCTGCGCCTGCGCTACCTGGAGCGGGTGCTGGCCGCGTATGAGGGGCATTTTGGCGCCCCCATGCCGGTGGACCTCTGGAATATCCATAACTTCATCCTGCGGGAGGAGCGCGATTCCTGGGGGGTGAGCATCCCGCCCGGTTTCGAGGAGGACGCCGGCATCCTCTACGAGGTTGACGACCACGACCGGCTGGACATCTTTCGGGAACAGCTCATCGCCTTCCGGCGCTGGATGGCGGAGCGGGGTCAGCGGGATAGACCCCTCGTGGTCTCGGAATACGGCGTGCTGATGCCGGCGGAATACGGCTTCGAGCCTGCCCGGGTGCAGGCATTCATGTACGGCACATTCGACCTGTTCCTGACGCTGACCGATGCAGAGCTGGGCTATTCCGCAGATGGGAATCATCTGGTGCAGTGGTGGTGCTGGTACAGCCTGGCGGATACGATGTACCCGACCGGGAACCTGTTCGACCCGGTTTCCCGCGCGCCGACCGCCCTGGGGCTGGCGTGGGCGCGCTATCGGCCGCCGGCCTCATCCGATTGATCGGGAAGGAGCAGGGTGAACCATACGCAGTACGCGGGATCATCTCGCAAGAGGGGTTGGCGCCGGCTGGCCGGCTGGCTGATCCTGGTCCTGGTGGTGCCCGGCCTGGCCTGGCTGGGGTGGCGCGCCGTACTGGCCTGGCAGTGTGTTGGCCGGCTCCGGGAGGACGTACACCGCCTGCAGGCGCTGGCCGAAGCCAATCCGGCCGGCCCGAAAGGGGTGGATGGTCTGGCCGTCCTGTCCGCCCTGCGCGCCGATGTAGATGCCCTAGAGGATGCGGCCGGCCCCTTCCTGGCGCTGGCGCCGCACCTGGGCTGGCTGCCGCAGATTGGCCCCACTGTCCAGGCGGCCCCGCATCTGCTGGAATGCTCCCAGCACCTCCTGCGTGCCGGCGAGCTCGCCGCGGGGGCCCTTGGGCCGGCGCTGAATGATCCCGACAGCGGCTTCTCTCTGCAGAAGATGGTAGCGGCGCTGGCCGCCTCGCGGGATCAATGGCCGGCGGTTCAGCGAGAGCTGGCGGCCGGCCGGCAGGCAAGGGAGCGCATCGAAGCGGCACAGCTTCATCCCAGGGTGCAGGCCATGCTGGCACTGCTGGACCGCTACCTGCCGCTGCTGGAGGCCGGCGTCGAAGGCGCGTATTGGGTGCCGGACCTGCTGGGCGCTGAGGGGTCTCGCTCCTATTTGATCCTGGTGCAGAATGAAGACGAACTGCGCGCCACCGGAGGGTTCATCAGCGGTGCGGCCTGGGTGGAGGTGCGGGATGGGAAAGTGGTCGAAATGGCCTTCGAGGACAGCTATGCCGTGGATGATCTGCGCCGGCCCTATCCCCCTCCCCCACAGCCCTTACGCGATTTCATGGCCGCCGAACAACTGCTCTTCCGCGACAGCAACTGGAGCCCCGATTTCCCCACTTCCGCGGAGGTTGCCCTGACGCTGTACGCCATGGGCAAAGGCCGGCAGGCGGACGGCGTCATCGCGCTGGACCAGCATGCCATCGAGGCGTTGATCGGGGGATTGGGCACACTGCAGGTGGAAGGCTATCCGCATCCGGTCACGGGGGAGAACGTCCTGAAGGCGGCCCGGGAGGCATGGGCGCCCACCGCCGGCATCACCGAGGAATGGTGGGAGCACCGCAAGGACTTCATGGCGGCCTTGTTCCAGGCGGCCCTGCGCCGGCTGGAGGAGGAACCCGAGCAGGTAGACTGGATGACGCTGGCCGGCGCGCTGTGGGATGTTCTCCAGCAACGGCACATGCTGATATTCGTGCGGGAGGCTGGACCCAGGGAATGGCTGCACGCCCGGGGATGGGACGGCGCCCTCCGCGATGCTTCCGGGGACTTCCTCATGGTGCTGGACACGAACATGGGCTTCAACAAGGTCAACGCCGTCGTCCAGCAGTCCCTGGAATACCTGGTAGACCTGTCCCATCCGGAGGAGCCGCGCGCCGATCTCCGTGTCCGGCACACCCATCCTTTGCAGGGATGGCAGGGGGTATGCCGGCAGGAAGCCCGCTATGATATGACCTATGAGCAGATGACCCAGCGTTGTTATTGGAACTATCTGCGGGTGCTGGCGCCGCGCGGGAGCGAGCTGATCGAGGGGCGGGGGCATCCTATCCCGGCCGAAGCCCTCCTGCGGGGAAAACCATACGATGGGGAAGTCATCGTTTCCGAAGAAGATGGCAAACAGGCCTTCGGCGCGCTGATGCTGTTGGAGCCAGGCCGCACCCTGGACACGCGCCTCGTGTACCGCCTGCCGGCCGATATCATCGGCTCCGACAGTGCGGCCGGCCGCAACGTGTACTCCCTCACGGTCCAGAAACAGCCGGGCACGCAGGCGGTTCCCCTGCGGGTGATGGTGGTACTGCCGGCGGATGCGCAAATTTTGGACGTCTCCCCCACGCCGGCGGCCCGCGGCAGAAACACCCTTACCTTTGAGTTTCGGCTCTCCACGGACCAAAGCCTGCGCGTGGTGTGGCGCGGCGCCGAAAGATAACCATCAGCCCGGCGCGACCCTTGCGTCCTCCGATATTCCCCCCTCAACCGCCGGCGTACGGCGGGACCTCCAGGCGGTAACCCTTCCCCACGACAGTATGGATCAGCTCCGGTGCCCCGGGGTGCGCCATGATCTTGCGGCGCAGTCGGCAGATATGCGGGCGAAGGAGCTCCCGCGCTTCCCCATTGGTCAAATGATACCCCAGGGCGCGGCCGGCCAGCTCCGTGTACGAGCAGACCGCCGGCGTGCGCTCCATCATATAGGCCAGCAGGGAGACCTCACTAGGAGAGAGGGTGACCGCAACCTGCCGGCCATCCGCGGTCCGGATCAACGCCTGCCGCGCCTCCCGGTCCAGCAGTAGCCCATCCAGTTCCAGCACCTCATCGGCCGGCGCATCGCGCCCTTGTGCCGTCCCGCCGTTCTGGAGCGCTCTGCGAACGGCATCCAGCAGTTCATCCAGGTCCACGGGCTTGATGAGATAGTCCGACGCACGGCATTTTACGGCCCCAATGGCGCTCTCCAGGTCCGGCTTCCCGGTGAGGATGATGATGGCAATGTGGGGCTGCAGCCGGCATATGCGCTTCATTAGCTCCACCCCTTGGATGCCGGGCAGATGCAGGTCCAGGAGGACCACGTCAAACGCCTGGTGCCTCAGACACTCCAGGGCTTCCTCTCCGCTGGCCGCCTCTTCCGCTTCATACCCAAATCGGATAAGGGACTGCTTGAGGCCGGCGCCTAATAACGGCTCATCTTCGACGATGAGGATGCGCGCCGCCGGTCTCGGCACCTGAGAAGCCGTGCCTGCCATCACCATCATCCTCGTGTTCGGATGTAGAACCGCAGCCGGCGGGAAGATTTACAAACTACTGGGGCGTACGTTTGAGGGAAGCCCCTTCAGCATCGCCGCTGAAGAACCCGGGGGACAGCCAAACGTCCGTCTGGAACCGCGTACCTGGCGGGGCATCTGCGACAGCAATATATATTATGCCACTGCTGGGCATACAGCGCAAACGCGACCACTCGAATTGGCGCCAGTCACCTGACGGCCTGGAGGCGCCTTTTGCGCCCAACGGTCTGCTGTCATATAATGCACCCGACAGATTTCGAGCGGGGAGCACACGCTTCATGGACAAACGCTTCTGGGTACTGTTGGGCCTGTTCCTGCTGATGACGGCCGCCGGCCTGCTCCTCGGGGAAGCGCGTTTCGTCTTTGCCAACGCCTCCCTTATCTGCCTATCCTGCATCGGCATCCAGTGAGGTGCACGCCATGGCCTTCTTTGCCCGCTTCACCGACGCCCTGGCACGTCTGCGGCGCGCCCCTGTCCAGCTTACCTCGACCCTGCTGTGGAATTCCTATTTCCTGGCGCCCTGGCTGAAAAACGTCCCCTGTCCGGGCTTCAACTGCTATTCCTGCCCGCTGGCCATCACTGCCTGCCCCATCGGCACGCTCCAGCACTTCATTATCATCCGCCGCGTGCCGCTGTATCTGCTGGGGGTGCTGGGCCTCATCGGCACGCTGTTCGGGCGGACCGCCTGCGGATGGACATGTCCCTTCGGGTTCCTGCAGGACCTGTTATATAAGGTGCCACTGCCCAAATGGCGCGTCAGCAACCGCTGGGCGCCGGCGCGCTACGTCATCTTCGCCCTGCTGGTGGTGATCATCCCGTTCATCGCGCTGGAGCCCTGGTTCTGCAAGCTCTGCCCCGCCGGCGCTCTGGAGGCCGGCCTGCCCATGATCGCGCTCCAAGCGGACCTCCGCGAGCTGACCGGCCTGCTCTTCGCCGTCAAAATGGTCATCCTCGCCCTCTTCCTGCTGTGGATGATGGTCACCAGCCGGCCGTTCTGCAGGTTCGTGTGCCCGCTGGGCACCATCTACGGGCCGTTCAACCGCCTGAGCGGCATGCGCCTGCACTTCGAGGAAAGCCGCTGTCAGCACTGCGACCTGTGCCGGCATGTCTGTCCCACCGGGCTGTACCCTCCTGAGGAAATCGACACCGCCGGCTGTATCCGCTGTATGGAATGCCTGAAAGCCTGCCCGCACGGCGCACTGCAGAGCTGTGCGACGGGAACTTCATGTACGGAGCGATCACACGCATGAGAACCAGGTGGCCTTGGGCGATTATACTGGGAATGCTGATCGGGGTGACCCTTCTGTTGGCCGGCTGTCGGCCGGATGTGCCGGCACCCGTTCGCCCCATCAAGGCCGAGGTGGGATATTCGGCGCCCGATTTCCAACTGACCGACCTGAACGGCCGGCAGGTGCGATTGTCCGATTTCCGGGGGAAACCGGTAGTGCTGAACTTCTGGGCCACCTGGTGCCCGCCCTGCCGGCAGGAACTGCCCATCTTCCAGGACCTGCACGCTCGTCGCGGCGACGCCTTCGTGCTCCTGGCTATCTCCGAAGGGGAAAATCGGGAGGATGTGCTGGCCTTCGTCCAGCACTACGGCTACACCTTCCGCGTCCTGCTGGACCCCCAGCTCAGCGTGGGCCGCACCTACGGCGCCCGCGCCATTCCCATGACCATGGTCATTGACCCGGATGGGGTGATCGTGTACCTTCGGCAAGGCACGGTCAAGACCGGCGAGCTGGACCTGGTCCTGCGGGATTATATCCGCTGACTCAAGAGGCGCCCAGCCGGCTCCCCACGAAACCCCGCTGGCCGCGCACGAACGCCTGCCCGTCCACCGGGTTTCTGCCGGCGAGCTGAAGCCGGCGCAGGCATACCAGCCCATCCCCCGCCACCACCGCCGGCCAGCCGTCCACCAGCATGACGTCGCCGGGCAGGGAGTCCGGCGGGAGCGGCGCGGGCAGGGGCCGCACCTCCAACAGGCGCAGGAGCTGGCCGTTCCAGAAGGTATAGGCCCCCGGCCAGGGCGTGCAGGCGCGCACGTGCCGCCAGATCCGCTCCGCCGGCTGGCTCCAATCCACCAGTCCGTCCTCCTTACGCATGAGCCGGGTATAGGTGGCCGCGGAGGCGTCCTGCGGCTGAGGATCGATGGCGCCGGCCATCCAGGCCGGCAGTGTCTCGATCAGCAGGCGCGCCCCCTCCTCAGCCAGGCGCGCCATCAGGCTCCCCGTCGTATCATCCTCATGCACCGGCACGGCGCGCTGTGCCAGCACCGGGCCGGTATCCATGCCCTCATCCATCAGCATAATGGTGACGCCGGTCTCGCGAACGCCGTCCAGGATGGCCTGGGCCACGGGACTCGGCCCGCGGTAGCGCGGCAGGAGCGAGGCATGCACGTTGAGACAGCCTTTCGGCGGGATGTGCAGGACCGCCGGCGGCAGAATCCTGCCGTACGCCGCCACCACGATCACGTCCGGCGCCCAGGAGCGCAGGGTCTCCAGCGCGGCCGGCTCCTGCGGCCGCTCCGGCTGGATGAGCGGGATCCCGCGCTCCCGCGCCAGTTCGGCGACAGGCGGGGCAGTCAGGCGCCGGCCGCGCCCCGCCGGCCGGTCAGGCTGGGAAACTACCCCGACGACCGGATATCCCTCCGTCACCAGCGCCTCCAGGATGGTGCGGGCGAACGCCGGCGTCCCCATGAAGACCACGCGCATATACGGCTCCCCCACTGCGGGTTCAAGAAGCTGTCGGCAGGGGCTTCCGTCCCCCATCGGTGTATGCCGGGGCTATTGTAGCACAGGGGGCAGGCGAAAGGGAAACGGAGGGTGGTAGCGGTGATGGAGGCGGCGGCCGCCTGCCGGCATCACACGCGAATCGGGTACCGGCCCCAGCGCGCCCAGGCGGCGTGCATGGCGACGAAGTTCTCCCACGGCACATATTCGGGGATGGAGTTGGCCGACGCCAGGGCATACCCGCCCCCCGGGGCCAGGTCGCGGATCAGGCCGCGTACCTCTTCTTCCACCTCCGCCGGCGTGCCCATCGTCAGGGTATAGGACAGGTCCACGTTGCCGATGAGCGAGAGACGCCCCTGCACCCTCTGCTTCAGCGCCCGGATGTCCATGGCCACCGGCTCGATGGGGTTGAAAGCGTCGAAGCCGGCGGCGATGATGTCCTCCATCAAATCGTCCATCTTCCCGTCGCTGTGGAAGACGGTCAGCACCCCCTGCTGGCGGCACATCTCGTTCATCCGGGCATATGTGGGGAAAATATAGCGGCGCAGGATGGCCGGCGAGACCATCAATCCGGTGCGGTAGGCCATGTCGTCGGCGTGCCATATCAGCCCCACACAGCGGTGCTCCAGCGCCCGCTCCACCACGCGCGCCTGGACCGCGGCGATGCGCTCATGCAGGCGCTCCACCAGGCCTGGGTTATCGGCCAGCGCAAAGGCGTAGCGCTCGAAGCCCATCAGCCACCAGCCCAGGTTGAACACCTTCCCCACTGTGAAGATGACCCGATAGTTCGCCGGCAGAAGGCGGTCCGCCTCGTCCAGCAGGGAATAATCGAAATCATCGGCGTCCGGCCAGGGGAATTTCTCGAAATCTTCCTCGCTGGTGATGGCCCCGACGCCGGCCTGTGCCCAGCGCCGCTGGCCGGCGTGCACCCAGCCGGTGTCGCCGGCGCGCCCGTTCTCCACCTCCACGTGCGTGACCTCCATCGCCTCCAGCACCGCCGGATGGGTGTGCAGGCCGATGTTGATGACGATGAAGGGTTGGCCCAGCCGGCGCGAGACCTCCAGATCATCGGCCAGGGTGCGCACCGGCCGGCCCAGGATGCGGCGCTTGTGCGAGGCGTCAATGCCGGCCTCCATAAAGGGCACCCAGGCCGGCTCTCCCAGCCGCAGGAGGGCGATGCGGATATCCTCCCAATCGGCGCGGTAATCGGCCGGCAGGGGGGCCAGCGCAACCTGGGATGTGGATGGAGCGGTCGTCGAAGTCATCGGGCGTTCCTCCGTCTGGCGATACCTGTCTGATGCTCTGACCATATTATCACATTCGTCCCCTTCTGCCAAATTTCCCCTCTTCCCCCTCCCGAGACGCGGGATATCCCGTACGACGGATTGTGTATTGACCGGCGCCGGCAACCGCCCCATAATGGGAGCAAACGCTCCATTGGAGGGCAGGGTATGGAACAGTTGCTGGAGCAGGTGCGCCGGCTGGAGGTCCACCAGCGGATCTGGTGGCAGAGGGCGCGCCGGGAGCGCACCCGGGTGTTCGAGACGGCGGAAGAGGTCGTGCAGGCATTGGAGGAAATGTCCGGCCTGCGCGAGGTGGAGGTGTACCGCGCCGGCGAGACGCGCTATGTGGTGTATCTGCGCGATTGAAGAGGGAGGACAGCAATGGACCTGTTGGGACTGCCGCTGACCGCGGATGGATTCCTGGATGTGCGCGTGGCCGGCGTGATCTGCCTGCTGGCCACGCAGTGGCTGAAGCGCTATCTGCCGGACTGGCGTCCTACCAATCTGCTGGCGCTCGTCATCACCGTGGCAGTGGAGCTGGCCGCGACGGCCTGGTCGGGACAGGGGCGGTGGTTCGAGGCGGTATGGGCCGGCCTGGTGGGCGCCAGCTTAGCGACGTTCGGGTATGAGACGTTGAGCAATCTGGCCGGCTGGGCCGGCATCGGGCCGCGCGCCGGCACAAGCCATGAGGGATAGGCCATGGTCGAGCGCCGGCAGTGTGTGGCCCTGACCCGCGCCGGCCGGCGGTGCCGTCGGCGCGCCGTGAGCGGCTCGGCCTTTTGCCGACAGCATCTCCAGCGCGCCGAGGTGTACGCCGCCGGCCCTTTCGCCGCGCTCTTCACCCCGGAGGAGATGAGCGCCCTGCTGGCCGTGGAGAATGCCCCTTCGGTGGACGATGTGGTGCCGGTCCTGCTGGTGGCCATCCGGCGCGCCCTGGAAAGCGGCGCGCCGGCCAACGTGGTGGTGCGGGCGTGCGAGGCCTACGTGCGCGCCCTGCGGGAACGCCGGCAGGCACAGGAAAGGCCCGGCCCGGCTGGGGAAGACAGCCTGGGCCAGGCCCTGGAAGCGATCAGCGGTGAATTGGGTGTGGAGCTGTAGCGGCCTTAATCGGGAAGCGCCTCCCAGCGGCTGGCCAGTTTATGCAGGACCTCCGGCAGGGTAGTGTACTCCATCTCCTCCATGGGGAGGCGGTGCGGCTCGAAGGGGCCGTGCCGGCGCAGGTGGGTGGCCAGCGTGTTGGCGATCTGCCGCGCCTCATCGAAGGCTGGGTCGTCGAACATATCCACCGGCCCCACCAGCCGGCCGTCGGCGATCTGGAAGCCCAGGGCGATGACCCGCGGTGGGCCGTCGAAGCGGCTGGGCCGCGCCTCTTCCACCGAGGTGGGCATCAGCGGGCCGTAGTGCGAGCCGCGCATCCATCCCTCGACGATATGCGGTTGGGCAAAGGGTTCCAGCACCTCGCCCACGGCCGGGAACTGTCCCTGACAGCGCACGATGCAGACCGGGTCGTCCTTGCCGACATAGCGGCCGGCGATGAGGGCCAGGCGCTGGGTGGAGGAGACGGCCGCGATCTCGCCGTCCTTGGTGTAGACGGCTTTGACCATGTAGCGGGCCGGCGAGCCGATGAACACCAGCAGGTCGTACATCTCCTGGGGCAGATCGAAGAAGATGCGTTTATGTTCTTTGACGTCATGGACCTCGAAGCGGAAGCCGTTGTGGAGGGAGGGGGCGATGACCAGGCCGGCGGTGTTGAAGGGGTCGGCGAACATCTTGAAGAGCGGGAGGTTCCAGGCACCGGCGGAGGTCTTATCGGCCATGAAGATGACGACCGGTTCGGAGGTGCGCTCGACGAAGGTCATCTCGGCGACGCCGGGGCCCATGCCGCGCACGTTGCCGGAGAAGGCGTCGGCGAGCAGGTCTTGGCCGGCGCCGTAGAGCTTCAACTGCTTGGCGACGGCGGTGCAGGCCTCGAACACCTCCCATGCCAG
>JAPWUQ010000004.1 GCA_028275445.1 Anaerolineae bacterium | reverse complement strand
CGCTGGGCGGCCAGGCCGGCGTTGTGCACCCGTGTATAGAGGGCGGCGCGGGGGATGTGGTAGTATTCGGGATAGGCGCCGGCAAAGATGAGGTCGCAGATATCGGTCCAGCCGGCGAAATACTCCTCAGTCGCTCCCTCGGCCAGGTATACCCCGATGGGATGGCGGCCGGCATCATGCTTCTTCACCAGCTCATACAGCCGCTTCCAGCGCCCATGGTCGGAGGAGCTTTTGGGTTCTTCCGGCAGGTACCAGAGCTGTAGCGCGGGATGGGAAGCCAGCGGCCCGAGATACGCGGCGATATCGTCCTCTTTGGCATTCAGGAACGATGGGGAGAGGGAGACCCGGACGCGCAGGCCGAGGGCGTGGGCGGCGTCCATGTAGGCGAGGGTGGCCTGCAGTTCCGCCGGCGGCATGGCCACCACGCGCACGCCGGCCGCCGCGGCCCTCGGCAGAGCGGCCGGCGCGACGCCGTATACGCCCAGGTACAGGAAATCGGCCGGCGCCGGCGTGAGGGTGGGCTGGCCCGGGGAAGTCGGGGTCGCCGGCGGAGTGGGAGTGGCCGGCGGCCAGATGGGCTGGCAGGCCCACAGGCCGGCCAGGGCGATGCAGGCCAGCAGGCCGGCCAGCCCAATACGCGTCATCGAAGCCCCTCCATCACGGTTGTATCAGCGGGAAGAGCACCTGGGTCACGGCAAAGGTCCATACCCCAACCCGCTGTCCCTGTTCATCAATGTACCACACGTCGGCGGAATCGCCGGCGGACAGGGTTCGCCCGGCGCCCGGCCCGACGACGAAGGCGCCAGCGTCATCGCTCCAGCCGTAGACGGTATACGTCGCCGGCCCAATGTGGAAATCGAGGCGCACCGGCCGTGCCGGCGGCACGATGCCGGCGACGCGATTGCCCGGGATATCCAGCAGTGCATGGATGGGGGCGATGGGCACCTGGATGGCGAGCCGGCCGTTATCTGCCTCCAGCACGTCGCCGGGCCAGATATCCGCGCCGAACTGCCCTTCGGCGCGGAAGACGCGCCCGTTCGCCGGGCTGGCCGCCACGGTCTTGACCTCCTTGACCGCGCCGGCGGCGGAGCGCAGGGTCATGGTGACGAGCCGGCCGGGTTCCGTCCACAGCTCCACGTTGTTATAGGTCTGGTGGACGGCGAGGCGCAGGGCGGACTGCAGGATGCCGACGCGGTGGCCGGCGGGATTGCTCTGTTCCACCAGGACGCGGTCGCCGGACTGCAGGTCCAGACTGCCGGCATAGTCCATGGTGAAGATGCCGGCGGCGTCGCTCTGGCCGGCGCGCTTATCCCAGTTCCCCAGCTCCGGCGGGTGCTCCACCCAGATGGACAGCTCGGCGTTCGGAAGCCCATGGGTGGTCAGGCGGTCGCCGAGCGGGTCTATGTCCACCGAGAGCGCGTCCACCGGGATTTCGATGGTCTGCCGGCCGTCGGAAAGGCGCACGCGGTCGCCGAACAGCACCTGGGCCGGCAGGACCGTCCAGGGCAGGTAGCTGTAGCGGTCCGCCAAGGCCGTCTTTGTCGCCTTCAGCGTGCCGTCGGGGCCGTGCAGGGTGATGGTCACGGGCGCGCTGTAGTCCAGCCCCACGCCGTAGACGGCGCTTTCGGTCTGGTTGACGGTGATCTGCGCGGCATAATGGTCCACGAGCATCCAATCGCCGTCGGCGTTCTGCCACCAGACGCGGAAGCGGTCGCCGGCGCGTATGTGGACGATATCATCAAAGGGCACGCGATAGGCACCGCCGGCGTCGGCCTGAGCGGATTTCTGGTACAGGGTTTCCCCGCTGGTGAAGGGATCGCGGCGAACGATTTCGGCCAGCACCACGCTGGAGGCCGGCGCCTGGCCGGTCAGCAGGTTCTGGGTGGTGTCGGCGCGGGCCGAAAGCGGCGTGAGCCGCAGTTCCGCCCGCCGGCCGCGACAGCACTCGATGACCACCAGGTCGCCGTCGCGCAGTCCGCTGGTCGGCCACCAATCCGCGAAGCCGGCGGAGTTGGCGCGCACGCTCGCGCTTTCTTTCAGGGCCCCGCTCCCGTCATAGAGGGAGAAGGTCGCGTCGCTGTTGCGGTCGAACCAGCTCAGCACGCGCCCCTGGCGGGTGTTGGCGGCCAGCGCCGGCTGGCGGAACTTGAAGTAGTTGATATTGCCGTTGGCATCCGTGTAGTATAACGAACCGTCATCGCCGTCGCGCAGGTCATAGCCCGTCAGGGGTATCTCGGCATTGCCGGCGGCGTCCGTCTGGAAGTTCAGATAGACGCTCTCCGCCTGCTGGGTGGAGTACCAGCCGTACAGCCGGGCGGAGGGTGGCCCATGTATGATGAGCCGATCGGTGTTAATCTCCACTTGGGCGGTGAAATCCAGCACTTCGACGGTGGTGGTGACGGCCTGGCCGGCGACGCGCACCCTCTGACCAGGCATGATGTCGTGGTCGAAATACGCCTCGAAACTGCCGGTGGTCTCGTGGGCCAGGACGGTGCGCTCCTCCAGCAAAGCGCCGGCGGCGTCCAGCAGCGCCACCCGCAGTTCCTCGCCGGGATCCGCGGCACCTTCCACCCGGTCGTAGTATTGGTCCACCAGCACGTGCCGCGGGCGGACGTATATCTCGGTGGTGCTGAAATTGTCGCCGACGGCGACCCAAAGCTCATCGCCGGCCTGCAGGTCCACGATATCGCCGAAGGTGATGCGGAAACTGCCGGCGGTGTCGGCCGTGGCGTGCCGCACGTACCACTCCACGCCGGCCGGCCCGGGGTGGCTGACGACGACGCGCACGCGCCGGCCGGCGGGCGCATGCCCGCTGACCGTGTCCGTCGCGAGGTTCACGCTGGCGTCCAGGGCCAGCACCGGCGCCGTGACAACCTGCGTGGCGGTGACCACTACCCGATCACCGGGGATGATGTCCGCCGGCGTCCCTTCCCCAAAGATGAGGATGTAGCCGCCGTCGGTGAGGTTCGTGGTGGCGCTGGCCAGGCCCTTCAGCTCGCCGGCCGCGGAGTACAGCGCGCCCGCGACGATGAGGCCGGGCGCATCATATCCGAGCACCTCATCATCCTGCGGGCGGACCTTGGGCCCTGGGGCAAAGGCGTTCTTTTCCATCCAGAGGTCGCCGGCGGCGAAGATGACGCGCGCCATATCCGCCGGCAGGATATCCACGCGGCCGGCGAAGCTGACGCTGTAGGCGCCGGCGAAATTAGAGGTCAGCGTGAGCTGTTGTCCCTGCACAGTGACGAACACCTGTGTATAGGGCAGTGCGGTGCCGAGGACCCGGTCCGTGGGGATATCGAGGGTGGTGGTCATGGGCGGGACCACGGCGCGGAAGGTCTCTGCGCCGGTGGTGATGAGCACCTCGTCGCCGGCGCGGATGTCGGCCGGCTGTGCGCCGCTCCCCTTGATGCCGCCGGCGTAAAAGGCGCCCTGGAAGAATCCCTTGCCGTCGGCATCCACCAGGTCATGGCCCTTTTCCTGTTTGGCCGGGTCCAGCAACTGCATGGACACGGCGGCGCGGGCGCCCACCGTGCCGTACACGCGGTTGTAGGTCTCGGCGACGTAAATTTCGTGGAACGAGGCCGGCGCCAGCTCTCCCGACGGCTGTGGCACGGCCGGCAGGCGCGGCGGGGTGAGGGGGGCTTCCTCGGCCGGGGGTTCGGAAAGCTGGCCGGCCGGCATGCCCCATACGGCGAGCGAGACTGCCAGGACCAGCAGGACAGCGATACCCACTGCCAGCAATCCACGCCGAACAAGGTCACTGCGTCCGTTCATTTGTCACTTCCTTTCTGGTGACTGTGCGGGCACCCGGGGGTGCGGTCACTCCTCTTCCCAGGCCGGCGTGAAAAAGCGCATGACGCGCCCCGGCACCCCGACGACCACCGCGTTGGCCGGCACATCCTCCACGATCATCGCCTGTCCGCCGATGACTGCGCCGCTTCCGATGGTCACGCCCTGACGGGTGGCGGCGCCGATGCCGAAATCCACCCCATCGCCGAGCCGGCTTCCGCCGGCGAGGAGGGCGCCCGGGGCCAGCGTGCAGTATGCGCCGAGCTGGACATCATGTCCGATGAAGCACAGATTGTTGATAACGGTAAAGTCCCCGATGCTGGCGCGGTTTTCCACCACACAGCCGGCCAGGATCACCACCCCCAGGCCCAACTGTGCCCGGGAGGAGAGGTGGACGGCCGGATGGACCAGCGAGGTAAACTGCAGGCCGCGGCGGAGCGCTTCCTGGACCATATGCCGGCGGCTGCGCGGGGCGCCGATGGCGGCGATGAGGGGGATATCCCGCCGGCCGGGCGCCTCATCGAACCAATCCAGCCCGCCCAGCACCGGCAGGCCGTTGATCTCCTGCCCCCACAGCGCGGCATCCGCGTCGATGTAGCCGATAGGTTGGATATCCTGGCCGGCGCGCTGACAAGCCTCGATGCCGTCCAGGACCTCGCGCGCCAGTCCGCCGGCGCCCAGCAGAATCACCTTGCTCATACCTTCCCGTCGTCCGAAGGGGTCTCGGCCGGCTCCAGCCGGGATATCTCATCGCCAATGCCGGCGTCGTCCACGCCGCGCGCCGTGAGGACGGCCGGCAGGGTCCGCAGGAGGATGACCAGGTCCAGCCAAGGGGACCAGTGCTCCACGTACCATATATCATACTCGATGCGCTCGGGCCAGGTCAAGGCCCTGCGGCCGTGAATCTGTGCCCAGCCGGTCACCCCCGGCGGGACCAGCAGACGGCCCTTCTGCCGGGGGTTGTAGCGCAGTACCTGGTACGGCAGGGTGGGGCGCGGCCCGACAAAGCTCATCTCGCCCTTCAGGATGTTGATGAGTTGGGGCAGTTCATCCAGGCTGAGCTTGCGCAGGACCCTGCCGACGCGGGTGATGCGGGGGTCATCCGCGCGCGTGTGCACCCCCAGGCCGATTTGCTCGGCGTTCACCACCATGGTGCGGAACTTATAGATGCGGAAGAGCCGGCCGTCCTTGCCGACGCGCATCTGGCGGAAGAAGACCGGCCCGGGCGAATCCAGCCGGATCAGCAGGGCGATGAGCGCGAACAGCGGCAGGAGGATGAGCAGGCCGATGAACGCCAGAATGCGGTCAAAGAGGGTCTTGAGGAGCCGGCCGGCCGCTCCGCCGGCGGCGCACACCGGCACGTCCTCCATGGTGACGATGTATTCGCCCTCGCGCATTTCCGTCATTTCCACAATCCCTTCGCCTGCAGGATATCTCGGTAGCCCTCTTCCAGGCGCTGAAAGACCAGCCGCTCATCGAATTCCTGTTGGACGCGCTGTCGGCCGGCCTCCCCCATCCTGCGCCGCAGATCCGCGTCGCCGGCCAGCCGGCGCAGGGCCTCCGCCAGCGCGCCGGCGTCCGCCGGCGGCACCAGCAGGCCGGTCTCGCCGTCCACCACCAGCTCGCGACAGCCGCGGATATCGGAGGCGATGACCGGCAGTTCCATGGCCATAGCCTCCAGGATGGAGCGCGGCATGCCCTCGGAGAGGGAGGGCAGGACGTATATATCGGCGCCGGCCAGCAGGCGGGGGATATCCTCGCGATAGCCGGCAAAGGCCACATGGCGTTCCAGGCCGGCGTCCCGCACGAACCCCCGCAGGGACTCCTCCAGCGGCCCGTCTCCCACTAGGAGGACGCGCAGGCGCTCGCGCTCCTCCCCCATCGCTTCCAGCGCCCGGAGCAGGTAGATATGGCCCTTGCGCTCAATCATAAAGGCGACCATGAGGGCGACAATGTAATCCCCGTCACCGAAGAATGTCTGGCGCAGAAACTGGCGCTCCCAGGGCCGGTCCCAGCGTGTGATGTCGAACGCGCTCAGGTCAATGCCGTTGCCCAGGTAGCGAACGCGCGCCGGCGGCATCATGCCGCTGGCCAGCACGTACTCGTAATCCTCACGGCTCTGCAGGAACAGCAGGTCTGTCCAGCCGGCGGCCAGGCGTTCCAGCCCTTCGAAGAGCCGGCGCTGGAGGGGCGGCATATTCTCATGGAAGAAGAAGCCGTGCGCCGTGTGGGCGACCACCGGCACGCCGGCCAGGCGCCCTGCCAGCCGCCCGACGAAGCCGGCCTTGGAGGTGTGCGTGTGCACCAGGTCATAGCGCCGGCGGCGGAACAGGCGCGCCAGTTCGATGGCGGAGCGCAGGTCGCGCCATGGCTCGATGCGGCGCGAGATGAAGACATTGTGCACCACGAAGCCGGCCTGATGCAGTGCCGGGGTATGGGGGCCGGCGCTGGCGATCATCTCCACCTCATGGCCGCGCGCCAGCAGATAGCGCACCTGCGGCAGTAACAGCGCCTTCAGGGTGATGTCCACGGTGGCGACATGGGCGATGCGCATGGTGTGCGTTCCCTCAAAACTGGTCGTAGAGGTCCAGCAGACGTTCGGCGGTCTGTCGGATGTGGTAGGCTTCCTCCACCCGCCGGCGGGCCTGCAGGCCCAGACGCCGGCGCTCGTCCGCCGGCATGTCCATCAGCAGGGCCATGGCGTGGGCCAGCGCGTTCGGTTCGGCCGGCGGCACCAGCAGGCCCTCTTCCCCATGGCGCACCACCTCGGGGATGGCGCCGACCCGCGTGACGACGGCCGGCTTGCAGCAGGCCATGGCCTCCAGCAGGGCCATGGGCAGGGCCTCCCATTCCGACGCCAGCACGAAGGCGTCGCTGGCCGTCATCAACACCGGCGCATCGGAGCGCGCCCCGAAGAAGGTCACCCAGGGGCTCAGCTCCAGCGCGCCGGCCAGCTCCTCCAGCGTCAGGCGCAGGGGCCCGTCGCCGACGATGAGCAGGCGGAAGCGCCGGCCGGCGTCGGCCAGCAGGCGCGCTGCCCGGAGCAGATGGTGCAGACCCTTGGGCGGGGCCAGCCGGCCGACCGTGATGAAGGCGAAATCGTTGGGGGAAAGCCCCCAGGCCGCCCGCTGGGCCGGCACGTCCACCACCGGCGGGAAATCCTCGACGGCGATGCCGTTGGGGATGACTGTGACCCGCCCCGCGTCATATCCCGTCCACTCCACGAAGCGCGCCTTCGCGATCTCCGCCACCGCCACCACATGGTCGAACTGCTTCGCCAGCCAGCGGTCGAACGGCCGCATGATGGCCATTCCGCGCCGGCGGTTCCAGATGCTGTGCTCGGTGTAGATGAGGGGCCGGCGGCGTCCCATGCGGTTGGCCAGCGCGGCGTAGAGATTGGCGTAAAACAGGTGGCAGTGGATGATGTCCGGCTGTTCGCGCTGTAGGACATCCCGCAGGCGCCAAATGGCGCGTGGGTCATAGGGAACGGAGACGCCCAGCTCGTAGACCGGCACGCCCATGGCCTCGATCATGGGCATGAACTGGCCGCCGGGCAGGACCGCGGCGACGGCGAACTGATAGCGGGACTGGCCGCGCCACTGCCGCAGGAGGTAGGCCAGCACCGATTGGGCGCCGCCCACGCGCAGGGAGGCGATGACGTGCAGGACCTTACGCGGCATGGAGCGCCTCCTCGAGGATGGCAAGGGTCTTTTGGGCTACGGCGTGCCAGGTATAGCCGGCCAATGCGCCGGCATACCCCCGCTGGCCCATCTCCTCCGCCTTCTCCGGATGCTCCAGCAGATAGCGTGCCGCCGCGGCGAAGGCCGCCGGCGTTTCCTCCTCGATGACCAGCCCGCAGTCCCATTCCCGGATGATCTCCGCCAGGTTGGGCACCTGGCCGGCCAGCACCGGCCGCGCACAACCCAGATAGGCCCACAGCTTGAGCGGGCTGGCGCCGACGCGCCGGGCGTTGCGGTCGGCGCGCAGTTGGGCCACGCCGCACTCCGCCGCGGCGATGTACCATGCGGCGCGCTCCGCCGGCACCTCGCCGGCGAAGATGACGCGTGCGCCGATATCCAGTTCCTCGCACCAGCGCATCATCTGCGGCCGAGCCACCCCCTCGCCGACCACCAGCAGGTCCGCGTCCGGCACCTGGCCGGCCAGCACCGCGAAGCCCTGCACCAACAGGTCCAGGCTGTGCCGCGGCGTGAGCTGGGAGACGAAGGCGATGTAGCGCCGGCGTGCATCCAGCCCCAAATAGCGTTTCGCCTCCTCTTTGGGCCGCGGGAAGAAGACCGCCGGGTCGAAGCCGTTGGACACCACCCGACAGCGCGCCGGCTCCACGCCGTGCTCGTGCACCAGTAGATCGCGCAGTTGGGGGGTCACCGGCAGGAGCCGCCACGCCAACCGATAGGACCATCGCTCGATGATGCGGTTCAGGCGCGCCAGCCGCCGGCGCCATTCCCCCTGCCATTCCAGCTCGCCCGACTTATCCTCGTTGATCTCCACGGCCGCCGGCCGGCCGAGGAGCCGCGCCAGCACCAGATGGGGCAGGAGCAGATGCCCGCGCAGATACACCACCTGCGGACGATAGCGGAGCACAGCCCCCAGGAACCACCAGGGGCTGAGCAGGTGCCAGATGAAGGTCCATCGGCGGATGTCCCGGCCGGTAGGGACGTAAATGGCCTGGAAGGGCAGGGGTGTGCTCGCCGGCAGTGTGCCCGGCAGGATGCACCGCACCTCTGCTCCTAAGCGGGCCAGCTCGGAATACAGGCCGATCACATGGGCGGAAGCGCCATCGTGCCGGCCCAGCGGTACCTGCGCGAGCCCCAGGATGCGCATGCCCATCTTACGCCCCCTCATCCAGCAGGGCGCCGGCCTCGGCCAGGGTGCAGGACGGCGTTCCCGCTTCCCGCAGGAGGGCGAAGAAACGCTCCAGTTGGGCGAACAGCCGTTCCACCGCCGCCGGCGTGGGCCAGTACGGGCTTCCGCCGGGCATCAGCTCACTGGAATGGAGCATCAGCACCCCAAAGGGGAGGCCCAGGCGCGCCGCCTCCTGCCATACGCGCAGGAGATGACGCTCGTCGCGGCGGGGGCTGGGCCGCAGCCAGAGCGGTTGGGGACCGGGCCAGGTCAGCCGCATCAGCCGGCCGGCCAGTGAACCATTCAGCCGGCCGTACCGGCGCGCCAGCGCCGGCCAGCGGCGGAAGATCTGCCGGGTATATACCATGGTCAGCGGAATCTCCCACAGCGCCAGCCTCCCCGGCCGGCAGATGTCCGCCTCGTCGGGATGATATGGCGCCAGGGGCGCGGTGGTGAAATCTGGCCCGCCCAGCCGGTGCCAGGAGAGGCCGGGCGTGACCGACGAGTCCACCCGATAGCCCTGCTCGACCAACAGGCCGGCCAGGGGGGCGTGCATGCCGAAGCGGCCGGCGCGGAACGAGACCGGCCGCCGGCCCAGCGTCCTTTCTACTTGCCGGGTGAGCGTCTCCAGCTTGGCCTTCAGCAGAGGAAGGGGGAGCTGGCTGGGGAAGGTGTGCTGGGGATCGTTGGCGCGCTGGCCGGCGCTATCCTGGAAGGGCGGGGTGGTCCAGGGGTGGAGGTGCGCCCCCACTTCCGCTTCCCCTTGCTCCGCCCAGTCCCGCAGGGTCTGCATGCCCTGGACGTCCTCCGCCACCTCCGTAGTGATGAGGTATGTAGGGCGGATGTCATAGCGCCGGCACAGCGTCTGAAAGGCCGGCAGACAGTGCAGGTTCTCCAGGCGCAGGGGCCGGCCTGCGTCCCATTGATTGTCCGCTTCGGTATCTACTGTGACAATGAGCCGCATGCCGCGCTACTCCTCTTTGCGCACCAATACTTTCCGCCGGCGCAGGAACCCAGGAACGCCCCAGCCCTTTTCCGATACCAGGCCGTTCAGATAGCCCATGAAGAACCACAGCATCTTGTTGCCCACCATGTCGCCGCTGACCTGCGCGTTCAGCAGGGCAAAGAGGAAGAGCATCAGCCCGATGGCAGTATCCGCGCGGGTGCGGGGAGAAGCATCCCGCAGATAGGGAACCGCTCCGAAGAAGGCCAGGATGAGGCCCAGGGCATGCAGGAGCAGTCCGATGATGCCGGTCTCGGAGGCGAACTCCAGGAACAGGTTGTGCGGATAGACCACGCCGGCGGTTTGCAGGACAGTGACCATGCCGCCCAGGCCGATGCCGAAGAGGGGGTTCTGCCCGAACTGCTCCAGGGCAATCTGGTACAGCGCCAGGCGGGTCTCGGTGCTGGCCTCGGTCTCGGGCGTGCCGGCGAAGATGCGGACGAAGGGCGAATAGGGGTTGACGGCCGCCTGCTCGCTGGCAATGGCGCGCAGGGCGAGGAAGCCGGCGCCGGCCACGAACATCATGCCCAGGAACAGGATGAGTGATTCGCCAGCAGTATGGCGCCGGCGGGCATACAGGGCACGGCCGAGAAGTGCCACGGCGATAATCAGCCCGCTGGTGAGTAAGGGGCCGCGGGAGCCGGTGAACACCGCCACGATGAAGAAGGCCGTGGCCGCCGGCACCCGGATCCAGTACGACAGGTTGGGCCACCACAGCATGACCAGGCCGGCGACGCACAGCAGGCGGGAGGTCCAGATGGGGTTGCCGCCGAAGGCCGTCAGCCGGCCAACGGCCGACATTTGGGTCAGCGCCAACCCGACGCTGGCGATGCCGGCCGCGCCCACCGGGATGAAGCCGTACACCAGCCAGCGCCGGCGCGGTGCCGGCGTCAGAGAGGCCAGCAGGAAGCCCAGCAGGTTGAAGCCGGCGAAGCGCAGGAACTTGTCCAACCCCACCTGCGGGCCGCTCCGCAGGATACTGAGGCCCAGCACGGCGACCAGGGCGTACGTGGCCAGGGACAGCGGGGACAGGATGGCGCGGTACACCAGACGATGGCGGAGGGCCAGCAGGATGTATCCCAGCAGAGCGGCGCCGGCCAGCCCGAAGGCGAAGCCGCTCTCGATGGGGATGCCGATGAGCCGGGTGAAGGACTGCACGATGCCCAACGCGTCCTGCATCAGCACCACGGCCAGTTCCGGCACCCAGAGGATGACGGCCGCCGGCAGCATGCCCAGCACCGCCAGCAGACGCGGCGGGAGCGTCAGCAACAGCGGCACGATGACGCCGATGATCAGCGCGGCGCCGAGGATCAGCCACTGGATAGATGGTAGGCTCGCGGACCTTTGCGTGCGATTACCGTGCATGCTCGCCACCCAGGATGAATCCCATCTCATGGATGCACTGCAACAAGCGAGAGCGGTTGTGATGCGTTACCAGCACCGGTTTCAAGATGCCCCCCTCCTCCAGCACACTGCGGTGCAGTTGGGGGAAATTGGCCGAGGCGTGGTCCACGACGCGCACCAGGCCGGCCAGCGCGGCGATGGTGGAAAGCACGGTGAAGGTCGGGACCCCCTCGCGCAGGTGCGCCGGGTGGTTGGCGAACAACCAGGTGTAACAGCGGTGGGGGTCCATCAGGATGATCATGCCGCTGACCGGTTCGCCGGCGGGAGAGTGGGTGATGAACAAGCGCGCCGCCTGACGCTCCCTGGCCAGCCGGTACATGGCTTCCACTTGGGACGGATTCAGCGGCGTGTCCAGGCCGTGCCGGGAATAGGTGGCGCGGTACAGCGGCAGGAAGGCTGTGATGTCATCCTCGGCCTGGCAGGTATATCCCAGTTCCTGGGCGCGCTCGAATTTCTGCCGGCGAGTACGGGTCGTCACCCGCAAAAGCTGTTTCAGCTCGGCCGTTTCCCCTTCGTAGGTGTAGCGCAGGGCGGTCTCCCAGCCCCGCCAGCTCATGCTCCGCACGTCCGCCAGTTCATAGCGGTGGGCCAGCAGGGTCTCCGAATAGTGTTCCTCCAGATAGGCGGCCAGCGCTTCCGTGACCTCCAGGGTGTGCACCATTTGTCGGCGGTAGTTGGGGGTGTCGCGCCGGCGCACGGCCATGCCGTTGTATGGACAGGCCGGCGGGAACAGGGCGCGCTTCCAGGGACCGGTCTGCCGCGCGTAGAGCGCACATCCCCCCCAGAGCGCCCCCTTCTTGTCGAAACAGCCGACGATTTCCAGTTGGGCGCCGGTCAGCCGGCACAGCGCTTCCAGCCACCAGGAGGTCTGAAAGAGCGTGCCGGCAGGGGATTCCCACACCAGCGTGTCCCAGGCGGGATATTCCGCGGGTTCCAGCCGGCGCACCGTATAGCCCTTGCCTCCGGTGGTCTCTTCTCCCTGGCTCATTTATCCTTCCTCCGGTTGAAAGCGCCTGATATGCCGCAGGGCATGGAAAAAGCGCAGGGCCGGCGAGCGCGTCAGCTCGGTGCGGGCGACCAGCCGCAGTTCGCCCCCCAGCAGGGCCGCGTTATGATGCAGGGAGTGTACATTGGCCGAGGCGAAATCCACCTCTTGGAAGCGCTCGGCCAGGTGGACGAAGGTCTCAAAATAGGTGAATACCGAGGCGCCCTGCTCCAGCCATTCGGGCTTGCTGGCGGCCAGCCAGAGCATGGCATTGCGCTGGGTCCAGAGGGCGATGGTGCCGCTGACGACCTCGCCGGCGGGAGTACGGGTGAGGAAGAGCTGGGCGGCCCCTCGCTCTCGGCCGGCGCGGTAGATGGCGGCGATGGCCGGCAGGGGGACCGGTGACTCCAACCCGTGTCGGGCGAACGTCCGGGCGTACAGCGGGAGGAAGGCCTCGATGTCATCGCTGGGTTCACAGCGCAGGCCGGCGCGTTCCGCCTGACGAAACATGGCGCCGCGGGTGCGCTCCGCACGCCCGATCATCTCCTCCCGACTGCCCAGCGGGAGGATGTATGTATAGCGCACCCGACTGCGCCAGCCCTGCCAGATCAGCCCCCGTACGTCGAGCAGAGAGTGGTGGTGGGTCAAGTGCGCTTCATGGGCGTGCTGTCGGATCCAGCTTCCCAGGCACTCGGTCACGCCGATGGTGTGCATGACCTGAGTGGGGTAGGAATCGGTGTCCCTGGGCTTTACCACGATGCCGTTGTAGAGGGCCGAGGGAGGGAATACCAGCCGGCAGAAGGGGCCGGTGCGCCGGCCGAACAGGGCACAGCCTCCCCACAGCACGCCTTTGCGGAAGCATCCCACTACCTCAAAATGCGCTTTCAGCTCCCTTGCCAGGGTTCCCATCCACCAGGTGGCCTGGAACGGGGTGCCGGAGGGCGCCGTGTCCACCAGCGCGTCCCAGAGGGGATATTCCTCAGGCGTGAGGGACCTGGCCGTGAATTCCTCGCTCACCAGCGCGCTCCTTGTTCTTGTCCGGGGTCCAGCAGGACCTTGCGGTAATGGATTCCCAACACCCGCCAGTGCGAGATGCGGCCGACCCGCCGGCCGTGCAGGGCTTCCATCATTGCCAGGCTGGGAGTGTTGGTCGTGAGGACGCTGGCCTTGACCATGCGAACGTCCGGCCTGTTCAGGACATCATGCAGGAAGTGGAGGGACAGGGCAGAGGCGATGCCCTGCCGGCGGTACGGCGGGTAGGTATGGGCGTAGTGGGCATATGCTTCGCCGGGATAGACCCGCACATAGCCGCGGTTCACCACCTCATTCGGGCGGGGGATGATAGCCCACAGATGGCCGGCCGCCCGCTGACCGTCCAGCGCGAAATAGCCGACCTGCCCCTGGGCGAGCATCCTGCGGAAGTCGCGCCGCTTGTTGGCCGGCAGGCCTTCTATCCGCTCCAGCTCGTCCGCGTTCCCCTGGTCAATCCGCACGATGCGCAGGCCGGCCGGCAGAGGCCGCTCGGGCGGCAAGTCGTCCAGCGAGCGGTTGACAAAGATGTAATACTCGTTGTGCTCGAAGACCTTTTTCACGAGCCGGCGCAGAAGGTCCTGGATTTTTCCCACTGTCACTCCTTCTCCTCCCTATTCATCTCATTCCCAGGCGGGCGCGGCCGGCCCTGAGCAGTTCCTGAAGCTCGTGCAGGGAAATTCCCCCGAACGCCAGGATGAGCAGGGCATATACGGCCGCACCGCCGGCGACCTGCACCACCAACAGCCACAAGCTGGTCCCCAGCCACCGCTGGAGCGCCGTGACCGCCAGCACCATGCCGGCAGATGCCAGCGCCGGCTTCCACACCCACCATCCGAACAGCCGCAGGGGCAGGACCCGCTGTGCCCATGCCCCGGTGAGCAGCATCATCAGGATGTAGGAGGCCAGCGTGGACCAGGCGGCCACCATGTAGCCGTAGCGCGGGATGCCGGCCAGGTTCACGCCCACGTTGAAGGCGCTGGTGATGATGTAAATGATAAACAGCGGTAAGGTCGTTTTCTGCAGGGCGAAGGCCTCCTCATACATGCGGGCCAGGCCGTAAAAGATCATGGCCGCGCTGACGATGCCGATGACGGCGGCGCTGTCCAGGTATTCCGGGGTGGATAGGAGGAGCACCACCTGCCGCGCGACCGCTGTCAGGCCGGCCGCCAGCGGGATGGCCATCAGCAGGTAATAGCGCGCCAGACGCTCGACCAGCCGCTGGGTCTCGGCCGGCCCCTGCTCCACCCAGGAACGGAAGAGGAGGGGCTGGACAGCCCTAGCGAACGGCTCCAGCACCAGCTCCATGCCCCGCTGAGCGATGGAGTATCCCAGGGCGTAAATGCCCACGGCATATGTGCTCAGCAGGCCGCCGATGATGTAGCGGTCGGAGATGGAAAGGACCAGGCCGGCGACGGCGATGCCGGTCAGCGGCAGGCTGTAGCGCACCGCCTCGCGCAGGATGTCCCGCGAGAAAAAGCGCCCAAACAGGGCAATGCGCAGGGCCTGCCGGCGGGAGAGGGCAACGCCCAAGACCACCGCTCCCCAGGCAATGGCGATGCCCCACAGGAAGCCGATGGTGCCCATGCGGGCGCCCAGCGCCAGGAGGACGCCGATGGCGACCCCTCCCAGCACCCGCCAGATGACGAAGGCGCTGAACCACAGCGAGCGGCCCGTGATGCGGCACCAGGCGGCGATGGCCCCGAAGGCTACCAGGAGGGGGAAGGTGGCGGCGGAGACCAGCAGATATGGATACAGCCCCTCCTGCCGGCCGGGCTGCCACCAGGCCAGGATGCCGATGGACGCGGCCATCACCAGCAGGGTCAGCAGGCCGCCGGCGCGCGCCAGCGTGGCGTAAAGATGCTGAAGCTCCATGCGCCGGCGCGCCTCGGGCCAGAGGCGGATGAGCGACTCGTTGATCCACTGGCCGGCGATCATAGCGAGCGCCGTCGAGAGGCTGATGCCCAGGGTATAACTGCCGTAATCGGCCGGCGTCGAGAGCTTGCTGATGATGGCGGTGACGGCGATGCCTCCCAATCCCTGCACCAGCGTCGCCGGCAGGTAAATGGCCGAATCGCGCACCGCCAGCCGCACGAAGGTCGTGCGCCTGGTCGCGGCATCGGATGTGGGGGAGGTGTCTGCCGGCCGTTCCATTATACCTGCCTCATCCTTGCTCTTCCGCGCCGATGGGGGTCTCCGCCGCCAGGCGGAAGTATTCCCGCAGGATGACAATGAGCAGGCCGATGATGAGGGCGGCGGTGCCGGCCACCACGCCGTTCAGCAGGGGGTTGGGGCGCACCGGTTTGGCCGGCGGAAGCGCCGCCTCGGCCAGGATGATGGGCGGGCCGGCCGGCTCGTAATGGACCTCGTCAAAAGAGTCCAGACGCTTGCGCAGGTCCTGAATCTGCTCCCATACCACCGCCGCTTCCTGGGCAATCTGCTTGCGCTGTGCGTCCAGCTCCTTGACATCCACTTCCACCGCCGGAAGCTCCAAGTTGGCCTGGCGCAGTTGCAGATAGCTGATGTACCCGTTGAGCCAGTTGATGTAGGCCTCGCGGCGGGCGGTCAGTTCCTGCCGCAGGGTTTCGGTTTGGGCGGCGATGTCCTGCCGGGAGAGCGCGTCCGGCGCCGGCGCGGCCTGCGCATGCTTCGTGAGCTCCTCCTGCAGGGAGGCGATCTTGGCCCGCACCGAGTTGATGAGGCTGTCCACCGTGCTCATCTGCGCGGTGACCTGGTCCGCCGGCGGCCGGGTCGGCTCAAGCTGGGACATGGTCCATTTGATGTTCAGCAGTTCGGTATACAGCGAGCGGTACTGATAGAGCAGGTTCTCCAGACGGGTCAGCTCGTCGCGCCATTCCGCCGGCGAGAACTGCGCCGTGGGAGGGGTGGTTTCCAGCTTCGCGAGCCGGTCCTCGAGCGTGTTGATGGCCTGGAGCGTATCGGTCATCTGGGTGCGCAGGGAAAGGCCCAGCTCATTCAGCTCCTGCTCGGAGAGGAGCGCCGCCGGCACGGGGCGTATGGACTGCATCTGGCTCGTCAGCTCCACGTAGATGCCCATCAGGTTGGCATAGGTGCTGGCGTAGGCATCCAGGGTGTTGGCCAGATACTGGCGCTGTTGCTCGACCAGGGAGGCCACTTCAGGGGAAGAGGCGGTGCGGGCGACGCCGGCCTCCTCCTGCCATGTCTGCACCCGTTCGCCGAACACTTTCACCAGCGTGTTGGCCAGCTCGGCGGAGCGGGTCGGGTTGTTATCCTCCACCGCGACCCGGATGACGGCGGTATTGGGTGGGGCGGTGACGGTGACGCGCTCGCGGAAGAGTTCGGGGCGCAGGGAAAGGCCGGCGCGCTGTAACGTCTCCTGCAGGATGCCCGGCTCCGTCACCAGTTGGGCGTAGGTCTGGGCCATGCGCTCGCTGGCCAGCGCCGCCGTGTAGCCGGTGGTATTGGATAAGGGGTCGTTGACGTTGACGATCATAGTGGCGGTGGCGCGATAGACTGGCCGCAGGATGAACAGGCTCAGCAAGACGCTGACGCCGGCGGCGGCAACCACGCCGATCGCCAACCACTGGATCGATTTCCATACCGCTTGTAGATAGACCCGAACCTCCACTGCGCACCTCCGTGATACTGGATTAGGAAGAAAGTACCCCCCGCCCAATCTGCCCGGTAGTACCGCTGTACTATTCAGTTTCGTGTGACACCCCAGGATAATCGAGGTAGCGGAACGATACAGTTCCGCGAATTCTTATCCTAGGGGTGGGATGATGAAAAAGGAACATACTGTCTTCAGATTGCGCAGTATTACCCCGGTCGCACTGCTGTCGTTGTTCCTCCTGCTGGTGAGCCTGTTCGCCGGCACTGCGCCGGCAATCGCCGGCAGTCCTTCCATCGCCAGCGTCCTCTCTCCCTCCATTCACCTAGGCGGGTATTACATCCTGCCGGAGTACTTCTCGCAGGTCAGCCAGGCCGGCATCAACACCGCCGCCATGGTGCCCATGAGCGTGGCGGAGTACCAGCAGTATTTCGCCCAGGCGGAGCAGAACGGCCTGAAAGTGCGGGTTTCCATCTCCCCCTCGTTCCTGACCGCCTCGGATGCCACGGTCATCAATTACGTGGCGGCGCTGGCCAAGTCCAACGCGGTCTCCATGTGGTACCTGCCGGAAGAGCCCAAGACCGCGGCCGACCATGAGTCGTGGCGCCGGCTGTACAACCTCATCAAAAAGGCGGACCCCCTGCAGAGGCCGGTGGGGCTGTACCTGGCCGAAGGCGCGACGCCGGACTATTTCCGCTACTGGTCCGACGTCACCGACGTGATCTTCTGCGGCGCCTATCCCGAGCTGTACGGCATTGATCGCGCTTCGATGGTCACCCGGGTCAAGGGGGCAGTGGAGGGCGTCGCCGGCACCAACACTGCCGTCATCGCCACGCCGCAGTTCTTCGATGCCCAGACCTACGCGGAGCGCAACGGGCTGTCCTCCCTGCCGCCTGGATTCCATGCCGGCCACCCGAACTATCAGTACATGCGCTTCGATGCCTATGTGCCGCTGATGCTGGGCGCCCAGGGCCTCGACTGGTACACCTTCGAGTACGGCATGTATGTGCCGGATATGGTCGACAGCCTGCGCCGAGTGCTGGCGGAGCTGACGCAATTGAAGCCGATCCTCACCTCCACGGATCCGGTGCCGCAGGGGATGAGCTTCACCATTCTCTCCGGCCCCACGCAGTCGGCGCCGGCCATGGGTGTGCGCCAGCCGTCTATCCTGATGACCGCCCGCAACTACGGCGGCAACACCTATCTCTTCGTCGCCAGCCTGGTGCGCGACACCGTCCAGGTGAAGTTCACCGGCCTGCCGGGAAGCAAGGCGGACGTGCTGTTCGAGGACCGCACTCTGCAGGTCCGGGATGGCACGATGGTCGATACCTTCAGCGATTACGCTGTGCACGTCTACAAATTGCGCTACCCCGGCATCAAGGTGCTGGTGCACTGATCCGCATCCGCCGGCCCCCTGCCCCTATTCCCTGCGGCAGGGGGCCGGCGCGTTCAGCGCCCTTCCTTCTTCGACCGCTCCAGGGCGGCAACTGCCTCGCCGGCCGCCTCCGCCCACCAGACGAACCAGCGCCGATGCGATTCGTCAAAAGGCCGGCGCATAAATCCCCGGATCGCCTCGGCGACGCCCAGCAGTTGGCCCCGGTACTGCACCGGCACGATGACGGCGGAGCGGCGCAGGTCCGACACGGGCCAGCTCTCTTCCAGATAGGTTTCCTGGATATCCCCGGGAAGGAGAAGGGTCTGCCGCTGGTCCGCCGCAAACCCATATACCCCTTCGTACCGTCCGACATGCCGCGGGGGCGCCGGCCCGCGCCCATACACGGCCTGCAGTGTCAGAGTGCCGTCCGACTGCGCCGCGAAAAAGGTGCCTCCGTCGGCGCCGATCATGTTTACCATCTGGCGCAGGAGGATGGGATATATGTCGTCCGGGTCGCGCGCCCGGCGCAGTGCAAAGGCGATCAGCCGGCGCAGATGGACATGGGCCAAACGCTGTTCGCAGGCGTCGAGCGTATGCTCCCATGGGAACAGCTCAGCCCGACGCCGGCCCAACTCCTGATAGCGCCGGCGCAGGTCGGGATCGTCCCGCAGGGTCTCGAGGACGCGGCGCAGGGACTGCGGTTGGCCGGCCGCATACAGGAACCCCACCTGCTCCGCTAAGCCGCGCACCTCGTGCGCCGAATCCGATGCGACGAGCAGACAGCCGGCGGCGAGCGCCTCCAGCTCCAGGCCGGCGAGACAGCATCCCTGCTCTGCCGCCGGCCAGCACAGCACCTGCCCCTGGCGCAGAAGTGCCCGAATTTCCTCCCGGCCGGCGACATGATGCACGTGCAGGTTGGGAGCGGCAGGAGCAATCGGATTGCCGGCGAGCGGCTCCTGGCCCGCCGGCACCAGCACATGCGCCGTGATATCCGGCGTGTCCCGGAGCACCTGGACCAGGGCTTCTATGCCTTCTGCGCCGCAGTGCGCGGGGAAAATGACATGCAGGCCGTCGCTTTCCTGGGGTGGGGACGACACGTGTTCCAGCTCGACGCCCCAGGGCACATAGGCAAGCTTCTCCTCGGGCAGGTACGGGCGCAGGAATTCGTAATCGCCGGCGCTGTGTGTCAGCACCAGCGCCGGTTCCGACAGCCGGCGAACGCCCTGCGCGTCCCCGCCAGTGTTCAGGCACCTGTAACAGCTCCACACACTGCGGGCGCGCATCTCCGGGAGGATGTAGCCCAGCCCAAGCAGTTCCCGAAGGTCCTGGGGGGTGGGCAGGCCGGCATGGATGTGGAGGATGTCGTAGTTGGCCAGGCTGGCGCGGTTGGCCGGCCAGTGTGCCCAGCGCTTCAGGCCCCGTGGGAGCCGTTCGGGATAGATGACCTGCACGAAATGGCCGCGCGCCTGCAGGCCCTGCGCCAGCCGGCGCACCTGCTCCTCGATAAACGCCGCGCCGAGGCCGCGCGCCAGGGAAATCTCCAGCACCCGCAGACCAGGCGCCGCTTCTTCGAGGATGACATCCTGGACCTGCCGGCTCACCGGAGGCAGAAGCGGCCAGCCGTTATCTTGCGTGCGTGTTGTTCCCGACAACTTGACACAATCCTTGCTGTTCCCTACCTGCGCGACCCCAATGCCTCTCCGCTACTGTTCCAGCGAGGCGATCAGTTCGACCAGGCTTTGGGCGGAATGAGAAATCTGGTTCAGCGCGGCGACCTGTTCCTCGGTCGCGTTGCTGGCCTCTTCGGTGCTGGCGGCTACCTGTTGGGCGGCGGTGGCGGCCTCGCCGACGGCTCGGGTGATCTCGGCGGTATGTTCTTGTTGCTGTTGGGTGGATTCGATCATGGCCTGCGCGTGTTCAGCGGTGCGTTCCACGTAGGGCAGGGTGGCCTCGACCGCCCCGCGCAGGGTATCCATCTCGGCCTGGATGGTGGCGCTGAGTTCGGCGATCTCTGCCACAGAGCGTGCAGAGCGCTGGGCCAGATCGCGGATTTCGCCGGCGATGACGTCGAAGGCGCGGCCGGCGGCGCCGGCGCGCGCCGCCTCGATGGTGGCGTTCAGCGAGAGCAGATGGGTCTCCTCGGCGAAGCGGTCCACCATCTGGGCGATGCGCTGAATGGAGCGCACCCGCTCCAGCAGGCTCTCGAACTCCCGGGCAACGCGCTCGAACAACTGGCGCGTCTCCGCGGCGGCCTGGCCGGTCTCATCAGCGGCGCCGGCAATGCGCCGGCTGGCCTGCTCCAACTCCTCCACCGATTGGGTGATGACCTCCATCTGGGCGGCCTGCATCTCCGCGCTGCGCGCCAGGTCCGACATAGCCACTCCAACTTCCTCCGCCGATGCCCCGACCTCTTCGATCAGGGTGGAAAGATTATCGGCATGGGAGCGGATGCCTTCTACCGCCCGGTTCAGGGAGTGGCTGATCCTTCCGACGAGAATCCCCACGAAAAGGAGGGTCAGCGCCGTGATAAGCGCCCGCACGTGGGAGAGGATGGGTATCTGGGGAGAAATTATGGAAAAAGTGAAGCCCTGCAACTGGAGCCAGGTGAGGATGATGTAAAAGACGCCCAAGATCACGCTGATGCCAATGCCCCAATGGAGTCCGAGCATCAGCCCCGCGATCAGACAGGGAATGATCAGGATGAAATCCAGGGGGCCGCCGATGCCGCCGAAAAGGGCGACCAGGGCGCTGGATATCCCCATGCTGGTGAGGATCAGCAGGATTTGCGCCGGCATGAGGGCGCCGTTGCGCAGAAGGATAAAGATGCCAATGACCAGCAACAGGCCGACCGCCGGCACCAGCAGTGCCTGCCCCAGCGTAATTCCCAGCCACGGGTGTGCCGCGGCCAATATGATGAACAGCCCGATATCCGCCAGCCCCAGGCCGGCGGCAAAGGTGAACGCCTGATACTCCTGGCGGGAGAGGGAGGTCCTGCCGAGCCATCGGTTCGACCACGTGCGTACCATGCGATGTCCCCTGTTGGATGATGCGGAACGGTGTCACAAAGCTATTATATCACCATTTTGACCTGCGGCGCAATATGTACCGAAGGACCTCCTTAATCGTCCGGGACGGCCCCTGTTTTGACAAATGAAGGTGAAGGGATTACAATGCGTCCTGTTGCGCCCTCTGGGCGCACTGCCGGCCTTTGCGCGTTGAGAGAAAACTGCCGTGCGGCACTTTTCGGGGAGGATCGCTGGTACATGAGTCAGAGAAACATCGTGCTCCTGATCGTCATTATCCTGCTTACGGCCTTTGCCCTCTGGGTTGTCCTGCCCAATAACCCCGGCATCCATATCAAGATTGGCTCCTGGCGCTTCGACCGCGATATCTATATCCATCTCGGATTGGACCTGCGGGGCGGCACGCAACTGCTGTTGGAGGCGGACCTGCCGGCCGGCGAGACCGTCACCCTGGATGCCATGGAAGCCGCCAAAACCATCGTCGAGAACCGCGTCAACGCCCTCGGCGTGACCGAGCCGCTTGTCCAGCTCCAGGGCGACCGCCGCATTATTGTCCAGCTTCCGGGCATCGAGAACCCGGACGCCGCCATCCAGACCCTGCGCAGTACCGGCCTGCTGGAATTCGTGGACACGGGAGACCTCTCCCTGCCCGAGGGCACCGTCATCCGCACCACCTACAGCACCACATCCGAAGGGGGCGAACAGCCCACGCCGGCGCCCACAGCTACTGCGGAACAAACCGCCACTCCCACCGCCGAGGCCGCGCCTGGAGCGACCCCCACGCCGGCCTCCATCACCGACCGGGTCTTCACCACCATCATGACCGGCCGGCACCTTAAGTCGGCGCGCGTGGGCACGGATGAGTACGGCCGGCCCGAGATCGAGTTCGAGCTGACCGACGAAGGCGCCAAGATCATGGCGGACTTCAGCCGCAAGAACGTCGGCAAGTTCCTGACCATCACCATGGATAAAGTGGTCATCTCCTCGCCGCGCATCGAGACCCCTATCACCGAGGGGCGCGGCCGCATCACCAGCCAGCAGGGCTTCAAACTGGAAGAGGCCCAGCGGCTGGCCATTCAACTGCGCTACGGCGCCCTGCCGGTGCCCCTCAAGGTGGTCGAGACTCGCTCCGTCGGCCCCACGCTGGGGCAGGACTCGGTCCAGCGCAGTCTGCGCGCCGGCATCATCGGCCTCATCGTCGTGCTCCTGTTCATGCTCTCGTACTACCGCCTGCTGGGTTCCGTGGCGGATATGGCCCTGTTGATTTACGCGCTGCTGAACCTGGCCATCTATCAGCTTGTGCCGGTCACGCTGACCCTGCCGGGCATCACTGGCTTCCTGCTCTCCACCGGCATGGCGGTGGACGCCAATATCCTTATTTTCGAGCGCATGAAGGAGGAACTGCGCGCCGGCCGGCCGCTCCACAGCGCCATCGAGGCCGGCTTCTCCCGCGCCTGGACTTCCATCCGCGACTCCAATATCTCGACCCTGCTGACCTGTATCATCCTGTACTGGTTCGGCTCCAACTATGGGGCCAGCATGGTCAAGGGCTTCGCCGTCACGCTCTTCATCGGTGTGCTCATCAGCATGTTCACCGCCATCACCGTGACCCGCACCTTCATCATCACCCTCTTCTCGCTGACGGGTGAGAAACTGCGGGAAAAGAAGTGGCTGTTGGGTGCATAGGCCGGCGGATGGAAGGCGCTGAAGAACTCATGGACATGTTCGCAGGGAGGCTCCATGTTTGACATCGTCGGAAAACGGAAATGGTACTTCTTACTCTCGGGCGTGCTCATCACCCTGGGCATCATCGCCATGATCATCTCGCTGACGCAGGTCGGCACCATCTTCCGCCTGAGCATTGATTTCACCGGCGGCACATTGTGGGAACTCCGCTTCCCCCAGCCGGTGACGCCGGCGGAGGTGCGCGAGGTGTTCGTGGACAGGGGCTACAGCGACACCACGGTGCAGACCACTACCGATGGCTACACCGCCCTCATCCGCTGTAAGCCGCTGGAGCCGGAGGTCAAGACGCAGATCGCCCAGGCCCTGTTTGACAAGTTCGGGAAGGCGGAGGAACTGCGCTACGAAACCGTGGGGCCTACCATTGGGGCGATTGTCACCCGCACTGCCTTCATCGCTACCATAGCCGCGGCCCTCGTCATCCTGGTCTTCATCATCCTGGCCTTCCGCCGCGTGCCCAACGCCTTCCGCTACGGCGTGTGCGCCATCGTCGCCATGGTGCACGACGTGCTGGTGGCTTCCGGCTTTTTCGCCCTGATGGGCCTCATCGCCGGCTGGGAGGTGGACGCCCTCTTCCTGACCGCCATCCTGACGGTCATCGGCTTCTCCGTGCAGGACACCATCGTAGTGTTCGACCGCATCCGCGAGAACATCCCCAAGCGCCGCGGCGAACCCTTCGAGGTGATCGTCAACCGCAGTCTGCTGGAGACCCTGCACCGCTCCCTGGCCACCCAGTTGAACGCCATCTTCGTGCTGATCGCCATCCTGCTCTTCGGCGGCCAGACCATGAAGCAGTTCGCCTCCGTCCTGCTGGTGGGCATGATCAGCGGCACCTACTCCTCCATCTTTAACGCCGTGCCCTTGCTGGTCTCCTGGGAGCTGGGGGATTTCGGCCGGCTGTTCCGCCGGCGGGCCGACAAACGGGCGGCCGCCTGAGATATCCGCCCGACGGCCAGACATTGTCGCAATCATGGGGGCCAGCAGTACTGGCCCCCTTTATCTATCTGGAAGGAGTGAGAGTGCTATGGCACTGTTGATGGTGCGGTATGGGGAGATCGCGCTAAAGGGCAAGAATCTGCGCATGTTCACGCGCCAACTGCGGCGTAATATCCGCGCCGCCCTGCGCAAAAACGGCATCGCCGGCGAGGTCCGCGAGGAGGACCGCCGTATCTACGTGGAAACGGACCAGCCGGAGGCCGCCCTCCCGGTCCTCCAGCGGGTTTTCGGCATCGTTTCCATCAGCCAGGTGGCCGAAGTGCCCCGGGACCTGGAGGCCATGAAGGCCGAGGCCCTGCGCATGGCGGCGCAGTTCGGGCTGGGGCCTCAGCATACCTTTCGCACCGAGGCGCGCCGCGCCGATAAAAGCTTTCCGCTCACCTCGCCGGAGATCAACTATCAGGTGGGAGGGGCGGTCAAGGAGGCCTTCGGCCCGACGGTGAGGCTGAAGGGGCCGGCCGATTTCATCTTGGGCATCGAGGTGCGCCGCGACCGGGTGTTGATGTTCAGCGACATCCTGGCCGGCCCGGGCGGTCTGCCCATCCCGGTCTCCGGACGCGTGGTGGCCCTGATGTCGGGCGGCATTGATTCGCCGGTGGCGGCCTGGATGATGATGAAGCGGGGATGCGGCGTCATCCCCCTGCACTTCACCCAGGGCACGGTGGAGACGGAGAAAGCGCTGGAAAACTGCGAGGTCCTGGCCCAGTATTCCTATGGGTGGGAGATGCGGCCCATTGTGCTCTCCCATGCGGAGGTGTTGGAGCCGACCCTGCGCAAGCTGTATCAGTTGGGCGCCGGCCGCTGGACCTGTGTCTTCTGCAAGCGGCTCATGCTCCAGGAGGCGGTGCGCATCGCCAAAGAGCTGGACGCCCAGGCCGTCGTCATGGGCGATTCCCTGGGCCAGGTCGCCAGCCAGACGCTGGACAACATCGAGGTCATCTCCTGGGGCATCGAGAAGCCTATCCTGCGGCCGCTCATTGGCATGGACAAGACGGAAGTCACCGCGCTGGCGCGCAGGATCGGCACGTTTGATGTGTCCACCCGCGCCTCGGCGCCGTGCCGGTACCTGCCGGCGGAACCCATCACCCGCGCCTCGTTGGGGAAATTCAGAGAGCTCCTCGCGCAGCTAGAGGCAATGGAGTGAGGGCGTGAAAAGCAGAAGGGGCTGTCTCATCGGACTGCTGGCAGCGGTACTGCTGTTCAGCCTGCTGGCGATGGCGGGGAGCTGGTGGCTACTGCAGAAGGTGCGGGAGCGGACAAGCCTCTCTACACCGACGCCCCTGATCCTGCGCACCCCTGCCGCGCGCGTCACCGCCGGCCCGTATCCACCCATCGTCCTGGTGGACCCGGAATTGGGCGAGCTGGAGCAGGCCTGGCGGAATGCGCCGGCCGGCCAGCTCCTGCAGGTGACCATGAGCGAGCAGGAGCTGGAAGCGGAACTGCTGGCCGGCCTGGCCGGCGCGCCGGCGCAGGGATACCAACTGAATGACGTACAGCTCCTCCCCGACCAGGTGCGTATCTCCGGCCGGGCGGACATTAACGGCCTGGAGGTGCCCATCGCCGCCGCAGCGCGGATTTCCGCCGCGGACTGCTGGCTGGATGTGGAGATCACCCAGGTGCTGGTGGGCCCCCTGCCGGCGCCGGCGGCTGTCAAACAACAGTTCCAGGACCAGCTCGACCAGTGGAGCGACGTCTATCGCCAGAATCCGCCCATGTGCGTTGCTGACGTCGCTATCTCGCAGGGGCAGATCACCCTCACTGGCATCAAACGCTGAGGAAGGCAAGGATGCGGGGCGTATATCTTGAGGCCGGCGTCCTTCAGGTGCGCGACGACCTGCCCATGCCATCCCCGCGGGAGGGAGAGGCGCTGGTGCGGGTGCACACCGCCGGCATCTGCGCCACCGACATCGAACTACTGCGCGGCTATGTGCCCGGCTTCCGCGGCATCCCCGGCCACGAGTTCGTCGGGACGGTCGCCGCGCATCCAGACCTCGCTTGGGTCGGCCGGCGGGTGGTGGGGGAGATCACCATCGCCTGCGGGGAATGCGCCATGTGCCGGCGGGGCCTGCGCAAGCACTGCCTTCAGCGGCGGGTGCTGGGACTGCGCGGGCATGACGGCGCCTTCGCCGAATATCTGACCCTGCCGGCGGAAAACCTGCATCCGGTCCCCGACGAGATATCCGACGAGGCGGCGGTCTTCACGGAACCGCTGGCCGCCGCCCTGCAGGTCTTGGAGACGGGGGCTATCGGGCCGGCGGACCGGGTGCTGATCCTCGGGGATGGGAAGCTGGGCCTGCTGGTTGCCCAGGCAGTGGCCCTGGCCGGCTCCGAAACCTTCGTGCTCGGGCATCACCCGGAGCGCTGGCACATCCTGCGGGAGCGGGGCATTATCCCCATGCATGACCCCGGCGGCCTGCAGGGTCTGGCCGATGTCGTCATCGAGTGCACCGGCCGGCCGGAGGGCATCCAGGAGGCCCTGCGGCTGGTCCGCCCGCAGGGCGCCGTTATCCTCAAGAGCACTTTCGCCGGCGTCCATCCGCTGAACCTGAGCGAGGCAGTGGTGAAGGAGGCGCGCCTCATCGGCTCGCGCTGTGGACCGTTCGCGCCGGCCCTGCGCTTGCTCGCGCGCCGGCAGGTCGAGGTGGAAGCGCTCATAGAAGCCGTCTACCCGCTGACGCAGGCGGAGGAGGCCTTTGCCCGTGCCGGCCGGCGCGGCGCGCTGAAAGTCCTCCTGCGCATCACGTGCGCGTAATCTGCGGGAACGTTCCGCCGGCTCAGGACGTCTCTAGAGGCAGGATCACGGTGAAGGTGCTGCCTTCGCCGGGCACACTCTGCACCTCGATGGAGCCGCCGTGCATTTCGACGATCTGTTTGGCGATGGAGAGGCCGAGGCCGGTGCCTTTCGCCTGGCCCTCCTTTTCCTCGCCGCGGAAAAACTTGTCGAAGATATACGGGAGGATATCCGGGGGAATGCCCTCGCCGGTGTCCTGCACGCGGATGCGGGCCTGGCCGCCGATCGGTGTCACCGCCAGGTGTACCTTCCCGCCTGGGCGGTTGTATTTGATGGCGTTGCTCAGCAGGTTGACCAGCACCTGATGCAGGCGGGCCTTGTCCACATGGGCTGTGCAGGCCGGCGCGCTCAGCTCCAGCATCAGCTCAATATCCCGCTCCGCCGCCTGCGGGTGCATCAGTTCCGCCGCCTCGCGCGCCACCTCATTCAGGTCCACATCCTCCCGATGAAGCTGTGCCCGTCCCGATTCCAGGCGTGCCAGGTCGAGGTAGGTGTTGACCATGTCACCCAGCCGGCTGGCCTCGCGGTGGATGGTCTCCAGGAACTGCCTTTGCATGGCGGCCGGCACGTTGTCCATCATCAACAGCATCTTGCTGTAGCCGATAATCGAGGTCAGCGGCGTGCGCAGTTCATGCACCACATCCGAGATCAGATCGCTCTGCTGAAACAGGCGGGCGTTCTCGATGGAAACCGCCGCCAGCGACCCCAAAATCATCAGCGATTCCATATCATCATCGGTGAAGGGGCGGTCGCCGATTTTGTTGACCACTTCCAGCACGCCGATGCGGCGCTCGTGAATTTCCAGAGGCACCGCCATGATGGAGCGGGTATGGAACCCCAATACCTCGTCCACCCCTTCGTAAAAGAAATCGGCCCGGTGGATGTCCGGGATCGTCATCGCCTTGCCGGTGGTCAGCACCCAGCCGGCCACGCTGTTTTCCATCGGCACCGTCAGCTCCCGCAGGGCGCTGGGCTTGATGTTAGTGGCGGCGGCAAAGCGGAGATGCTCGCCCTTGCTGTCCAGCAGGAGCACCGAGCCGGCCTCCGTCTGGGTCAAATCGGCGGCCGTCTCCACGATGTAGCGCAGGAGCGTTTCCAGGTCCAGCGTCTCGTTCAGGATGCGCGCCACGATAAGCAGTTGCTGCATGCGGGCGAGCCGGCGCAGGAGGCCGGCGATGACCAGGTCCCGGCTGTTCGCTACCATTGGTCCGCTCCCTTGATCGAGCTATCAGGATGCAAGTTGACAATCGCCAGGTTTGCCGGCATGATAGCATCGAATATGTCGACGCGCAAGCGCATGCCCGCCGTGCACGCCCCGCGCCGCATGCCAGAACCGCAATATGGAGCGCAGAGATGAGCACCTCCCTTGGGAAATGGTCGGGGAAAATGGTGATCGGCATCCTGCTGGTCATTCTCGCGATCGGGATGGCCGGCTGTCGGCCAGGTATCCCTGCCAGCCCCATCCCGACCGCTACCAGCAGTCCGACGCCTGCGGCTCCCTCGCCCACCTTCACGCCGGCCCCGCCTCCCACCACCGCGCTGCCCCCCACATCGCCGGCGCCCGCGCCATCGGCCTCGCCCACGCCGGCGGGCGGTATCGCTCTCCTGGAAGAAGTGCGCCTCAGCGACCAGCCGGCCTTCGGGCGCGAACCGGTGGCGCTGAGCTGGATGAACGGCAAGCTGTACATCCTCTGCCGGCAGGACCCCGTCCTGCTGATCGCGCAGGATGGCCGCGTCGTGGTGGGCGGCATCTCCCTGCAGGGCTACCCAGTGGCGCTGGCCGCATCGCCGGCGGCGCACCGGCTCTATGCCGCCAGCGAGTCGCCGAACCAGCTCTATCTCATCGAAAACGATGCCTTACAGAAGACCTGGCCCCTGCCCGCACCCCCGACGGCCCTGCTGGCCGCCGGCGACCGGCTGTATGTGGGGTATTCGGGCCTGAGCCGCATAGATATCTGGCAAATGCCGGCGGGCACCGTGCTCGGCTCTTTCCAGACGCCGGAAGGTTTCTACGCCTATTCCATGGCCCTGGATGCGGCGCGCAATATCCTGCTTGCCGTGGGGTTTCAGCGGGTGCTGGGCTTTGACGTGACGAGCAAGGACATCGTCATGGACCAGTACACCAAATCGTACCAGACGCTGGCCCTGGACGAAAAACTGGGACGCTGGTACGTCAACGATTACGACGAATCTACCAGCACCTCTTGGATGGCGGCCTTTGACATCGGCACGGGCGCCCTGGTTGGAAGAGCGGCCATCGGGCAGGACCCGCGGCAGGCCCTGGTTCATCCCATCACCGGCCGGCTGTACGTCGCCTGCTCCTGGGACGGGGCAGTGTGGGAGATTGACGCCGCGACCCTGCAGGCCGCCCGTACATTCCCCGTGGGGAACGGCACCACCGCGCTGGCATTGGATGACAGCGGCCGGCGGCTCTTCGCCGCCAATCGGGCCGACCACAACGTGGTGGCAATTGACCTCGACACCGGTTCACCCACGGGCTGGATCCCCACCGCGCTGATACCCAGCGATATGGAGGCGGACAGCGCCCGCCAGCGGATATATGTGGCCCTGCCGGCGGCCGGCGCCGTACAATACATGGATGCCAATCTGCAGGCCCATCATCTTATAGACCTCCCCAGCCCTTCTGACATGGCCCTGGACCCGGTGCGGGGGACGCTGTACGTTGTCAGCCAGGCCGGCCGCTCCCTGGCGGTGGTGGACCCGGATGTCGTCTCCGCCCAGATGGTGCCGCTGGAAGATGTGCCGCCCCATGCGCCGCTGGCGGTGGCAGTGGATGCGTCGCGGGAAAGGGTATATGCCGGCACGCACATTATCCATGCTGTCTCCCTGCAGGCGGTCTCCGCGCTCCGCATCACGCCCCTCTCCATATGGAACATGCCGGTGGAGCCGGTGGAGACTTGGGTGGACCCGGTCCAACAGCGCGCCTTCATGGTGGCCTTTAACGGCATCCCCGGCTCCAACGGCGGCATGGTCATCTATGTCCTGGACCTGCGCACCGGGGAGCAGTTGCCCGGCTACCTGGGAGGGGTCAGCACCACCGCGATCTGGCTGGACGCGGATGGCCGACGTCTGTACTCCACGGCCGTCCATTTCTCCAGCTACCGCCTGTACGTGGACGACCTGGATTCCCTGGCCCATCTGTCGGAGCGCCGGCTGGATGCCATGCCGATAGACATCGCCTATGTGCCGGCCACCCATCACCTGTTCATCGCCGGCCAGATCCCAGCCGCTGGAGCACAGCGCACGGCCCAGGGCGAACTGTTGGTGCTGGACGCCCGCACACTGGGAGAGGTAGCGCGCATAATGCTCCCGGAGCCGCCGGCGAGCATCACTGCCGACGCGGTCAGCCGGCGCGTCTATGTCGCGGTAGGCATCCAGGGCAAGGTGCTGGTGGTGCAGGATGCGCCGGTCCCCGCGCCGCCGGCGCCCACCATCACACCCACACCGTCGCCCTGGCCGACGCTGACGCCTTCGCCGGCCGCGCTCTCCGCTCCCACTCCACAGATGCCCACGCCGGCGCCGACCCCGACGGCCTGCGCGCGGCCCGTTGCCCCCGCCTTCCGCACTTTTGACACATCCCTGCTGGGCTGTCCGACCGACGCCGAGGTGGAAATGGACATGGCGGAACAGCCCTTCCAGCACGGCCTCATGTTCTGGCGCGGGGATGTGCGGCAGATTTACGTGCTGTGGGGCGACGGCGGGTACATGGCGGTGGCGGATGCATGGACGGGGCCGGAAGAGTACGCCTGTCAGGCGCCGGCGCCGGCCGGCATGGTTCAGCCCAAACGCGGCTTCGGCCTGGTCTGGTGCACGTACCCTGAAGTGCGCGGCCGGCTGGGTTGGGGCCTGGAGCCGGAGCGCGGCTACCGGGCCGTGCTTCAGCCCTTTGAGCGGGGCCTGGCCTGGCACAACGACCGCGGGCAGGTGTTCGCCATCTTCTTCGACGGCACCTGGCAGATGCTGTTGCCCAGGTAGCCCACATGGCACGCCGGCCGGCGGAAAGGTTTGCCGTACCCTGTGCGCTGTGTTATAATCCGGCCGATGCCATCGCCGGGCTGATTGCGGCATCATGGTATGTCCGCCCCTGCTGTACTGCTCGCTGAGTTCGAACGGAAAGCCCAAGCATTACCAAATCTGGAGGGTACAAAATGCGCAAATCCGCAAGACTGGTAGCGACGCTCGGCCTGCTGGCACTGCTCGTGCTCATGGCGCTGGTGCCGCCGGCGATGGGACAGGGAGAGACAGAGGACATCACCATCCCTCCCGGCATCGCGGCGGTTGCTCATGACGACGAGGTGGTGTTGATCCGGAGCGACGGCTACATTCAGGTGGAAGACCCCTTCCATTCCAGCGGCACAGACCCTGCCACCTGGACCTCCCCCGAAGGGGGATGGAACTTCGTCACCACGGGTGACTTCAACGGCGATGGCGATGATGAAATTGTGGCGCTCGGCGGGTCACGGGCCAAGATATATGATCCCTTCCCGACGGCCGGCACCAAGGTCACCTTCGAACAGGTGCTGTCCGGCTTCAACTGGGTGAAGGCGGTCGCGGCCGATATTGACGCCGACGGCCGGGACGAGCTGATGCTCCTGCGCGATGACAACACTGCCACGGCCAAGGCGCGTCTGCTGGTGTATAAGGGCAACGAGGCCGGCACCCAGTGGACCCTGCTCCAGGATATGGAGTTCGGCGCCCAGTGGGCGGACATGGTCGCCGGCAACTTCATCGGCGACGGCCGGGCGGAACTGGCGCTCACCCGTCAGCAAGTCCCCACCACCCAGGGCCTCATCCTGGTGCTGAACGCCCAGACCGGCCAGACCATCGCCCAGGATTCCTTCGGCTACTATTTTGAGCGCATCGCCGCCGGCGACGCCGATAACAACGGCCTGGACGACATCGCCGCCGTGCGCAACATCAGCTCCGTCCAGGGCACCAACATGGTCATCTTCCGCGTGCGGGGGGTCGGACAGGGGCTGGAATCCATTTACTCCACCGGCTTCGGCACCGCCTTCCGCTGGGTGACTATGGCCGACTACGACGGCGACGGCGCGGATGAGGTCGCGCTCCTGCGCAACGTGCCCCCGCCTCACGCCGGCCTCTATGGTGTGGACCGCTACGGAACCGCTATCAGCCTGAACGAGGTCATCGGCGAGGGCTGGACGGACATCCGCTCCGGCGACATTGATGCCGACGGCCGCAGTGATGTGCTGATCCTCAAGGACAACCTGGTGCGCGCCTATCGGCCCGGCACGACGGGCACCTCCACCTCCATCATCTGGTCCAAGAGCGGCTCGTACCGGGCGGTGTTCGCCACCGGCGATGTGGACGGCGGCACCGGCGTCGTCACCGGGCCGCGCCTGGAGGTCTCCCCGACCTCGCTGACCTTCCAGATGGAGTATGGTAGCTCCGCGCCGCCGGCCCAGACCCTCACCGTCACCAACGCCACCGCCACCGGCGCCATCTCCTGGACGGCGCAGTTGAACCCGCAGGTGGACTGGCTGTCCATCTGGCCCACCTCCGGGCAGACCCCCGGCACCATCAACGTGGCAGTGGTGGCGGATCGGGTGTCGGCCGGCACCCTGACCACCAATATCGTCATCAGCGGCGGCGCCGGCGTGGCCAACAGCCCGGTCAGCGTGCCGGTCACCGTGACCGTGGTGGCGCCCACCATGCAGGTCACTCCCAACACCATCAACATTGTCTCCAAGCCCGGGCGCGCCATCCCACAGCGTGCCCTGCGGGTGACCCAGGCCGGCGGCGGCGCCGGCGGCATCCACTGGTACGCCACCGTCATCTTCAAGGATCAGTGGGATGCCCTGCAGGCCCAGGCCAATCAGGTGGAGAGTGTTCACGTCACCGACGAGGGGCTGGAGGCGGTGGTCAACGGGAAGAAGGTCCTGCTCTCTGCGGTGGAGTGGTTGACCATTTATCCGACCCATGGGACGACGCCGGCGGATATCTACCTGGCCTTTGATACCGCCGGCCTGACGCTGGGCACCTACCGCGCCACCGTTATCGTGGATGGCGGGGCCGGCGTCATCAACCGGCTGGGCTACTGCGACATCACCCTGTCCCTGGTGGATCGGGTGGGTGCCCTGCCGCTGGTCATCCGCAACCGCTGAGCACCCTGCCCCGGGAATGCAAAAAGGGCCCGCGGTACGCGGGCCCTTTTTCGCGTCCCTCTGTAGGAGCACAGCGCCATCATGCCCTTACTGTATCGCTTCCCGCACGCCGGCGGCGATGGCCGGCAGGGCCTCCGCCACATCGGCGTACAGCGCCACTTCCATCAGATGATCCAGCGGGGTGGGCTGGTAATTGACCAGGATGAGCCGAGCGCCGGCGTGATAGGCCATCAGCGGCAGGTCCGAGGCCGGCGCGACCTCCAGGGATGAGCCGGCGATGAGCATCACGTCGCAGTGCCGGGCCTCGTTCTCCGCCGCCTGCCAGACATCGTGCGGGAGCAGATCGCCGAAAAGCACCACCGCCGGCTTCAGCACCCCGCCGCACTCGGGACAGCGGGGCACCCGCTGGGTGATCCGCCACTGCTCCAGCACCTGGTCAGTGGGGACTGCGTGCTGGCACCGCACGCAGAAGGCCTGCCGTGCATGGCCGTGCAGTTCCAACACCCGTTGGGAGCCGGCGCGCTGATGCAGGCTGTCAATGTTCTGGGTGATGACGGCATGCAGTTTGCCCAGCCCTTCCAGCTCCGCCAGGGCCAGATGGGCCGGGTTGGGTAAGGCGGTGAGCATCTGCTCCGCCAGGGGGGCGATCCATTCGTAAAATGCCTGCGGGTTGGCGCGAAAGCCCCACTTCGAGGCCACCACCATGGGATTGACCTGGCTCCACAGCCCCGAGGAGGGACTGCGGAAATCAGGGATGCCGGAAGGGGTGCTGATGCCGGCGCCGGTCAGGGCCACCGCCCGCCGGCTGTTCGCCAGCAGTTCTATCGCCCGCTGAATCAGCTCTTGCTGAGGTCGGGACATTTCTCCTCTCTATCAGCCGCGTGCCAGGTAATCGGCCAGCTCCCGGATCTGCTCCACCGTCAGGTTGCCCGGCTGTGCCAGCATGATGGGGATGCGGTTGCGGTTGGCCTGGAAGCACATCTCGGGGGCCGGGATGATGTAGCCGGCCAGCGTCATCCCAAGGAACTGCTCGGCCTCCGTACGGGAGACCACCGTCGCCGAGCGGGTGCGGTTTACCAGCACTACATCCACTATCGCGCCGTGCAGGTCCATCTTCATCAATGCGGAGATGGTTTGCTGGGCCGCTTCCAGCGCCAGGGGGTCGGATTCCGTGACCACTACGACGCGCCGGCTGCGCGAGATGCAGACGTTCGCATGGGGGGTGAAGCAGGCGCCGGCATCCACCAGCACGAAATCGGCCTGCTGTTCCAGCTCCTCGAGGATCTGGTGTGTCCTGGCCGGCGGGATAGTGATGCCCGCCAGCTCCTCCCGCGGGACGGTGGGGAAGACGCGCAGTCCGGAGGCATGCGGCACCAGGGCGCTGGTCACTGCCTTGGCGGGGATGCCGGCCGCGTCCTTGAACAGGGCCGCCAGGCCAGGCCCCGGGCGCAGTCCCAACTGCATGGCGATGGTGCCGGTATGATAGTTCGCGTCGAAGAGGATGACCGACTTCTTGCGCTCGGCCAGGGCAATGCCCACGTTGACCACCAGCGTGGAGGTGCCCACGCCGCCCTTGGCTCCCAGGAAGGTGATGACATTGGCGCGCTGGGTGGCCGCCGGCTGGGCGATATAGGATGCGCGCGCCAGGAGCGCCTTTACCCGGGCGATCAGCTCCGCCGGCAGGACCGGTTTGGTGACGTAGTCGTCGGCCCCCACCTGGAAGCCCCGCACCTTGTCTTCCACCTGGGACTTGGCGGTCAGCATGATGACGGGCAGGCGGGCCGTCGCCGGCTGTTCGCGAATGCGCCGGCATACCTCGTAGCCATCCATTTCCGGCATCATGATGTCCAGGATGACGAGGTCCACCGGCGTCTCGGAGAGGATCTGGAGCGCTTCCGGGCCGCTCTTGGCGGTCAGCGTCTCAAACCCCTCGCGATGCAAGGCATAGGCGATCAGCCGCAGAGCGTTGACGTCATCGTCCACAACGAGTATGCGTTGGGCCATATGTGCTCCCTGCATGAACAAAATGCCATGCGCGTACGTCTTACATTTGTCCCTAATGTAGCATATTTTATCGTCAAAAGCAAGGGAAAACCGTTTTCAGAACCTTACAAAATGCTTGCAATTTTATGATGAACCTGCTATAATTAGTTATGTAAGGTTTTGTCCGGATTCCCGTTTGGGGAGAGTGTGCACACGGACGCCGGCAGTGGCGTCAGGGAGGATAACAGCATGCGCACACGCAAGATGCTCTGGTTGGTCGTGATTTTGGCCCTGGCGATGGCCCTGCTCCTGCCGGCAGGTTCTCCCGCACTGGCCTACGACGCCCGCTATTTTCCGGAGACCGGCCATACGGTGCGGGGGGCCTTCCTCGATTTCTTCAACCGCTACGGTGGGCTGGCCATTTTCGGCTACCCCCTCACTGACGAGTTCCTGGAGAACGGCTTCAGCGTCCAGTATTTCCAGCGGGCGCGCTTCGAGTGGCATCCGGAGAACCCCGACCCTTACAAGGTGCAGTTGGGACTGCTGGGCTATCAGATCCATGGGCCGGCGGACCCGCCGGTGCCGGCGCCCCCCAGGCCGTGGCCCTGGAACCTGCGCTATTTCCCCGAGACCGGCCACACCGTCACTGGCGCTTTCCTGCAGTTCTTCAACCGCTACGGCGGTCTGACGGTCTTCGGCTATCCCATCACCGAGCCGTTCCTGGTGGAGGGCGGCATCACCATCCAGTACTTCCAGCGGGCGCGCATGGAACTGCACCCGGGCAGTACGGCAGTGCGTCTGGGAGACCTGGGATGGGAATGGCTGAACCGACAGCCGAAATGGCCGGGCACCACGCCGGTGACGCCGGCGGTGCGCACCCGCTTTTTCCCCGAAACGGGGCACACTGTCCAGGGCGCGTTCCTCGACTTCTGGGAGAGACGGGGCGGACTGGACATCTTCGGCTATCCCATCTCGGAAGAGTTCACGGAAGGGGGCCGCACTGTCCAATATTTCCAGCGGGCGCGCTTCGAGTGGCATCCGGAGAACCCGGACCCCTACAAGGTGCAGTTGGGACTGCTGGGCAGTGAGATATATGGGCCGGCCGACCCGCCCGTGCCCAACTGGGTCACCCCCTGGAACCCGCGGGCGCGCTACTTCGCCGCCACCGGCCATGTGGTCACCGAGGCCTTCCTGGACTTTTTCGACAAGCGCGGCGGCCTGGACATCTTCGGCTATCCCATCACCGAGGCGATGATGGAAGGCGGCCGCATCGTCCAGTGGTTCCAGCGGGCCAAGATGGAATGGCACCCGGAGAACCCGGACCCGTGGAAGGTACAGCTCGCTCTGCTGGGCGAGGTGGTGTATCACGGCCCGCCGGCGCACCAGGCCGCCTGGGAGCCGATCATGGGATTCGGCAAGGTCTGGCGGGATAACCCGGTGGTGCGCGATGGCCTCGGCATGGGCATCGAGGAACAGCACAGCGTGACCTGTGC
>JAPWUQ010000073.1 GCA_028275445.1 Anaerolineae bacterium | reverse complement strand
CCGGCAGAGCCGGCGGAAGAGGAAGAGGAGGACGAGGACCAGCCGCCGTGGTGAGCACTCGTCGCGACGGGAAAAGAACAGGCGGGGGATTTTCCCCCGCCTGCTTTATTCCGTTCGGCCGGCTCCATCCTCTTGAAGCGGCACCTCGTCCAGCATCTCGCGCAGCCGGCGGGCATGCTCGCTCCATCCGCCGGCGGGGAAGCGGCGCAGGTATTCCTCCAGGTCCTGGCGCGCGCCGGCCGCGTCGCCGGCGTTGATGCGCGCACAGCCGCGCTGGAACAACGCCTCCGCATGGCCGGGGATGAGCTGGAGCACCCGCGTGAGGTCCTGCACCGCCCGTTCGGGGATATTCAACTCGCGCCAGTAAATGGTGCCGCGCATGAGCAGTGCGCCGGCATTGCCGGCGTCCAGCTCGATAGCCCGGGTGAGGTCGAAAACCGCTTTCTCGAAGGATTCCCGGTCGGCGTACAGGTCGCCGAAATGGCGGTAGCCGGCGGCGCGCAGGGTGAGGAACCAGCTCCACAAGCGGCGCCACCAGCCGACAGCCGGCCGGCTTGCTCGTTCGGACATTCTTCCCTCAATCAAAAGGTATCAGGCTGAACTTCATCAGCTTGTCCCAGCGGTGCACCGCCTCAATGCGCCGCACCGTGCCGGACTTACTGCGCATCACCAGGGTTTCGGTGCGCGCTCCGCCGCCGAAGTAGCGCACGCCCTTCAACAGCTCACCGTCCGTGATGCCGGTGGCGGAGAAGAAGATGTTCTGTCCGGAGCAAAGGTCGTCCGTGGTGTAAATCCAGTTCAGGTCGTATCCCATTTCGAGGGCCTTGCGCCGTTCCTCTTCGTTGCGCGGCCAAAGCTTGGCCTGGATTTCGCCGCCGACACACTTGAGCGCGCAGGCGGTGAGCACAGCCTCCGGAGAACCGCCGATGCCCAGCAGGATGTCAATGCCGGTGGATTCCATCGCGGTCATCAGGCCGCCGGCCACGTCGCCGTGCGGGAGCAGGCGGATGCGGGCACCGACACGCCGCACCTCTTCGATCAGCTTCTTGTGGCGGTCCCGGTCCAGCATGACAACGGTCAGGTCATTGATGTCCTTGCCGCGCGCCCGTGCCACATTGCGCAGGTTCACCGCTACCGGCGCCTCGATGTCAATGGCCCCCTTGGCCTCCGGCCCGACGGCGATCTTGTCCATATAGACGATGGGGCCGGGGAAAAACATGGTGCCGCGTTCCGCCAGTGCCACCACAGACAGGGCGTTGGGCTGACCCTGCGCCAGCAGAGTGGTGCCTTCGACCGGGTCCACGGCGATGTCCACTTGCGGGGGGTCGCCGGTGCCCAGGCGCTCGCCGTTATACAGCATCGGCGCTTGGTCTTTCTCTCCCTCGCCGATGACGACGATGCCGTCCATGCGGATGGTGTTGAGCACCAGGCGCATAGCCTCGACGGCGGCGCGGTCAACCGCTTCCTTGTCGCCGCGGCCCATCCAGCGGCCGGCGGCCAAGGCCGCCGCCTCCGTCACGCGCACCAGCTCCAGCGCCAGGTTCCGGTCAGGCAACGAAGGCCCAGTTTCCATGGGTGGTTCCTCCTTGCATTGACGAAGGTATATATTTTGGTCCGGCGCCTCTGCGCGCCGACATGCCCTGAAACCGGAATGGGTACACCCTGATACGCACATTGTAGCCTTCCTTGGGGACAATGTCAAAGGATTTGTCAAAGCCCAACGGGTGTTGTAGCATGTAGACAGCATCCCCGCATCCTGGAGGTCCCGTATGAGCGTGTCTGCGGCGGCACGCCGGCTGTGCCGGATCGTTGGAGCGAGCCTGCTGGCGTGGATAATCTGGATGGTGCCGGCGGTCCTCGGGGAGAACCCGGCATCCGATGTGACGGTGCGCCTGGCCTTTGTAGGAGATGTCATGGTGGGCCGGCACGTCGGCGAGATCATCGCCCGGCAGGGAATGTCATACCCCTTTGCGCAGGTGGCCCCGATACTGCACAGCGCCGACCTAGCCTTCGGCAACATGGAATCGCCGCTGACCACCGCCCCGCGCGTCGCCGGCGGGTATGACCTGCGCGCCGATCCGACTCTGGCGGAGGCGGTGGCGCTGGCCGGCTTCGACCTCCTCTCGGTGGCCAACAACCATGCCACGGATAACGGCCGGCCGGGCCTGCTGGAGACCATCCAGGTGCTGGCGGATTGGGGGATGGCCAGCGTGGGCTGTGGGGAAAATCGGGAGGCCGCGCAGGGGCCGTGGCGTACCGAGATCAACGGCCTGCACCTGGCCTTCTTCGCCTATGAGGGACTGCGCGCTACGTATCAGGCAAGTGCCAGCGCGGCCGGCTGTATGTGGCTGGACCCCGAAACCGCCGGCCGCGCCATCGCCGAGGCGCGCCCCGACTCCGACCTGATCATCGTGAGCGTGCATTGGGGGGAGGAATATCATTCCCTGCCGAACGCCTATCAGCGGCGGGTGGCCCAGCAGTTGGCCGATGCCGGCGCGGACATCATCATTGGCCATCATCCGCATGTGGTCCAGCCGGTGGAATGGGTACAGGGCAAGGACAGGGCGCATCCCACGCTGGTCGCCTATTCCCTGGGTAACTTCCTGTTCGACCAATGGTTCTCAGAGGAGACCATGCAGTCGGCTGTCCTGCTGGTGGTAGCCGGCCGGGATGGCGTGCGGGAATTTGGGCTGGTGCCGACGCTGAGCCAGCAAGGGCGCGTCACGCTCGCCGAGGGGGCGCCGGCGGAGGCGGTGCTGAGCCGGCTCCTGCCCGGGCATTCGCCGGCCTCTGTATGGCGCGTCCTCTGGCCGGCGGGGAGCGGAGCGCCGGCAGTCTGGTGGATGAGGGACAATCCTTCCACGGCCGGCGGGCCAGCGCTGTCCGGCGTACAAGTACCCCCGGTATGGCTGGAGCCGTTCGCCCCCGCTCGAGCCAGGCTGGGGCATCCCAATGAGATGCTCTGGCGGTGGGAGATGCGGCCGGCGGACCCATCTGCGCCGGCGCGGTTCCGCCGGCCGTATGCCCTTTCCATCCTTGCGTCCGCGTGCGCCGACCATCCCGAGGCGCGGTGCGCCACGCTCGAGCCGGCCGGCGGCAGTCGGCTGGCGGTGTACGGCTGGCGCTGGACGGAGGAAGGCTGGCGCCGCCAAATGCTGGCATCGGTCGAGCAGGGGAGCGAACTGCGCTGGCGTGATGTGACATGGGACGGCCGGCCGGAATTGTTGATGCGGCCCATGGGCCAAGCTTACGAGAGGTGATACCATGGACGCCGCCGGCTTTTTGAGCCGCATCCGACGCCATCGCGAGTACCGCGGCCAGATCGTGCACGAGAAGCTGTACCCGGCGCGGCCGGCGCGTTACGCCGCGCTGGCGGAACATATGCCGCCGGCGCTGGCGCGTGCCCTGGCCGACCTCGGCATCACCCACCTCTATACGCATCAGGCGGAAGCCATCGCCGCGGTGCGGCGCGGCGAGAACGTCGTCATCGCCACCGGCACCGCCAGCGGCAAGACGCTGGCCTACAATGTGCCGGTGCTGTGGCGCATGATGGAGGACCCCCGAGCACGGGCCTTATACCTGTTCCCTACCAAGGCGCTGGCCCAGGACCAGCTTCGTGCTCTGCGGGAGCTGTTGGGGCGGATGGGTTGGGAGCTTCCCCTGGGCACCTATGATGGAGATACCCCTCGCTCTGCCAGGGCACGCCTGCGCAAGTCCGCCGCCATCCTGCTGACCAACCCAGACATGCTCCACGTGGGCATTCTGCCGAATCACACCGCCTGGTCCCATTTCCTGGCCAACCTGCGCTACGTGGTCATTGACGAGGCCCATGCCTATCGCGGGGTGTTCGGTTCCCAGGTGGCCTGCGTGCTCCGCCGGCTGCGCCGGCTGTGCGCCTTTTACGGCAATTTCCCCCAGTTCATCTGCTGTTCCGCCACTATCTCCAACCCCGGGGAACATGTGCAGGCGCTGACAGGCCTGCCGGCGCGCGTCATTACTGACGACGGCGCGCCCGCCGGCCCCAAGCGCTTCGTCCTCTGGAACCCGCCCTTCCTGGACGCGGCCCGCACAGCGCGCCGCAGTGCCAACAGCGAGGCCGCCTTCTTGCAGACGGAACTGGCCCTGGCCGGCGTCCGCCATATTGTCTTCACCCGCTCGCGCAAGGTGGCGGAGCTGATCCTGCTCTATGTGCGCCGGGCACTGCAGGAGCGAGCGCCGCACCTGATCGAGCGGGTCAAATCGTACCGCGCCGGCTATCTCCCCGAACAGCGCCGGCGCATCGAACAGGAGCTGTTTCATGGGCAACTGCTGGGGGTCACCGCCACCAGCGCCCTGGAGATGGGAATCGATATTGGGGACCTGGATGCGGCGGTGCTGGTCGGCTATCCCGGCACGATCGCCAGCACCTGGCAGCAGGCCGGCCGTGCCGGCCGCCGGCGGGACGAATCGCTGGCAGTGCTGATCGCCCGCGATGATCCGCTCGATCAGTACCTCATGCGCCATCCGCAGGCCCTGCTGGAGCGCAGTCCGGAGCATGCGCTGATCGCGCCGGACAACATCTACATCCTGGGCCGGCATCTCCCTTGCGCCGCGTTCGAACTGCCGCTGACCAGCGCCGATGAGGAGCTGTTCGGGCCGGGGTTCGTGGACGCCATGATCGCCCTGGAAAACCAGGGCTTGCTGGAATACCGCAACGAGCGCTGGTACTACATGGGCATCGGCTATCCGGCGGAGCGGGTGAGCCTGCGCTCGGCCAGTGGGGAGCGGGTGTCCCTGCTCAACGCCGCCGACGGTTTCCGCATGATGGAGGAGATCGAGCTGACCACCGCTCCGACGCGGGTGCATGAGGGGGCGGTGTACCTCCATCAGGGGGAGACGTACCTGGTGACGCAGTTGGATCTGGAGCGCAGGTTTGCGGTGCTCCAGCCGGCGGATGTGGATTACTACACCCAGCCGCTGGTCATGAGTGATCTGAGCATCGTGCGCTCGCTTCGCCACCGCGAGATGGGCATCTCCACCGCGTTTTACGGCCAGGTGCGGGTAGAGGAGCAGGTTATCGGCTACCGCCGGCTCCAGCAGTTCAGCGACACCGTGCTGAGCGAGGAATGGCTGGATATGCCGGCGCAGACCTTCGAGACGCGCGCCCTGTGGTTCGACCTGCCGCCGGCGTGGCGGCAGGAGCTGGCGCGAGAGGGGCTGGATTTTCACGGCGGCCTGCACGCCCTGGAGCACGCTATGATCGCCATGCTCCCCCTGTTCGCCATGTGCGACCGCAATGATATCGGGGGCATTTCCACGCCGGCGCATCCGGACACCGACCTGCCGGGCATCTTTATCTACGATGGCTTCCCGGGTGGCGTGGGGATCGCGGAGAAAGGGTTTGAGCTACTGCCGGCGCTGTGGCAGGAGACCCTGCGCTTGATTGAGGAGTGCCCTTGCGAGGCCGGCTGTCCCTCCTGCGTGCAAAGCCCCAAATGCGGCAACCGCAATCAGCCGCTGGACAAAGCCGCGGCAGTCTGGATGCTGAAGAAGTTACTGCAGGTCGGCAGGTAGGCATCTCAACAACCCTGGTCCCTCCATTACGAAAGTGGGTAAGAGCCACAGCGCCGGCGCGTCTTGACATCTCCTCCCATTCCATGTACGATATCTTTGTCAGGAGGGAGGAGATGCGCAGTATCTGGCAGGCCCTGGCCGTGCTGGCGGCGACCGCCGCCGGCGCCATGCTGTGGTTCTGGATGGCCTTTGGCACCCAGCGCGCCGTCTGCGGGGAGGCCGTCACTTCCATGTTCGTCGCCGGCGCCCCCTGGTTCGCCGGCCTGGCGCTGTTTTGGGGCGCGGCCCTGGCCGTCCTGTCGGTATCCCATCTCCCCCTGCTCCCCTCGTACCTCATCCTATCCTTCGTCCTGGGTTCCATCTTTCACACCATCCATCAGGGGACACTGCACCTCTGGGACGGCGTCAATCTTTCCCTCTCCGCGCTGGCGGCGGTGCTGTGCACCCAGTATGTGGTGCTCGCGTACCTCTACCACTGCCGGCTGGAACCCCAGCAGTTCCGCATGGCCCTGCAGTCGGCCGCCAAGCTGGCCGGCGCCGGCCTCGCCGGCGTCATCCTCACCGACCTGCTGATGGGCACCATACCCTGCCGGCCCGTCCCGGAATACCGCGCCCAGTGGGAGTATTTCGCGCGCCTCTCCCCGGTGTGGTTCAGCATCTGGGGGGTGATGCCCTCGCTGGTGAGCGCCTGGCTGTACGCCGGCGAGAAGAAACTGTCCCGAAGTTAAGACGGCTGTCGCCTGTCTCCTCACACACAAAAGGAGCATTCCCATGAAAAAAGCGGTCTGTCTGCAGGTCTTGTGCCTGCTTTCCATCGCGATCCTTCCCGCCGGCTGTCTGCCCCTGACGACGCCGGCCCAGCCCGGCGAGACAATCACCATGCCCCTCAATGTCCCCTATCCCGAGGGCACGGAGCCAGTCACCCTGACGCTGGACTTCGGCGCGGCCGAGTTTTACGCCGACGCGGAGGGCCGGACACTGCTGGAAGGCACCGTGACCTATAATGTGCCGGCCCTGCGCCCTGAGGTGCGCGTGCGCGCCAGCAGTGTCGAGGTGCGGCAGGAAGCGCGGCAGGTGCCCCTGCATACCGTGAACAAGTGGCAGGTGCATTTCGGAACGGCGAGGCCGCTTGTGCTGAAGGTGAACGCCGGCGCCTACGACGGCTACTGGGAGCTGGGAGGGATTCCCATCCGCGAGCTGGAGATCAACCAGGGCGCCAGCAGGAGCACGCTGAACTTCACCCTGCCGAACCCTATCGTCATGGAGCGACTGGTACTGCGCACGGGGGCCGCGGATCTGGAGATGGCCCACCTCGGCAACGCGCGCTTCCGCCATCTGACTTTTCAGGGCGGCGCCAGCTCGTACACGCTCGATTTCACCGGCCAGTGGACGGAAGATGCAACAGCGGAAATCATCGTGGGGGTCGCCAGCCTCCGCCTGATTGTGCCGGCCGACCTGGCGGCGCAGGTAGATGTGCAGAAGACGCTGGGCACTGTCCAGGCGGAACAGGGCTTTATCCGCGACGGCCGGCGCTACCATACGCCGGCCTGGGAGACGGGGGCGGGACCGCGGCTGGAAATCGTCATCACTTCTGGCCTGGCGGACATCCAGCTCGAGATGGCGCCGACGGAGGGGCCGGTCATTTGACGCCGGCGATCCTCCACACCGCCTTTCCCGAGTGAGTAGTGTACGCACGCTTACCCACAGTTTGCCGCCTCTCATGTATGATGGGACCAAATGGTTCTGGAGAGCCGGCGGTGGAAAGGCAGAAGATCATCGAGTGGACGGACGAGGAAATCCTGGCGCGCTTGAACGCGCTGTACGTCTCCGAGCGCCAATCGGTGGTGGATTACGATGCCCATATGATGGCGATTGACGATTTGAGCCTGCGGTTAGGGCTGGAGATGCTGCGCGATCGCGCCCAGGACCATGCCCTGCAGTTGGCGGCGCGCATCCGTGAGCTGGGAGGAGAACCATCCGGCCGGCTGGTGGGGGTTCAGCCGGCCGGCTCCACCCCGGCGCGTATGCTGGCCTTCGACCTGGGCGAGAAACAGCGCCGCGCCGGCCAATACCTGGAACTGCTGTTAGGCATTATTGAGGACGCGAGGACAGCGAAACTGGTCACGCAACTGCTCTTGGAAGAGCTACAGCACCTGCAGTGGCTGAAATCCGCCTGGCTGGCCGCGCGCCAGCGGGCCAACGAAAAGGCCTGAAATACGGCCGGCGCTAGGCGCCGCGATACGTATGGTGCAGGCCGGCATCCTCCCGCTCTGCCAGCGCGCGGCGCATTTCCTCCGTCATGGCCGCCCCATGGCGGTACTGGAACGGCCACATGCTGTTCAGGTCGAAAATCCCCACCCGATCCCCATCCTGCAGGACATGATCCAGGTCCGGCTGAAGGCCGGGCATGGCGCTGAGCTGGCCGCTGATGAACGTGATGCCCCGCTCCTCGGAGGGAATGCCGAAATGTTCGAGCAGCCGGCGCATGGTACTGCCCGCCGGCAGGCTCAGCTTGACGTTGGCGTACCCACTGCCGGCCCCCTCGCCGGCATAGCGCGCCAGCCGGCCGTACAGCCAGACATCCACATGAATCTCCGTCATGTCATCCTCCGCCAATCGGTGGGAAAATGCCCAGCTCGTCGCCGTCCGAAAGCGTCCAATCCCGCGGGCGAGCGCGCCCGTTGACGAAGACCACCCGCACCACGTCATCGGGCAGGCCCAGCATATTAATGACTTCCTGCACGGTGGCACCGTCATGTACCTGCAGTTCGAACGGCTTGCCGCCGGCGGCATCCGGGCGGAACTTATCCAGCGTTGCAAACAGCTTCACCGTCAGACGCATCGCATCCTCACCCACATCCCGATCACGATATTATGGACAGCGCACGATATCCTGTGCCCAGAGACAATCGGCACAGGACGGGTTCCACCCCCAACATCCCTCGTTGCGCTCCCGCAGGTCGCAGGTCTCCCGCAGATCGCAGTCCGGGCAGGAGGGGAAGTGGAAGCTCCGCACCTCGCTCCGGAAGCGCACGTAGGTCTCGGACATCCAAATATCTGCCAGAGGGCTTTCGCCGGCATTGCCCAGCACATACCGGCTCACATACTTCTTCCGACCATCTATGGCGTAATAGCTGTACGTATGGGACAGGGCATAGCAAGGCGAGACGCCCCCATCCCACCCGATGACCATGGCTCGGTCGTTGATGAAGCGGCACCGCCGCTCGGCGCCCCAGTGCATGCGCGGCAGTTCCAGCGTGCCCCACAGCACCCAGGCATCAGCAAAGACTGGCCAGCCGCCGGCGTTGAACGGCGGCCGTGGCTCGTAGCCGTACAGCACTTCCTCGCGCATTTCCTCGGTATAGGGCAGGACATTGCTGACCAGCACCCGCGCCGCCCCCATCCGCGAGGCCAGACCGGTCAGCTCCGCCAGCTCCGCCACATTGCTCCGCAGGGCAACGAACTCAAACCCCACCGCCGGCGTGAGATATCCCAGGCGGCTCTTCGTCTCGTTCAACTGGCGGATGTTGTCCAGCACCTGTGCCAGCATGGCGCCGCGGATGCCGGCATAGGTCTCCGGCCGGGCGCCGTCCACAGAGACCACCAGCCGGTCCACCCCCAGCGTCACCAGCTCTTCCGCTATATGGGCATCCAGCAGGAGGCCGTTGGTGCCGACCGTGACCGCAACGCCGCGTTCCCGCACCTTTGCTATCATATCCAGAATATGCGGATGCGTCAAGGGTTCGCCGAAGCCGGTGAAGATGACCCGCTGAAGCTCGGGCAGTCCCTCCATCCCCCGGACGATAGTCTCGAACAGCTCCATCGGCATGAGAGATATCGGGTCCTCCCAGACGTTGCGGATGCAGGTGCGGCACTGCAGGTTACAACCGGTGGTCGGTTCGATATAGAGCTTGCGCACGTCTGGCCGGCGCGGGTGCAGGATCAGGTCGCCGTCCCGCTCGTCCAGCCAGTATTCGCTCTGGGGCGGGATATGCCGGCGCGCCAGAAATTCCCCCGGCAGTATCAGCCGGCCTTCCTCATCGCTTCGCACAATGGGCATCGGTACTTCACCTCCCATAAAAGAAGCGGGCAGGGCGGAGTTGGCACGCCCTGCCCGCAGCGCCCGCCCTGGACGGGTTACAGTTCGCCGAAGACCGAGTCCAGCGCCTCGTCCGGCACGTCAAAGACCTGGTTGTGAGGCGGCAGTGGCTCGTACTTCATGAATTCGGGCACGCGGTCATGGGCCTTGGTGAAGCCGGCGGCCTCGTTGAAGGCCCGCTCCTTGCGCAGGATCTCCGCACCGATCTTCGGCACATCATCCACGGTCCACTTGGTGCCCAGGACACCGTTGCACTCCTGGACAAAGCCCTCCATGCCGCTGGGGATATCCAGGATGGCGAAGGCGATGAAGAGGCAGTGGCCGGAGGAGTCAATGAAGGCCGTGGTGGCCTGGAAGGCGCGGCTGAGCGCGGCCTTGCCCTCCGGGCTGAGCGGATCCGCCTTGCCGCCCACGCTCAGGATTTCCGGCGCGATGGTGTAGCCGGCGGTGTGGTCCGCGCCCATAGGGGTCGTGGCGTAGGTGATGCCGATGCCCTTGACGGCGCGCGGCTCGTAGGCCGGCATGCTCTGCCCCTTGACCACCGGCACGCGGGTCACGCCCAGCACGCGGCCGGCCGTGGCCGTGCCGGCGCCCAGGATGCGGCCCAGCGGCGTGCCCTTGCCCATCTCATGCACCAGCTCGATGGCCTTCTTGCCATCGCCGAAGGGGATGATGCCCGCTTCCATAGCGACTGCCAGCGTCGTGCCGGTCTCGATGGTGTCCAGGCCGTAGGCGTTGCAGAGGCGCACCATTTCGGCGATATCATCCAGGCTGTCGATCCCGCAGTTCGCACCCAACGCCCAGTCGGACTCATATTCCACACAGGAGGTGTGTTCGGTCCCATCCGGCTTATGCCAGGTGTTGGAGCACTGGATGATACAACCCGGACTGCAGGCGTGGTTGTAGAGTTCCTTGCCCAGGCGCTGCTTATTGCCCTCGAAAATGGCCTCTCCGGCGATCTTCGGCGCGCCCTCGAAGCGGCCGCTGGAGAAGTTGCGGGTGGGCAGGCCGCCGGCCTCGTTCAAGATGTTGATCAGCACGGCCGTGCCGTAGGTGTTCAGGCCGCCCTTGGGCTTGGTGATGTCATGGGTGCGCAGGGCATCAATAAGCTTCTTGCGCCCCTCATCAAAGAGCGCCTGATCGGCATATTGCACACCTGGAGCGCCGGTGCGATCCGTCACGATAAACTTCAATCCTTTGCTGGCCATCACGGACCCCAGACCGCCGCGGCCGGAGTAGCGGCTGGGCCGGCGCGCCATATCGTTGTACACGATGCCGGCGTTCCCATAGCCGAATTCACCGGCCACGCCACAGCCGGCAATGTTCACCTTCTCGCCGAAGCGCTCGAACAGCTTGGGGTAGACCTCATACAGGTCTTTGCCGGCATACTCATCCGCCGGCAGGAATTCGACCTTGGGCTTGCTCCCGTCCCAGGTCAGATGCGCCATCCACCACTTGCCTTTTTCCTTCGGCTGGCCCTCCACCACGATGGCCTTGATGTGCATGGCAGCCAGGTCCTGGGGCCACGCCGTGCCGGCGTTGGACTCCTTGATGCCCCCGGTGAGGGGAGATTTGCCGCCGGCGGAAATGCGCGCGGAGGTCGGGGCGGTGGTCCCGGTCACGATGCCCGGCGCAAAGACCAGCTTGTTGTTGGGGCCCAGGGGATGGCATAACGGCGGCACTTCGTCATGCACGATTGTGGAGGTCAGCCCTCGCCCTCCCAGATACTTGTACGCCTCGGGGACATCTTCCAGCCGATAGGAGCGATCCGTCATGTTGATGCGCAAAATCCACATACCTCCACCTCCTTGTGTGATGAGGGGGCAGTGTCACTGCCCGTACGACGCGGTGCGAAGACAAAGCTGACGGACAAATTGGCTGGAACGAAAGTTCGACGAGAGAAAAGGCCACGCGCGCCAAGCGATATACATCACTATATCCTAATATATGGGCAATTCGGAATTTTGTCAAGCCTTATTGTCGCCAGGCTTGACAGCACGTGCCGGCGTCTCACCACCCGAACGCCTCCGCGGCAGCACGACGGAGTTGGGCGATAAATTCCGGGAAGGGCGTGTTCTGATAATGCAGGACCGCCTGGGATTCGCTGGTGTCGTACCAGTCGAACCAGCCAGGCGTCGAGGAGAAGCGCGCCTCCCCCGGGTCCAGCCCCATGGCCTCGTAAATGGCGGCCACATACTGTTTGCCCAGCATTTGCCAGGTGGGTCCGCCGGCGATGTTCCATATCTTCCCCACCGCCTCGGAGGCCTGCGTGCATGCGTACAAGGCATCCGCCACATCGTCCCGGTTGACCCATTCCACCC
>JAPWUQ010000072.1 GCA_028275445.1 Anaerolineae bacterium | reverse complement strand
TGGAGGAGGCTCTGGAGATGGCCACGCTGGGCGGCGCCAGGGTGCTGGGCCGGGACGATATCGGTTCACTGGAGGTGGGGAAGGCGGCGGATTTCGTCGGCTTCCGCCTGGATACGCTGGAGTACGCCGGCGCGCATGACGCCATGTGTGCCCTGCTCCTCTGTGCGCCGCGCCGCTGTGACCTGTCGGTGATACAGGGCCGGGTAGTGGTGGAGAGCGGCCGGCTGGTGACGCTGGACCTGGAGCGGTTCATCGCCCGCCAGAACGAGCTGGCGAGGCGGTTGGTGGAGAACAAATGCTGATTCAAGGAGGAAAGCACATCCATGACGAAGTGGGTCTACATTCGCGACATCGCTGACTATGTGGGGCAGGAAGTCACCCTGAAGGGCTGGGTGTACAACCGCACCGACAAAGGCAAACTGCAGTTTCTGGTCATCCGCGATGGCACGGGGTTCATTCAGGCAGTGGCGTTCCAGAAGGAACTGCCGGCGGAGGTATTCGAGCGCGCCGTTTCGCTGACGCAGGAGTCCTCTGTGGTGGTGAACGGCATTGTGCGGGCGGACCCGCGTGCGCCGGGCGGCTATGAGCTGGGCATCACGAACATCGAGATTATCCAGCTCGTACAGGATTATCCCATCGCTCTCAAGGAGCACGGCGTCGAGTTCCTCATGGCCAACCGGCACCTGTGGATCCGCACCAAACGCCAGCACGCCATCCTGATGGTGCGGGTGGAGGTCATCCGGGCGATCCGCGACTGGTTGGATTCACACGGGTTCGTGAATATGGACACGCCCATCCTGACGCCGGCAGCCTGCGAGGGCACTACTACGCTGTTCGAGACCGATTACTTCGGGGAGCCGGCGTACCTCACCCAGAGCGGACAGTTGTACAATGAGGCCACCATTATGGCTTTTGGCAAGGTGTACTGCTTTGGCCCGACCTTCCGCGCGGAGAAGTCGAAAACCCGCCGGCACCTGACCGAGTTCTGGATGGTGGAACCGGAGATCGCCTTCTGCGACCTGTACGATCTCATGGAAGTGGAAGAGCAGTTCGTGAGCTACATTGTTCAGCGGGTGCTGGAACGCCGGGCCAAAGAGCTGGAAGTGCTGGAGCGGGACATCAGCCGGCTGGCAAAGGTGGAGCCTCCGTTCCCCCGCCTGAGCTACGATGAAGCGGTGGAGCTTCTGCGCAAACAGGGCTTTGACTTCCAGTGGGGCGAGGATTTCGGCGCACCGCATGAGACGGCTATCAGCGATCAGTTCGAGAAGCCCGTCTTCGTGCATCATTATCCGACGCAGTGTAAGGCGTTTTACATGCAGCCGGAGCCTGGCCGGCCGGAGGTCTGCCGCTCGGTCGACCTGCTGGCGCCAGAAGGATATGGGGAAATCATCGGCGGCGGCGAGCGCATCGCCGATTACGAACTGCTGGAACAGCGCATCCGCGAGCACAACCTGCCGCGCGAGGCCTACGAGTGGTACCTTGATCTGCGGAAGTACGGCACTGTCCCCCATGCCGGCTTCGGCCTGGGTGTGGAGCGCACCGTGAGCTGGCTCACTGGCATCCATCACCTGCGGGAGGCTATCCCCTTCCCGCGCATGCTGGAGCGCATTTATCCGTAGGAGGCATACCATGGACCTCGGTCTGGCTGAGAAGGTCGTGCTGGTCACCGGCAGTTCCCGTGGGTTGGGGCGTGTCACCGCCGGCCTGTTTGGCCGCGAGGGGGCCTGGGTGGTGGTGGATTACTTTTCGCATGCGGAGGCCGCCGAGGAGACCGCGCATATGGTGGAGCAGGCCGGCGGGCGTGCGCTGGTGATGCAGGCAGATGTGAGCGATGCCGGCTCCATGCAGGCGCTGGTCGCCAGGGTGAAAGACGCATGGGGCAAGCCGGTGCAGGTGCTGGTGAACAACGCCATCGCCTTTGAGGGCGAAGTGGACTTTGAGGAGATGTCCATCGCCAGCCTGGATCGCATGTACGCCATCGTGGTGAAGGGGGCGGTGCATGCCGCGCAGGCCTGTGTGCCGGGGATGAAGGCGGCCGGCTGGGGGCGCATCGTGAACATCACCTCGCGTGGGGCGTTGATGGGCGCCCCGCGCATGTCCCATTATGCGGCCGCCAAATCCGCGCTGGTCGGGCTGACGCGGGCGTGGGCCAAGGAGTTTGGCCCCTGGGAGATCCTGACCAACGCGGTGGCGCCCACCCTGATGCTGACCGAGACCATGCTGGAAAGCCTTTCGGAAAGCGCCAGGGAGGCCATGGCCAAGCGGGTACCCGTGCGCCGGCTGGCCACGCCGGAGGACGTGGCGCGCCTGGTGTTGTTCCTGGGTTCCGCCGCCAATACCTATGTCAACGGGGAGGTCATCACGGTGGGCGGCGGGGCCATGAGCTGAGGCCCTAGGGCTTGCGCATGATGATGATATATTCGACCGGATAGGCCTCGACGCACTGCGGTATCTGGTGAGAGACGAAGCGCCCGTTGTTGGGATCGCGCCGCTGGGGCAGGATTTTGGATGGGATCTGCCGCTTGATGACGCGTTCCAGGATAAAGCCGGCCTCCTGCATCAGCTCCACAAACACCTCGGCATTGCGCACGGCGACGCCCTTGAGCTGGGTGTTACCGATGACGTAGCAGGCGCGGCCGCCGGGCCTCAGGATGCGGTAGCTTTCGGAGAAACATTCGCTCATATCGCTGAAGAAGCGGCGGATGCTGGGCACCAGGCCGGCGTCCGCCCTTTCCATTTGTGCGAGGATTTCTTCCGCGATCTCCGAATGCCCATGATAGGGGCGGTGGTTAGTTGGCCGCGAGGTGCCGATGAACTTCTGGCGGAAGTCCCGCAGGTCATGGACATAATGCAGCCAGAGAGCGGTGAGCTGATGCAGGTCCGCATACTCATAGGAGGTGACATAAGGCGGCGATGTGATCTGGATGTCGGTTGAATTGTCGGGGAAGGGGAGCTGTCGCGCGTCATGACAGCGCACGTCCAGGTACTCGTGAATGTGCGTGCGCACCGCCGGCGGCACGGTGTGCCAGAAGGAGCGGTTGCGGTCGCTCATCTTCTGCAGGTGCACGAGGAAGGTGGGCCAGGGCCGGCGCGGCTCGCGGGAGGGGTCGCGCGCCGGCTTGGTCGAGCCCATATGCCAGAGCGAGCAGTTTTTCAGGATATGGCTGAAGCAACACAGGAAGAAGTTGCGCTCGTCCTCGTCCTCGATTTCCATAAGGGCGGCGAGGATCTGCCCCAGCTCATGTTTTTGGCGCTCAGGGAACCAGGTGTCAATGCGTTCGGACTGCGGCAGGATGGCGGGAAGCACGCCGTCGCTGACGTACCCGTCGTCCAAGGGGCGCAGGCGTTCGTACAGCCACAGCCGGCGGCGCTCCAGCTTCTCCGGGTCCAGCGGGGTGGACTTGGCGCGAGTGATGAGGCAGGCGACCTCATTGATGTCCGTGCCGGTGGCGCGGTACCCCCGTTCGATGGCGCAGGCGATGGTCGTGCCGCTCCCCATGAAGAGGTCGTTGACCACGGTGGGCCGGCGCGGGTCGGTGTAGATATCCAGCAGTTTATCCACGATTTGGGGGATGAACTTGGCGGGATAGCGGTGATAGCCGTGGGTCAGCCGGCAGGTATCGCGCGGCGTGCATTCCGCGAACGACCAGGCCGGGTCGGGCTGGAGGCCGGCGAACAGGTCCAGAATTTCCTCTGCGGACAGCAGGCGTTCTTTGAGTGCGGTTGAGGGCATCTTGTCATCCCATTTTCTCTGGTGGCGGCGACGCAGGGGAAATTTTACCATAACTGCCGGCGCCGGTCAAATCGGCCAAACCGGACATAACAAAGCGCGGGCGCGGAGCGAGTGGACTTTCTCCAGGAAAGCAGGTATAATGAAGGGTGTGATGAAGCGGGTGAATGAGCTGTTGCGATATCCTGTCAGGGAAAATGGGCAATAGGGTGGAGCTATGGAGCCAATTATTGTGATCGGAGGTGGACTGGCCGGCGCGGAGGCGGCCTGGCAGATCGCCCAGCGCGGCGTGCCGGTCATCTTGTACGAGATGCGGCCGGTCAAGATGACGCCGGCGCATCAGACCGATAAATTTGCCGAGCTGATCTGCAGTAACTCGTTGGGTTCCGACTTGCCGGACCGGGCGCCTGGCCTGCTGAAGGAGGAGCTGCGCAAACTGGGGTCGCTGATCCTGGCCTGCGCCGATGCGACGCGGGTGCCGGCCGGCGGCGCCCTGGCTGTGGGCCGGGAGGCCTTCGCCGAAGAGGTGACGCGGCGGATCTTGAGCCACCCGTTGATCGAAGTGCGCCGCGCGGAGGTGACCGAAATCCCCCGCCAGGGCATTGTGGTCATTGCCACCGGTCCGCTCACCTCTGAGCCGCTGGCAGAGGAGATACGCAAGCTCACGGGCGGCGAACATCTGTACTTTTACGATGCGATGGCGCCGATTGTGACCCTGGAATCCATTGACATGACCAAGGCATTCCGTGCCTCGCGCTACGGCCAAGGGGATGATGATTACATCAACTGTCCGATGACGGCGGAGGAATATTATCGCTTCGTGGATGCGCTGGTCAGCGCGGAGACCATTCCCTTGCATACCTTTGAGACCGAGGATCCGCGCTTTTTCGAAGCCTGCCTGCCCATCGAGGTGCTGGCAAAGCGGGGCAGGGATGCGCTGGCCTTTGGCCCGCTCAAGCCGGTGGGGTTGATTGATCCCCGCACGGGAGAGCGGCCGTTCGCCGTAGTGCAGTTGCGCCAGGATGACCTGGCCGGCACCCTGTACAACATGGTCGGGTTCCAGACCAACCTGCGCTGGAGCGAGCAGGACAGGGTGTTCCGCATGATACCCGGCCTGGAGCATGCGGAGTTTGTGCGCTACGGACAGATGCACCGCAACACGTTTATTGACGGGCCGCGGCTGTTAAAGCCCACCATGCAGTTGCGCTCTGACGAGCGGATTTTCTTCGCCGGCCAGATCACCGGCACGGAAGGGTATGTCGGTTCCACCGCCAGCGGGTTTGTGGCGGGGGTGAACGCCAGCCGGCTGGCGCGCGGCAAGCCGCTGGTGGTGTTCCCGCCGACGACGATGATTGGGGCATTGATGCATTACGTCAGCTCGCCGGCGGTGAAAGATTTTCAGCCGATGAAGGCCAATTTTGGGATTATGCCGGCGCTGGAGCGGATGCCGCGGGGCAAGCGGTCCCGGGCGCAGGCGTATGTCGAGCGGGCGCGCCGCGACCTGCCGAATTTGTCAGACATCGATTGACTTCGCGCCATTTCCCCTGTATAGTAAAAGGGGTGCTCAGCCCCACCTTTCGTGTAGTCACATATTGAGGGGCAGGTTCGCTCGGGAGGGTTTTTCTGGGAAGCAGATTGATACGCTATACGAAAGCCGGATTTCCTGCATGCGCAAATCAGCACTGCTCGTTACCGTCATAGTAATTGCGCTGGCCCTTATCCTCATATGGGCAGGGTGGGGTAGGACGAAGATCTCTCATACTCCCACTGCGTTTGACGGCCGGCGCGCGTACGATTGGGTCACCGCCCAGTGCGACCTGGGGCCGCGCCCCACGGGTTCTGACGCGCATCAGAAGCTGAAACAGCTTATCCGCACCGCTTTGCAGGAAAACGGGTGGCAGGTCACGTCGCAGACGTTCCAGCACCAGGGGACAACGGTCGAGAATATCATCGGCAAGGCCGGCGGCGCCGGCCAGCCCATCATCCTGGCGGCGCACTATGACACTCGGCCAAAGGCCGACCGCGACCCCGACAATCCCACTGCACCCATTCCCGGCGCCAACGACGGTGCCAGCGGCACCGCGGTGCTGTTAGAGCTGGCGCGAGCGCTTCGGCCTGTCCGCCGGCCGATCTGGCTGGTCTTCTTCGATGCCGAAGACCGGGGAGAGATCGCCGGCTGGGACTGGTCGGTCGGAGCGCGGTATTTCGCCCAGCAGTTGGATACCGCCCCCCAGGCTGTGGTGGTCGTCGACATGATCGGCGATGCGGACCTGCAGATTTACCTGGAGGAGAATTCCACGCCGGCACTGTGCCAGGAAATCTGGGCTGTGGCCGCCGAACTGGGATACACGGATGTCTTTATCCAGCGCACGCGCTGGCGCATCATTGACGACCATCTGCCGTTCATCGAAAGGGGATGGCCGGCGTGCCTGCTCATTGACTTCGATTACCCCTACTGGCACACTCATCAGGACACGCCGGACAGGGTCAGCCCGGAAAGCCTCCAGCGCGTCGGAGCCGTGCTGGAGCGGTGGGTGGAGAAGAGCGGCAGACCATAGACGAGGGACTATGGGCGATAGACCATGGACGATGGACGATAGACCATGGACGATGGACAGCAGAGGATGAACGACTCAGAAATCCGGGACGCATTGGCAAGGCTGGCCAAGCTGGAGCAGACGAAATCGGCCTTTATCAGCATCGCGGCGCACGAGCTGAAAACGCCGCTGACGCTGGTGCAGGGGTATGCGACCATTTTGGGGGAGCGTCTGCACGGCCGGCCGGACGCCGAGGAGCTGGCCGGCCTGGTGGCCGGCATCCTGCGCGGCGCGCAGCGCCTGGGCGAGATCATTGACGATATGATAGACGTCGCCTCCATCGAGGCGCAGTCTCTGGAGCTGAACCTGGAGCCGCTCTCGCTCGATACATTGGTGGACCTGGCGGTGAAAGAGGCGCTATCCGGCGCGCCGGAGCGCCAGGTGCGGATTTATATCGGAGAGCTGGCCGGGCTTCCATACATCATGGGCGATGCCCAGCGCCTTCATCAGGCGCTGGTGAAAATCATCAGCAACGGCATCAAATACACGCCCGATGGGGGGCGAATTGACATCTCGGGCCGGCTGTTATATGTTGATGGCGCGCAGTCCGACGCTTTAGTGGAGCTGACGATTGCGGACACGGGCATCGGCATCCCCCCAGAGGAGCTGGAGTGGATTTTCGAGAAGTTCTATCGCGTGGGGGATATCACCCTGCACAGCACCAGCAAATCCCGCTTCAAAGGCGCCGGCCCAGGGCTTGGGCTGACCATCGCCCGCGGCATCATCGAGGCGCACGGGGGCATTATCTGGGCCGAAAGCCCCGGGTACGACGAAGTGTGCTGTCCCGGCAGTACGTTTCACGTGATCTTGCCCCTTCAGCAGGGGAGCAGTCCAGCCCGCACGCGCTATCTGGTGCAGTCCGGACTGCTGAGGTCGTCGGGGGAATAACGGCATGATGCGCAGTCATTTCACGCCTCGCAGGCTGACTCGTCTAGCTATTGTGGTCGTGTTCGCCGGCATGCTGGCCGGCTGTCAGGTGTCCCCAACCGACCTTATTCCACCGCTGGCGCGCTCGCTGGAATCAGCGACGCCGTCCGCCGGCGCCGGCACCATTGCGGAACAAGTGGGCGCTGTGCCGGCGGAACCCACTGCGACAGAAGAGCGAGCGCTGTCTTCGCAAGCCATGCCCACGCCGGCGCCTATGTCCGCCCAGGCGATGAACGCGTTCCTCAGCGGGCCGCGCGCCTTCGGCGTCGAGCCGTTCTGCCTCCAGCTCGCGGACACGGACGGCGACGGCGAGCGGGAATGGCTGGGGCTGTTCGAGCTGGTGCCGCTGGGCGGAACGGGAGCGGCCGGCTTTGTGCTGGACGGTGACCAGATGTACTTGCTGGGCAGGACCGCGGATATGCAGGGACAGGACAATTCCGGGACGCTGGTAAGCGAACTGCCCGTCTGCCAGGTTCGGGTGCAGGATGTGACGGGAGACGGGCTGGTGGAGATTCTGGTGCATGGCCTGAGCCAGGCCGGCCAGCACCAGCTCAGCATCTTCTCATGGAACCGGAGCGACGCCTATCCTCTGCTGGCCAGCTTTGGCGGGGATGCCGGCGTCGAGCTGATGGACCTGGACCGGGATGGCCTGCCGGAGATCATCACCGTGCAGAACTTATGGGATGGCGTCGTCCTGCAGGAGATCTCGCGCTGGGACGGCGTGGCGTATCGGTTTGAGAGGAGCGTGTATGCCCTGGCATCCGATGCTGTGGAGGTCCTGCCGGCCGACACCCCCGAACAATGCCTGGTCTCGTACTACCTGAACTTGGAGCGCCGCGACTACCGATCGGCCTATGAGATGCTCTCGGCGGAAATGCAGGCCCGACAGGATTACAAGGCGTTCCTGCTCTCCGTCGCCGGCGTGCGCGATCTGTGGCTGGGCGAGGTAAGCCCGCCGGCGCAGGAGGGCGATGTGCTGGTCTTCCAGGCCCCGTTGTGGATGGAAGCCGTGGAAAACGGCCGGCCAATTCGCCGGGCATTCCGCGGCGAATGGCGCGTCGGCCAGGAACAAGGCGCCTGGAAAATCCTGAGCATCTCCCTGCATGCGTTCGGTTCATGAGATGGTTTTGTTGGACACATCCCTGCGCGTACAGCCGTGAGGAGGTAGCACACGAGGACGAAAAACAGCCTATGAGAAGACTGCGCACGTTATACCGCCAACGGTTTCGGCAGGAGTTCTCCGGCGAGGAAATCGCCAGGCCGGCGCCCGAACGCGCCCTTCTGGTCGGGGTGGAGATAAAGGGCGAGGAGACCGATTGGCCGCTGGAGAATTCCATGGAGGAGCTGGCGGAGCTGGCTCGGACGGCCGGCCTGGAAGTCGTGGGGCGCGTCACCCAGGCGCTGGAAAGCATCCACCCCGCCACCTATATCGGCCAGGGCAAGGTCGAGCAGATTCAGGAAATCATCGCCACCCAGGACGTGGACATCGTTGTTTTCGACGTGGACCTATCCCCTACACAACAGCGCAACCTCGAAGAAGCCCTCAATGTGCGCATCATAGACCGCACTGCGCTCATCCTGGATATTTTCGCCAAGCATGCGCGCACGCGCGAGGGAGCCCTGCAGGTCGAGCTGGCGCAGTATGAGTACCGTCTGCCGCGCCTGACGCGGCAGTGGACGCACCTCTCCCGGCAGGGTGTGGGCGGGGTTGGTCTGCGCGGCCCTGGCGAGACCCAGCTTGAGTCGGACCGCCGGCTCATCCGCAAGCGCATCACGCAGTTGCGCAAGGAGCTGGAAGAGGTGCGCGAGCACCGCCAGCGCTACCGCCAGCGCCGGCGTGAGGCCGCGATCCCCACGGTCGCGCTGGTCGGTTACACGAACGCCGGCAAATCCACCTTGCTCAATACTCTCAGCGGCGCCGGCGTCCTGGTGGAGGATAAGCTCTTCGCCACGCTCGATCCCACCACCCGACGGGTGAAACTGCCCGGGGGTAGGGAGGTGCTCTTCACCGATACCGTCGGTTTCATCCACAAACTCCCGACGATGCTGGTGGCGGCGTTCCGCGCCACGCTCGAGGAGATCAGCGAGGCGGATTTGCTCATCCATGTGGTTGACATAACTTCGCCGGCGGTGCTGGGACAGTGCCGCGCCGTGGCCAAAGTGCTCAAAGAGGTGGGGGCGGACCACATCCCCATTATCACGGCGCTGAATAAAATTGATAAATTGGAATCGCCGGCGGCGGTACAGGAGATGCTGAAGCAGTTCCCCAACAGCGTCGGCATCTCCGCGCTGACGGGGGAGGGGGTGGACCGACTGCTGGAGCTGGTGGACCGCACGCTGACCCAGCAGATGATTGACGTGGTGGTGCGCATCCCGTTCAGCGCCGGCGAGCTGGTCTCCTTGTTCCACCGCTTCGGGTCCATCGAGAAGGAAGAGCATACGCCAGAGGGCGTGGAGATCGTGGGGCAGTTACCAGTGGACCTGGCCGGACGCTTCGCGCCGTATATGCGCTCGTAGACTTTCACCAGAAAATATCGGGGGAAACGGTGCGGATGCCGGCGTCATACCCGACCCGCTTGTACATCCGCACGCCGTTCCACGGCTCCCCCAGGATGCCGTCGTGAATGGCCCAACTGCGTCCCCGCACGCTGTGCGCCAGTTCCGGCTGACGGAAGGGCGAGGAACGGTCCAGCCGCTCCCACAGCTCGCCGCCGGGGCGGAACTCCCGATCGATCCATTCCATTTTGACCCGGCCCTGGACATAGCCGCATCCATAGCGCTCGAACAGCACCGCGGTGTGATACGCCAGCGGGGTGAGGAAGAAGGTATCGTGCCCCAGGGCGGCGGTGAAATCCTCTATCAGGAAGAGGACCTCGCGCAGGAGGCCCAAGCCGCGGCGCACCTGGCCAGGAGCCAGGCCGGCCTTCATGGCCCGGATTTCTTCGGGGATGTTGCGCGCCAGGGTGCCGAACTGCGTGGGATTGCCATGCTCGTCCCGGTCCACATGGAACCGCTCGGAACGCAGGTTATTGAGGATCACCAGCAGAAGCTCCAACTGGGAGAATGGGGTGTCCGCCAGTTGGAGATAGAGGGCACAGTCGGTTTCTTCGGGAACCGGGCGCACGCGGATGATGAAATACGCCGTGCCTGGAATCGTCTCGAATTCCACCGCCGGCCGGCCCTGCGCATCCACTAACCGGATGGGGTCAACGCCGAAATCCCGCAGGAGCATGGAGGGGATAAGCCGGCGCAGGATGGCATGCTTCTCCGCATCGGGCATCTGGTTGAGCATGCGGATAGACCGTATCGGGACGCACTCGCGCCCTGGGATGCGCGCCGGCATGGCCCCCTCCGTTTTACCAATCCCGCCGGCGGGTTGCCTCCCGCCATTCCCGCTCCATCTCGCGCTCGCTGTCGCGTTGGGCAATGGCCTCCCGTTTATCGTATAGGCGCTTGCCGCGCGCCAGGGCGATCTCCACTTTGGCGAGATTGCCCTTCAGGTACATGCGCAGTGGCACAATGGTATACCCTTTTTCCTGGACGCGGCTGGCCAGACGTGCGATTTCCTGCTTATGCAGGAGGAGCTTGCGATCGCGCTTGGGCTCATGATTGTCGCGCGATGCCTGTTCGTACTGGGCGATATGCGCGTCCACCAACCAGGCTTCCCCGTTGCGGATCTGGACAAAGCTGTCGCGCAGGTTGACGCGGCCGGCCCGCACCGATTTGATCTCCGAGCCGGTCAGCGCAATGCCGGCCTCAAAGGTCTGCTCCAGATGATAGTCATGGTAGGCCTTGCGGTTGGTGGCGATCACCCGGATGGCCTCTCTATCCTTCGTCATAATGGCCCTCGTTCGACCGTATCTCACGATGGGAAATGGACATATACCACCGCCGGCAGGAACAGCACACTGCCGGCACTCCCACCGATGCGTTCTTTCAGGACCTCCAGCGCTTTTTCGAGCTGGGTATCGCGGCCGGCCTGATACTCCTCCCAGGACAGCTCGACCGGCACATCCGGCTCCAGCCCGTTCTTGTGGATATCGCGCCCCTTGGGCGTGAACCAGTGCGCGATGGTGACACGGAGCTGGGAGCCATCGGAGAGCTGGTGCACCTGCTGGATGGCGCCTTTGCCAAAGGTGCGTGTGCCGACGAGGAGGCCGCGCCCGGAGTCCTGGATGGCGCCGGCGACGATCTCCGAGGCGCTGGCGCTGGCCTGATTCACCAGCACCACCATGGGCAGGGATGGGTCAGTAGCCAGGCCGCCGGCGAGGGCTGGATACTGTTTGGTCGTGCCATCTTTGGCCCGCTCTTCCGTGATAATGCCTTGCCCGACGAATTCACTGCCCACCGATACCGCCACGTCGAGCAGTCCGCCCGGATTGCCGCGCAGGTCGAGAATCAGTCCCTTTGCGCCGTGTCTCTGCATCTCTTTCAGCGCTTCGCGCACCTTGTCATCCGCCAGGGAATTGAACTCCCGCAGGCGCAGGTAAAAGATGGTCTCATTCTCGAGCCAGCGGGTCTCGATCGTGGGGATGTCAATGCGCTCGCGGGTGATCTCCACGGTAAACTGCTCCTGCGTGCTGGGGCGATAGATGAGAAGCTTCACCTTGGTGCCGCGCGGGCCGCGGATTTTGGCCACGGCCTCGGTGGTGCTCCAGCCCTGGATGTTCTCGCCGTCCACTTCCAGGACGATGTCCCCGGGGCGCAGGCCGGCGCGGCTGGCCGGGCTGTTCTC
>JAPWUQ010000318.1 GCA_028275445.1 Anaerolineae bacterium | reverse complement strand
CGGAGCGCCCTTCCTGGAGGGAAGTCACATAGAAGCCCAGCCCAGGGGCGGGCGTCAGGGTGCGCGTCGGTGTGCGCGTCGGCGTTGGTGAAGGCGGCAGGGTGGGCGGGCTCCAGGTCGGCGTGGGCGTGGCAAAGGGGTTCGGCGTGGGGGTCGGATCGGACACTCCGCCGCGTTTTTCCACCTGGACGAAGTGGATGATCTCGTCGCCGTCGCCGGCGCAGTCAATGCGGAAGTCACTGCCGCCGGCCAGCCGGTTGGCGAAAGAGGCATCATCTATGACGAAGACGGCCTTTTTCCAGGTCAGGGTATTGGTCTTGCGGACCTCGCGCCGGCCCGTCCCGCCCACCGCGTCATAATCCAGGAACCAGCGGTCATTCCCCTGGTCGTAGTAAATCACCGTCAGGGTGATGGCCTGCTGGCCGCCGTACATATAGCCGTCGTCCACGTTGAAGAACATGTAGGGGTTGCCGGTGGCCTGGTCGGTGCGGCGGGTATAGCGGCCGTATTTGTGCGTGCCCACGTTCCAGAGGGGAACGGTCTTCCCGCCAGGGATATCATCCCGGCGATAGAGCCAGAACTGATAATCCCCCCACTGCGGCATCCAGCTCTGCTCCGTCTCGCGCAGGGCGATCCAGACGCTGGGGGTGTTCTTGAGCGTGACGCCCAGATGCCGGTTGACGAAGCGCAGAAAGTCCGGGTCGGCGGTGGTGGTGATGAGGTCACGCGCCACATTGATGTAATCGGGATGCTTGTCCAGCCCGTTCAGGAAGCCCCAGTATTCCTTGGTCTCGTCGGTCATGTAAGGGTTGCGCACTGCTTCCCAGCCGGTCGGCACGGAGGCGCCGTAATCGAGGAAGGGGTCGTAAAAGCCACAGCCGGCCAGCGGGTGCGGCGGCGGAATGATGGCGGGGTCATCGTCCCAGCGCAGGCCGTTGTGCTTGGCGCCGATGCCCAGACTGGCGGCATAGGAGGTGGTCCACTTCCGCTCGCAGGGGTGGATGAAAGTCGGCGCGAACTGGAGCATTACCGGCTTGTTCTTGAACGCCTCGGCGTAAAAACGGGTGATGTTTTTGACCACCCCGACCCACAAGCCGCCCGGGTCCACACCAGGGAGATCGGCCTGGATGGCGGCCTTCACACAGGCGTCATCGGCGTCAATAGAGGGCTGGTTCTCGCCGTAGATGCCGGTGCCGATTTGGATCCACTCCACGCGCGGGTCATTGTCATAGCGCTCGGCGACCGCCTTGATGAATTGTTCCAGCTTGGCGAGGAAAATGGGGTCCCAGTATTTCGGGATGGTCCAGGTGCAGGTGAACTTGCCGGCGCCGGCCTTGCTGAACACCCAATCGGGGACGGTGCTCCCCCCGCCCTCCATAAAATGAAAGGCCAGGCTCGCCCGCTTCCCCAGGACGGCCTCATGCGCGATCCATTGGTCCACGATCTGCCAGTTATAATAGCCTTCCTCAGGCTCAATCTGGTTCCATTCGAACAGGCCGTTGCCGCCGACGAAGATGCCGGGGTACTGCGCCGGATCCAGGTGTGCGCCGTCATGCATGACATAGATGCCGGGATATTTGACGCGATCCTTGGTGTAGAGGACGCCGGCGTTGCTCACAATGCCGGCGCCTTCGGCATCGGACATCAGCGGAGAGGGGGCGGTATTCTCCGGAGGTTGCGCATGGATGGACAACCAGCTCAGCCCCAGGATGATCAGGGCCAGGGTCACCCAAATCCCGAGCCGGCCAAACCAACGGTCGATCGCTCGTCCTTTCATGGACCCCATTCCCTCGGTGCGTGATATCGAGCTTGCCGTACTATACAGGAGAATGCCGCCAGCGTCAATTGGCCCCGGCGACAGAATCCCTTTTATATTATACGTCTCACAGCTATACAAAACATGAAAATAGATAAAAATAGGGTTAAAATTTGTTCATAATGTATCGGCCCCCTGCCACATTTATAAAATTTTGGAATAACAGTATAATCAAGATGCATGGATTTGCGGCGGCGGCCGGCCGGTGCTATAATCGCCAGCGAGGAGGACCCATGGACCCGCAAGTGCCCGACATCATCTATCTCGATAACGCGGCCACCTCTTGGCCCAAGCCGGCCGGCGTTGCCCAGGCCATCGCAGACTTCATCACCTATATCGGCGCCAACCCCGGCCGCGCCGGCCACCGCCTTTCCACTGCCGCCGCCGAGCTGGTGTACGATACCCGCGCCCTGCTGGCGGAGATGTTCGGCGCCGAGGACCCCCTGCGCGTCGTCTTCTGCAAGAATGTCACCGAAGCCCTGAACACGATTTTGCGCGGGCTCCTGCGGCCCGGCGACCATGTGATCACCGGCAGTATGGAGCACAATTCCGTCATGCGGCCCCTGCGCGCCCTGGAACGCCAGGGGGTGGAGCTGACGATGGTGCCGGCATCGCCGGCCGGGGTGCTTCAGCCGCGCCATTTCGAACATGCCCTGCGCCCCCACACGCGCCTGATCGTGCTCAAC
>JAPWUQ010000317.1 GCA_028275445.1 Anaerolineae bacterium | reverse complement strand
ATGCCGGCGCTTTCGCCCAGGGACCGCGCCGCAACGATGTTGGCGGTCTGGTCCAGCAGGATGATGGCCTGGAAGGGCGCATTGGCCAGTTCGACCGCCCCCAGCGCGCCGGCCCACTGGTCAGTGGAGATGTCGGCGAAGCGGCCGGCGGCGGTAACGGACTCCAGGCTTTCCAGGCCGGCCTGGACGGTGCCCTCCAGCGCGCGGATGATGTCGCCGGCGGAGTTCTCCATGCGGCTTAAGGTTTGTTCAAAGGCGATGCGGGTGCTGGCGGCGTACAGGGCGATGATGGAGATGAGCGCGATGATGGTGATCAGCGGCATCAGCCGGGCGCGCAGACTGCCGGCCAGCGTCCGCTGGGGCGTGCTTTCCCCCGCCGAGCGGATGTTCTGGCGCAGTGCGGGGGAAAGGGCGAGCAGAAGCTGTGCCAGGCCGCCAAGCAGGAGCGCGCCGGCCAGCGCCGGGATGATCTGGCCGGCCGGCGGGACCGCCGGCGCCAACAGGCCGGCCCACAGGGCAGGGTTCACCAGGTAGGCGTACAGCGGCAGTGGCCAGAGGAGCAGGCTGACCAGCGGTGCGATGAGGAGCGGCTGGCGCAGCAGGGTGAACAGCGGCCCGCGGCGGGACTGCCGCAGGCACCAGGCCAGCACAAAGCCGGCCAGGGCGCCGTGCAGTGGGTGCAGGCTGGGAGCGCCGGCGGAGAGGGCATAGACGAGGCCGCTGATACTGCCGGCCAGCGCGGCCGGCGCACGTCCCAGCCAGAGCGCGGCCATCAATAACGGCATGGATGCCAGCAAGGGGACGGGGGCAGACGCGGCCGGCACGGAAACGTCGGAGACGCGCAGGAGCAGGGGGGTGGTGATGGCGGCGGCCAGCGTCGAAAGGAAGAGCGGAAGACGCCGGCGGATAATGGACATTTCCTCCCGATACAGCCAGAAAATGAAAATGACGAACAGCGGGGCGAGGGCGAGGAATATCAGGGCGAGGGGATTGTCCAGTATCATTGCCGGCGAGCCGGTCAGGCCGCCAATCCATTCCAGCCGCATGAGCTTGTTTTCCCTGTCCTGGCAGGTCGCATGCCAAAACCCTGTTGCCCGAGACCCCCGGCCAACCTACATATGGGGATGCACGTGATATCGCAACACTACATATATTCTACAACACCCGCCGGCGTTTGTCAACTGAAAGATTAAAATCGAAATTTTAAAAGAGCAGGGTGGGGTAATATGCCGGCCGGTTTGCAAGACAAGCGCCGCACCACTTGCGGCAGTCTGCCCGTCCCGCGCCGGCACAACCTTATGCACAGCCGTACACGCCGTCAAGCCTGGCAGGGGGAGCCTGGCCTCCTTGGAGGACGGGATGGAGTTCCCGCCGGTCCTTGCGCTATCGGCGCCTTGACAAAAACTATTCACTATGTTATATATTTACTCCAACGGCGGGAGGAATGCTATGTCGGTTCGGTACGCGATCCTCGGCCTGCTGGCCCAACAGCCGGAACATGGGTATGCCTTGCATGCTCGTCTGCAGGCGCTGGTAGGCGGCGCGGAGAACTGGGATCTCAAGCCGGCCCAGGTCTACAACACCCTGGCGCGCCTGGCCGAGGCCGGCCTGGTGTGTGAGGAAGCCGTAGAGAAAGGCGGCGGGCCGGAGAAGCACGTGTTCGCCATCACCCCCGCCGGCCAGGCCGAACTCCTCGCCTGGCTCCAAAGCGAGGAGGTCCAGCCTACCCTCCACGACGATATCTTCCTGAAGTGCATGCTGGCCCTCTCCATTGACGAGGGCCTGGCCAGACGCATCCTCCAGACCCAGCGGGCCGCGCTCTATCGCGAACTCCACCGGGTCACCACCCAGCGGGCAGAAGCCGACCCCACCCGAGAACTGGGGGTGATCCTCCTGCACGATAAGGCGATCATGCACCTGGAAGCAGACCTGCGCTGGCTCGATATGCTGGAAGCCCGGCTGGATGAGGTGCGCCGACAACCATTGCCCGAACCGCCTATGCGCCGGCGCGGCCGGCCGCCCAAATCCTTCCCTTCTATCCCAGATAGTATACCCAAGGAGCGTGCGCCATGAAGATCGTCCAGACCGAAAATCTCACCCGTATTTACGGCAGTGGGGAAACCGCGGTCATCGCGCTCGACCACGTCAACCTCAGCGTCAATGAAGGGGAATTCCTGGCCGTGATGGGACCCAGCGGATGCGGCAAATCCACGCTGTTGCACCTGATCGGTGGGTTGGACCGCCCGACAGAGGGAAGGGTACTGCTGGCCGGCCAGGACCTCACCCAATTGGATGATGACTCTTTGACGCTCCTGCGCCGGCGCAAGATCGGCTTCGTCTTCCAGTTCTTCAACCTCATCCCCGTGCTGACGGCGCTGGAAAACGTGGCACTACCGCTGTTGCTGGACGGTGTGCCGGCCAAGGAGGCGCGCCAGCGCGCGGTGGAATGGCTGGAGCGCATGGGCCTGGGCGAGCGCCTGCACCACCGCCCCGACCAGTTGTCGGCCGGCCAACAACAGA
>JAPWUQ010000316.1 GCA_028275445.1 Anaerolineae bacterium | reverse complement strand
CAGGTATCGTTCAGCCGGGCCAGCACGGCCCAGCCATCGGGGAAAAGATGCAGTTCCGAGAGCGACCCGTGCGTCATGCGGAACTTCCAGCGCGCCTCCGAGGGCAGGCCCAGCGCAATTTGTAACAGGGTTATCAAGGACCCGCCGTGGGCGACGACGGCGATGGTTTGCTCATCGTGCTTCGCCCGCACCTCGTCCAGCCAGGCCTGCACGCGTTCCCGCAGTTGTTTGCCGGTTTCCCCGCCCGGCGCGGAGAACTGTTCCGGCGTGCGCAGCCAGGCTTGATAGGCCTCTGGGTCGCGCTGGTGGATTTCCTCAAATGTATGCCCTTCCCATTCCCCGAAATCCAATTCCCGGAGGCGAGGCTCTTTGATAATTTCCAGCCGGCGCGGGACAGCCAGCGGAGCCGCGGTGTCAACGGCGCGCTGGAGGTCGCTGGCGTATACGGCATGGATGGTCTCGCCGGCCAGCCGGCGGCCCAGCGCCTCCGCCTGCCGGCGGCCCAGCTCGTTCAACGGGACATCGGTCTGTCCCTGATAGCGCAGTTCCGCGTTCCACAGGGTCTGTCCATGACGGATGAGCAGAAGGCGCAGCATGATCCTCTCCTATGAAGCAAAGCGATGCTCTCGCAGTGTACCACAGCGCGGCGCGTGGGAAAAATTTGTCCGCCTGGGTACATCGAGGGGATGCGCAGATACCGGGGATGAAAGATCAGCGGGGGCCGGCCCCTGCGATCCAGGTTGGCTCATTCGCCGGCGGCGAAGAACAAGGATTCCCCCTCGGCCGCCGAGAATTCCGCCAGCTCGGCCAGGGCCTGCAGGGCTTCCTGCGCTTCCTGCTCATTCAGCCGGCTGATGGCGTAGCCGGCATGCACGATCACATAGTCGCCCACCTGAACGTCGGGGGTAAAGGCCAGGCACACCTCGCGCCGCAGTCCCCCGAAGTCCACTTCGCCCATCAACATGCCCAGTTCGTTTTCTGTCAGCGAGACAACCTTGGCCGGCACTCCCAGGCACATATATGCATGCTCCTGTTCTGGTATGTTCATGAACCTACGGCCGCATGAGCTTGGCCGAGCCGGATAATCGCATCCGCCCATATTATCGCGCGGTTTGGGGATTTCCCCAAATGCTCGGGGTGGCGGGGCCAGTTCATGGGCCTGCCGGCACTGCATATTTCCCCGGCGCATATTGCGCTTTTCCCAATCCTACCAAATTTGCAACGAATTTCCAAACAGGCATTGTGAGGGACTTGACAATCTCGCGTTTCTGTGTTATACTGTGTATTGCGATACAATACATGGTATCATAATATGAAACAGACCACACCCAACGATCTGGCTGTGATCCATCCCTACCTTATGAGCGTGAACCAGGCGAATGCCTGTTCGCCGTGTGTTGCTGTGTACCCCGCGCGACCAATTCTGTTCAACACAGAAAGGGATTGAGCCGATGGAACGAAACGAGTTGATTCAAGCGGTTGATTTCGTCATCCACGAGCGCAGAAGCATCCGGCAGTACACCGACGAGCCAGTGTCCGAAGAAGATCTGCGGATGATCCTGGAAGCCGCTCGTCAGGCCCCCTCGGGAGAGAATGCACAGCCGTGGCGCTTCATCGTCGTGAAGGACCCGGAGACGCGCAAGCTGTTGGGGGCGATTGGTGCCGGCGGGAGCGGCCGGCGCTTCACCGCCGAATTCGTCACCAAGCAAATGCACGAGCGCTTCAAGGGCCTTGAGGATGAAGAGAAAAGGAAGGCCGTGTTCGAGAAGCTCACCTCCGGTAACGTCTCCGCTTTCCTCGCCGATGCCCCGGTGGATATTGTGGTATGCGGCAAGAAAAAGGTCTGGGATTTGCCATACGATACCTCCGCCGCCATTGAGAACATGCTCCTCATGGCCACCGCGCTGGGCCTGGGCACCTGCTGGGTCATCGCTCCCTGCATCGACATCCGCGACGAAGAGCGCATAAAGCGCCTGCTCGATGTGCCGGAGGACTATAAGGTCATCAGCGTCATCTCCGTCGGTCACCCGACCCGGCCGCACCGCCCGCGTCCTCGCCTGTCACTGCACGAGCTGGTGCATGCTGAAAAATGGGGCACCCCGTACTACAAAGAGGAGGAAGCATGAACGACCGCAAACTTTCCCTGGGATATATCAACAGCGTCCTGTACGACCTGGAAAAGGCTTTCTGGGACGAGCGCGGGAGAGGCGCCCGTTTTCGGGTGACTACCGTGGGCCGGGAATATTTCCTGGACAAATGCCTGCCGAAGATCCAGAGCCAGGACCTGGATGCCATCATCAAGGCGGTGGAAGATGTCCTGACCGAGGAAGGCATCGTGCTGGGGCAGTCCCACCTGGTGGAGGATCGGTTGCTCCATATCCGGGTGGAGGGTTGTCTGCATCAGGATGTGGAGCGCAAGCTCGCGGCCAAGGATGTGGAGCCATTCACCTGCATCCCCGCCAATCTGGTAGCCCTGGCGATCGAGCAGGTGCTTCGCCGGCCGGTGGAGCTCGCCGAGATCAAGCTGGAAGACGGCG